>JBPPNE010000260.1:0-14987 GCA_051306415.1 Porticoccaceae bacterium
TCGCAAAACGGATTGGTAGCCCATTGGCAGTCTCCCCTGAGGTATCCACCGGCTGCGCCGGCGGGCGATTCTTGTGTGTCTATCGTGTTGTGTGGTGGCGCTTAACCGGTTACCGGGTTTCGTTAAACAACGCACGCCCCACCAGCATACGGCGAATCTCCGAAGTGCCGGCGCCGATCTCATACAACTTGGCGTCGCGCAACAGGCGTCCCGTGGGATATTCGTTGATATAGCCATTGCCGCCCAGGCTCTGGATCGCCTGCAGCGCCATCTGGGTGGCTTTTTCGGCGGTGTACAGGATCACCGCGGCGGCGTCCTTGCGCGAATCCTCGCCGCGGTCGCAGGCTTTGGCGACCGCGTACAGGTAGGCGCGGGAGGTGTTGAGATCGACGTACATGTCGGCGACCTTGCCCTGCATGAGCTGGAATTCGCCGATCGACTGGCCGAACTGTTGGCGGTCGTGCAGGTAGGGCAGCACGATGTCCATGCACGCCTGCATGATGCCGACGGGACCGCCGGACAGCACGGTGCGCTCGTAGTCGAGGCCGGACATCAGTACGCGCACGCCTTCGTTTTCCTTGCCGAGGATGTTTTCCGCCGGCACTTCGCAATCCACGAACACCAGCTCGCCGGTGTTGGAGCCGCGCATGCCCAGCTTGTCGAGTTTCTGGGCGCGGCTGAAACCGGGGTAATCGCGCTCGACGATAAAGGCGGTCACACCCTTGGAACCCGCATCGGGCAGGGTCTTGGCGTAGATCACATAGGTATTGGCGTCGGGGCCGTTGGTGATCCACATCTTGTTGCCGTTGAGAATGTAGCGGTCGCCCTTTTTGTCGGCGCGCAGTTTCATGCTCACCACATCGGAGCCGGCGCCGGGCTCGCTCATCGCCAGCGCGCCGATGTGTTCGCCGGAGCAGAGTTTGGGTAGATAGCGGGCTTTCTGTGCCGGAGTGCCGTTCTTGCGGATTTGGTTCAGGCACAGGTTGGAGTGAGCGCCATAGGACAGGCCCACCGACGCCGAGGCGCGGGAGATTTCCTCCATCGCGACCACATGGGCGAGATAGCCCATGTTGGTGCCGCCGTATTCCTCTTCGACGGTGATGCCGAGCAGACCGAGGTCGCCGAATTTGCGCCACATCTCCATCGGGAACTGGTTGTCATGATCGATCTGCTTGGCGCGCGGGGCGATCTCTTTCTGGGAGAACTGGTAGACCATGTCCCGCAGCATGTCGATGTCCTGGCCGAGATCAAAGTTAATGCTCTTGAAGCCGCAGTTCATAGTCGTTTCTCTTCTTTGCAGGGTGGATGGTTTACGCCGTGGGTGGGGTACCACGCTGAGGGCGGGTCTTGGGTTGCAGGGCGCGCAGGCAGCCCTGTTCGGCCTCATCCAGATCCTTCATCATGGTTTGGATATCTTCCAGTTGTCGCTCCAGACGGCTACGTTGACGGTTGATGGTAGCGAGAAAGCGCTGCAATTGGCTGACACTGCCCTGCTTGGGGTCGTACATGTCGATAATTTCTTGGCTTTCCTGCAGCGACAGACCGAGGCGCTTGCCGCGCAATATCAACTTCAGCTTGGTGCGGTCAGCGGCGGAATAGAGACGGGTTTGGCCTTTCCTGCCCGGACTCAGCAGCCCGATGTCCTCGTAGTGGCGTATGGTCCGAGGAGTGACACCGAACTCTTGGGCCAGTTCAGAGATGCCATATGTATTTTGCTGGGCAGGCATAGGTTACACCGAGGGTCGCGAGCGGGGAATATATCTAACGTTTACGTAAGCTTCAATTGCGGTGGCTTCGTAGCGATTTGGCGTGTCCACCATCTGGCTTGCCAGAGCAATCGGGGCATGTAATGGCTCAATGGCGATGAGCGCGCAGATAGGCGACCTGCTGGTTGGCGAGAGCTTGCTGCTCAGCGGAAAACGCGCCGAACAGAGCGAATTCGCTGTTGTCTGGGGCGGGCTCGCTGACCACCAGTCCGGTGGCTTCGAGCTGCTTGTCGGCCGGCTTTAACAGGAGGATTTGCCAGGGTTGCGCGGTGGTGGATGCGTCCTCCAGCTTGTGCAGATGCTCACCCTCGATCAGGTCGAGGAGCATTTGGGGCCCCGTTGGCGGGCGCAAGAATTCACCGAGAACCGCAACCAGTTCGCGGTTGACGCCGTCAGTGATTGCGCCTTCGCGACAGAGTGCGAAGATCGCATGGGCGCAGCATAGCGCCCGCAGCGCCGGGTCGGCGTCGACGCCCGCGGCGGAGAAACGCAAAAAAAGGCATTGGCTGGAGCCCGGCAACCGGTGCCCGTCATGGAGCTGCAAGGTTAGCGCGATCAGATCATCGAGACCCGCCAGCAGGCGCTCCAAACTCTCCCGGTTGAGGTGAGTCCGCAATCGCGGCAAGTTGCAGCAGTGGATGGCGAGCGTGTACGTTTGATCAAACGACGCGGTCGATGCCATTGTCGGCGCGTCGGCGGCTAGCGGGGTGGCGTTAATCAGCAGCGGGGCGATGCGTTTTTCGAGCACGGCGAGCTCGTTGTCGCCGACTTCGTCCTCGATTGCGGGCAGGCCGCGGCAGAGGTGGCGCAGGCGGGCGGTGACGTCGTGACCAAACCGGGCGGCCCACAACACAAAGCCGCTAACTGTTACCAGCCAGACCGTAAGCGCGGTTGCTACGGGTTTCAGGTAGCCATCGGTAACGGCATTGGTTCGCAGCGCGACGCGAATCGAGCCGGCGCCGCCATCCGCCAGAGCGACCGGGTGGGTGAACACGGTGGACGCCTCGCTGCGCTGGCCCTCGCGCTGCTTTTGCGCATATAACTGACCATCGGCGCTGTACACCGCAACCTGTCCAATACTGGAGTTTTGAGCGAGTACACTGTCGAAAGCGACTTGCAGACTGATCGCGTCCCGGTCGCTCAAGGGTTGATGTACCGCCTCGGCGAGATGGGCGGCGAGGGCGTCGCCGACGGCATCGAGGTGGCGACTGGCGAGACCTTTCATCTGGATCGCGAGAATCACGCCCAAGAGCATGGCGAAAGTAGCGATTAGCGTCAGTGTTGCGCGGATCAGTCGGCGGTTGAGGGACCATGGCGCGGCGGTGGTTTTTAGCATGGTTTTCCGTCAATCCATCAGCGTTTCTATCTTACCAGCCGGCCGCCTATAATGACCAACCCAATTGCTCCGGTCAGACTCCTCTGTGCAAGAAATCCTGTTGATTAACGTATCCGGCGATGACAAGCCGGGGGTCGCAAGGGCGGTTACGGGTGTGCTTGCCGAGTACGGCGTCAATATCCTCGACATCGGCCAGGCGGTGATTCACGATGCCCTGAGCCTGGGTATTCTCGCGCAGATTCCGCCGCAACAGACCAGTTCTCAGGTGACCAAGGATGTGCTGTTTCGCCTGCACGAACTGGGTATGCAGGTCCGCTTTCAACCAGTGAGCACAGAAAATTATGACCACTGGGTTGCGCAGCAGGGTAAACCGCAGCACATCGTTACGCTCCTCGCGCGCTATATCACCGCCCAGCACATTGCCTGTGTGACCGCGGTGATCGCCAGCGAGGGCCTCAACATCGACAAGATTGTCCGTCTGTCGGGTCGGGTGCCCCTCTATCAAGCCGCGGCCAACAGCATGGCCTGCATCGAATTTTCCGTGCGTGGCGAGGCCCACAACCCGGAAACATTCCGCTCCGCGCTGCTGGAGCTAGCGGTCGAGCTGGGCATTGACATCGCCTACCAGGAGGACAATATCTACCGCCGCCACCGTCGCCTGGTGGTGTTTGATATGGATTCGACACTGATTGAAGGTGAGATGATCGACGAGCTGGCGCACGAGGCGGGAGTCGGTGACGCGGTCGCGGCGATCACGGCTGCCGCCATGGCCGGTGAGATCGATTTCAAGACCAGTTTTCGCCGCCGTGTCGGCTTGCTGGCTGGGCTGGAAGCCGCTGCGCTTGAGCGGGTTGCCGCTCGCCTGCAGCTCACAGAGGGCGCTGAGCACCTCATCACCATGCTGAAGAAGCTCGGCTACCGAACTGCCGTGTTGTCCGGCGGGTTCACCTATTTCGGTGAGCGCATTCAGCGCCAACTGGGTATTGACCACGTCTTTGCGAACCAGCTGGAGATCGCCGACGGCCGTGTCACCGGGCGGGTGATCGGCGCGATTGTCGACGGTCAGCGCAAGGCCGAGTTACTGCAGACACTGGCGGCTCAGGAGAATATCAATTTGGAGCAGACCATCGCGGTCGGCGACGGCGCCAATGACCTGCCGATGTTGAAGATCGCGGGTCTCGGCATCGCCTTTCGCGCCAAGCCCATCGTCAAGGCCAATGCGAAACAGGCCATCTCGACGGTAGGCCTCGATGGCATTCTCTACCTGATGGGAATTCGGGATCGGGACATCCGCGCCTGATCAACCGCCATCGGTGAAATCGTAGTCCATGACCCTGCTCGGCGCCTGAATATAGTGTCCCTGGATGTAGTCGAGGCCGTGCTGCCACAGCGAGGGAATCATTGCCGGGGTTTCGATAAACGGTACGATGATTTCCGCTTCCTCCGCCTTCAATGCATTGAGCAACTGTTTCAGATTTTCTTTTCCAGCTTCCGTTTTTTGACTGCGTTCGATCACTTGCTGGTGCAGCTTGATGAAATCGAACGGCACCTTGCCTAGTAGGCCAAGAGGCGGTGTGGCCAGCCCGAACTGACTGAGTACGGCAAGCCCGGCCATTGCCTGAAGTTCGTTGACAAGGTCGGTGGCGCGATGCAGGTTGCGGGCGACATCCAGCTCGGCCAACTGAAACGACAGGCTGCCCAGCGGTATTTCTGCCGCTTCAAGCACGGTCTTTAGCCAAGGGATAAATTTCGTATCTCGCAGCGTGGCAGCGCTGAGGCTGACAAACAACCGGGTCTGCGGCTGCGATTTACGCTTCTTCAATAGGCTTTTGGCCGCCTCAAGGATGATCCAGCGATCAATTTCAGCAGCGATGTCGGTGGTAGAAATCTCGCTGATGAAGTCGCTATCGGTTGCTCTCGCGGGTGCATCGGGACTCAGCTCAACCAGTACCTCGTAGCATTCCGCGCTGCCGCCATGGAGTGCGACCATGGGCTGAAACAGGAGTACGAGCAGCTGACGTTCGATCAGATGTTTGCCGAAAGTGGCGATGTCCTGCTGATTGCCCACTTGGCCGTCGTCCGGCTGGGGCGTGGGTTCATGGCAGCGCGCGCTGTTGCCAGCCCTGCCGGCCGGGCCCCTGTGCAATGACTCGATGGCCTGGAGACAGTGGTCGATGCAACTCTCGGCACTGACGGTTTTGTGATCGATGACCTCGATCCCGATACTCAGCGTAAGGGACTGGGTGCCAGCGCCAATGTTGAAGACGTGGTCGGCGGTTTGCCGACATAACTCGAGCGCGTAAGTGAGCCCTTGTTCCGGCGCGGTATTGGTCATCAGCAGAATAAAGGCGTCTTCGCGGATTCGCCCCAGGCGGTGTTGGCGGCTGATTATCGTCGATAGATGCTGGCTGACGGCAACGGCGAGGTCTTCGGCTTGTTTTAAGCCGATGTCGTCTTGCAGTGGGTGGAAATGATCGATGCGAATGTAGAGCAGCAACGAATCGGTGTCGTCGTGGCTTGCTCGACGGATTGCGAGGGTGATGAAATCAAGCATTTTTCGCAGATCAATGCGGGAGAAATCGCCCGCCGCAGCCAACTCAGGCGCGCTGTCAACTCCGGCCGCGGGCAATCGTTCCGCCGCGACCAGAAATTGCAATGCGGGTTCGTCCTGGTATTGCACCGGTGAAATCGTCATCGGCGTGGTGAAAATGTCTCCGGAGACGCCAATGCCGGTGAAATCGTGGCTTCGCTCGTTTTCTGGAATCTTCGTGGATGAGGATTTCAACAAGCCCTTGAGTGTATTCTGGAACGTCGATGCGGCCGAGTCGACGACCGGTAGCAGGATCATGCTGTCGCGATCAGGATAGCCGAATAGCCGCGCGTAACAGTCGTTTACCTCTACATAGGTGCCGTCCTGGATGGTTGCCACCGCATCGCGCGAACTCGCCATGAAGCGATCGCAACGCGCTTCGGCAAGGGCGCTGCGCTGCTTCCAGTAGCGCTCCCGGCGTCGCTGTTCAAGGTGATAGAGCGTCCTTGATACCACCTCGAGAAAAACCTGATCTTCATCCATCGCGATGACATCGGCAGCGCCTAACCGCAACCCCGCCACGGTGAGCTGCGGACTGCGCTCGCGGGTGATTATGATGACCGGGGTATCGCGATTGAGCTTGCCGAGCTGGTTGAAGAGGTCTCGTGGCGCTACCTGGGCGTTGTCGTTGCTGATCAGCGCCAGATCCCAGTCGCGTTCATGCAAGGCATCCGCAAGGACTGTCGGCGAGCCCAGGTGTCGCGCGTTGACCTTGTACGCGGTATTGCGCAGCAAGCTGATCAGGCGGTTAGCGTCCTCAATGGTGTCTTGCGCCACCAGGAGGTTGAGTATGCCGTCGTTTTCCATAGGTCTGAGTTGTCTCCGGTCAAAGCTTTGCGGTTTGAACCCCCGGGCGGTGATCAAACCGCGCAGACGCCAATCCGCTTCCCACCTTACGCTTGCCGTTGTAGCGCATAGCGGGGGATTTCGTTAACGGTCAAAAGACAATGTGAACCGTGATAGGTGAAAGGTTGAATCGACAAGGTTGGCGAGTATGGCTGGCTGCTCGGGTTTGTCGAAGGTGGGTGACACCAGGCGGACGTGCTGATGTCTTTTGAACGGTATCGATGGAAGAATAATTTCCACGGGGAGCTGATCCTTCGCTTCGGACAGCAGCAGGCCGGTGAAATAAGCGGAAACCGGCTGATTGTCGCTGAGGATACAGGCGGCGCAGGGCTCGGCCGGTAGCATCAGTCGCTCGACACCGACAATGCGATGAAAGGCCGGCGTTACCTGAATCCAGCGGACGATTCCCTGGACTCTCTCCGTATTGCCGGGCTCGCCGAAGCCGATGAGGTCACCGACGGACAGTTGCTTGGGGGCGAGCGTGATTTCAAAGCAGGCGCCGCGTTCGCTGGTATTCAGGTGAAAGCCGCGGTAGCTCGGCTGCTCTGGTAACGGCCGTGCGATCTCGGCGTGGTAATCGATGGCAGCGTCTTTCCTGCCACCGCTCTCCATCGGTTCGGTGTCCGCTGCGCCCTGCCAAGGGTCATCAGGGCGCCTTTCCGTGGGCGCAAACTGTGGGCGCAGCGCATAGCCTGGCGGCGGGCGGACGCCCGCCGCCGCGAGGAAGTCGGTGACGTTGGCGTGACCGCTCAGTTCGCGGTGGAGAGCGGCAAAGCCGATCACGATATCGACCGGGTTTTGATGGGGAATGTGCCTGTCGGCACGGACGACCTCCTGGCTCCAGTAGGTGCGCAAATCGCGGACAAGCCGTTCGGAAAGCTCAGGCACCTGCACCGGGACAGCGCCCGTATCGGGATCGGCTCCGAGCGCACGCAGCAGGCGCTCGGTTCGCAGCCGCATATGGTGCTGGGTGATACTCGATACGCGTGCCGCGTACACCGGCCCGATGTCGCTGTTCATGTTGACGACAAAGACGCTGTCTTCCTGGAACGGCGCCAGCTCGGCGAGATGGGCTACGCGGTCGAGAAACTGGAGCATCATCTTGAGCTCTGCCCCCGTGTACCGCCAGGGCGTGGTGCAGCTGAGCAGCAGGGGCTTGAGGTAGGTCGCGGTCAGCGTGGCGCGGGTCTCGCGGTTTTGCTCGCGTTCAGTGAATGCGTGATTGGTGACACCAAAATGGCAGGCGAGACGATAAAGCGTGTGCAGTTCGAACCACACCCGCTCTGGCGGGCTGATGTACCACTGCCAGCAGTTGAGCATTAGCCGGGTTGCCGTCACCATCGCGCCATGAATCGCCCCCGCAATTGCCAGCAGCGTGTTTTGGTTGAGGGGTTGCGTGGCCGTTTTGCAGAGTTCGACGGCGACAGATTTGTAGGCCATGAACTGGTGCTTGAGCAGCGCCTGCACGAGTGACAGTCGCTCAAAGGTGTCGTTGTTGAGCGAAGTATCCTTGGCGAGATTGGTCCTGCAGTCCACCACGACGGCGAGCAGCGTTTCCAGAATCGCGAGCTTCGCTTTTGGCTCCAGCCGCAAGCGACTTATTTCTTTCATCGCCGCGTAGAGAAGTTTGCACAATACCGGCGGGTTACCGATCGGCAACCGACTCGCGTAGACGCTGATGTCCATCGGCGAAGTGCCGGCAAAGGAGAGCCGGTCAAGATCAAGCGCGGGGACTCGAAGCCGCTCAAGCAGCAGATCGATCTCGGTATCTTGTCGCTCCTTGAAATCCATGTCTGGCAGTTCCTTTTTAGTCGCTTTCGCCAAGCCCCAGAAGGTGAAGCGCTATTCTTGGGGTTATTGACGGGTCGGGCCGATCATGGCCTGACCGGTACCAGTGTAATTCGTGGGTCAGCAAAATCAACTGACAAAGTCACAAATCTATCGTGCTGGGTGAGTTGGCATCCGGGCTGCCGCGACTCATGGACACAGGTTCTCGCAACTGCCGGTTATAGCAACCAGGTTTTCGACCGTTCGCCCGGCTGCTCCCACACCAGTCTGGGGACCAGGTATCCGGGCAGACTGTTTTTCAGTGTCCGCAGTAGCTCCGGTGCAACCGACGCGGCCGTTGCAAAGTGTGCAGCGCCCTGCACAGGGTCGAGCAGATGCAGGTAATAGGGCAGGATGCCGGTCTCGAACAGCGCTTCACTCAAACGGATCAGGGTGTCGGCGGAGTCATTGACGCCCGCAAGTAGTACCGATTGATTCAGCACCGTGATCCCCGCCGCGCGCAGCAGCGCCACCGCCTGACCGACTTGGCTATCCAATTCGTTAGGGTGGTTGACGTGTAAAACCACAAGGGTTTGCAAGCGCGTGTCGGTCAGCCAGTGCAGACAATCGCGGTCAATCCGCGATGGGATCACCACCGGCAGGCGCGTGTGCACGCGCAGGCGGCGGACGTGGGAGATGGTGGCGATCTGTCGCGTCAGCCACAGCAACTGCTGGTCATTGGCGGCGAGGGGATCGCCACCGCTGTAAATCACTTCGCTGATGCTGGTGTCGGCACGAATGTAATCGAGGGCCTGCTGCCACTGATCGCGGTTGGGCTTGTTGTCCTGATAGGGGAAATGGCGGCGGAAACAGTAGCGGCAGTTGATGGCGCAAGCGGGGCTTACGATCAGCAGTGCGCGGCCAGCGTACTTGTGTACCAGACCGGGTGCCGGGTTGGCAGCCCGCTCGTTGAGGGGATCGTCGAGGTAACCGGGTACGGGTAGCAGCTCATCCCCCAGCGGCAGGATCTGGCGCAGCAGCGGATCGGCGGCATCTCCCTTGCGCATGCGTAGCAGATACGGGCGGGGCACACGGAGTGGAAAGTCCCGACAGGCGAGCAGCGCTGGATCGAGGCCAGCCGGATCGAGATTGAGCAGGGCGAACAGCTCGGCGGGGTCGCGAATGGCGTTCGCCAGCTCCTGCTGCCAGGCGGACATCTGCCATGCGACAGCGGTGTGCGGTATCATTGCGGCCCTCAATTTGACGCAGTCCCCCAAGAGGCGTGGCATGGCCAATTATTCTACCAGTGAATTCCGTCCCGGTCTGAAGGTGATGCTGGACGGTGACCCCTGCTCGATTGTCGAGAATGAGTTTGTCAAACCCGGTAAAGGCCAGGCGTTCAATCGCGTGCGTCTGCGCAATCTGCGCAGTGGCCGGGTGTGGGAGCGCACTTTCAAGTCGGGGGAAAGCCTGGAGGGCGCGGACGTTCGCGACAAGGATATGCAGTATCTGTACAACGACGGCGAATTCTGGCATTTCATGGAGCCGGACAGTTTTGAGCAGCATCAGGCCACCGCCACCATCGTCGGCGATGCGGCGCTCTGGCTGCGCGAGCAGGACAGCTGCATCATCACGCTGTATAACGGCGCCCCCCTCGCGGTCACGCCGGGCAATCACGTTGAACTCGAAATCGTTGAAACCGAACCCGGTATCCGTGGCGACACTGCCCAGGGCGGTACCAAGCCGGCCACCTTGAGTACCGGCGCGGTCATCAAGGTGCCATTGTTTTTGAACCGTGGCGAGATCGTGCGGGTCGATACCCGTACCGGTGAATATCTGAGTCGGGCGAGCAAATAGTCCGCGATCAATACCGCTCGATGGCTAGTGGCGAGCTGTCGCGCTCCTATCCCAAGACCGTGCGCAGTGCACTCTGATGACTGACTGGCGACCTTCGGCCACGCTGTCGACATTGCGGCAACGGGCCCGGTTACTGGCTGAAATCCGCGCTTTTTTTGCCGTCCGCGATATCCTCGAAGTGGATGTCCCGGTGCTGGCGACAACGGCTGCCAGCGACCTCCACATCCAGCCGATCGCCGCGCACTGCAACGGCGCCACCGCCTATCTGCAAAGCTCTCCGGAGTACTTCCTCAAGCGCCTGCTCGCCGCCGGTAGTGGCGCGCTGTACTGCCTTGGCAAAGCCTTTCGTGACAGCGAGCGAGGCGTGCGCCACCATCCCGAATTCACGCTTCTGGAGTGGTATCGCCCGGGTTGGGACGAATACCGGTTGATGGTGGAGGTGGAGGAGCTGGTGCGAGCCGTTGCCCCCGGCGTTGCTGCACTGCCGGCGCGCCGTTTTAGTTACCGAGAGCTTTTTTTGACCCACGTGCAACTCGATCCCCACGCGGCCGCTCTTGATGATTTGCGGCGGCGGTGTGCTGATTGCGCGGGGGGAGACTGGCATCGCGACGCGCGCGCCGCCTGTCTCGAATTGCTGTTCAGCTTGGTGGTCGAGCCGCGGCTGCCAGCGGGCCTGGTCTTTGTTACCGAGTATCCCGCGTGCCAGGCGGCGCTCGCCCAATTAGCTGAGGACGCACAGGGCAGTGTTGTCGCGCGTCGCTTTGAAGTGTTCCTGCACGGTGTTGAACTCGCTAACGGGTATTTCGAATTGACCGATGCGGTCGAGCAGCGCCAGCGCTTTGAGCAGGACAATGCACGGCGGCAAGCTGCTGGCAAACCACCCATGCCGATTGATGAGCAACTGCTTGCCGCGCTTGCCGAGGGTTTGCCGGAGTGCGCGGGAGTGGCGTTAGGGGTGGATCGGTTGCTGATGCAAATGCTTCGCTTGCCGCGCATTGACGCGGCGTTGCCGTTTACCCTTTAGCCAAAGTTTTTAGCGGCTATGCGTTGATGTCGGCAGGTTCGCCGCCGCTGGTGACAGGCTCGCGGCTAAAGCGTCGTTTGCGGCGGTAGGGGAAGACGTCGACGATCAGGCCGGCGCGTATCTGCTCCTGCAGGCTTTGCCAGAAGCGATGGTCGTAGAGATCACCGTGAAGTTCTTCGAAGGCTTTCCTGGCAAGCTGGTTGCCGGAAAAAAACAGTCGAAACTCCTCCGGGAAAATGTCCTGCGGACCCACGGTATACCAGGGCCGCGCGGCCATCTCCTGTTGTTCGGTTTGCGGTTTCGGTGTCGGTCGGAAGTTGCACTCGGTGAGGGGACAGATTTCGTCGTAATCGTAAAACACCACTCGCTGATGCCGGGTCACGCCAAAATTTTTCAGCAGCATGTCGCCGGGGAAAATGTTCGCGGCGGCGAGTTGCTTGATCGCGTTGCCATACTCTTCCATGACATTGCGGGTTTGCGCTTCGTCGGCGTCTTTCAGATACAGGTTCAGGGGCGCCATGCGGCGTTCAGTGTAGAGGTGGCGGATAATTAACCGGTTGCCCTGAAACACCAACAGGGATGGCGCTACTTGTTTCAGTTCCACGAGCAGCTCTGGCGAGAACCGGTTGAGCGGGAAGACAAAATTGTGGAACTCCTGGGTGTCGGCCATGCGCCCGACGCGGTCGTGACGGGACACCATGCGGTATTTTTCGCGCACGATTTCGCGGGTGACTTCCTTGGGTGGGTCGAACTTGTCCTTGATCACCTTGAACACGATATCGTAGGACGGCAGCGTAAACACGCTCATCACCATGCCCTTGATGCCGGGCGCGATAACGAATAAATCGTCGGAGTGGCGCAGATGGTGGACGAGCTCGCGGTAGAACTCGGTCTTGGCGTGTTGGGCAAAGCCGAGCGCGGTATAGATTTCATGGTCGCCTTTGTGCGGCAGTAACTGTTTGAGAAAGTGCAGATACTGGTGGGGCAGTGGTGCATCGACCATGAAGTGGGCGCGGGTAAAGCTGAACACCACGCTCATCTCCTCGCGGTTGAAAATGGCGGTGTCGACAAAGAGCTCTCCGCGTTCATTGTTGAGCACCGGCAGTACCAGCGGGATGTAGTGCTCGCCGTCGACGATGCGGCCGATCAGGTACGCGGCCTTGCCGCGATAAAACACCGATTCCAGCATGTCGAATTTGATCTCATCCAAAGGGCCGCGGAGCTGGGGGATGACCTGTTCTGCGAAAGCCTGAAGGATATTGACGACATCGCGGGCGCTGTCTTCCCAGGGCACGGAAAACTCAGCTTCGACCAGGATCTGGCTGAACACCTGCTCGATCCCCCGGTTGCCGTCGTAGCGGATGAAAATGCTGTACCCGGTTGCCGGCGGCTGTTTGAACTGGGAGGACAGCACATAGATGAGGTCATCATCGATTTTGTCGTGGTCGTTGATGCGGCCGAATACGGAATTGAAGAAGGTCTCGGCGATTTCAAAGTTGGACGACCCAAACAGCAGTTGGGTGTAGGCATTTTTGGCCTGGCGCCATAGATCGAGGTTGGTGGTGTCCTTGTTGGTGACGGTTCGCAACAGCTCCGACACCTGTTTGACCTTGGACTTGTAAAGTTCGATGCGTTCATTCTGGGCGTCCTGGGCGCCCAGCCAGTCGGCTTTTTCGAAGCGCGCCTTGGCGCCGAGGGTGATGTTGAGGAAATCGGAGAAATAGCTGCGAAAGCCGTTGTGAATGGTTTTTGCCATGCGCCGAGCGGTGCTGTTGCGGATGGCCGGCTGAGTGATCATTGCTGTGTGTGGTTCGAGTTAGAGATCGAGTTGTTCGCGCAGCGCGCGCAATCGTTGCAGGCGCTCGGCTTTTTCGAGGGGTTGACCGCCGTCGTCGGTAAGCGCGGGCGGCGCGTCAATATCCAGCACCAAGCCGGCGATCACCTGGCGGCAGAGGCGCTGGTAGTGGGCTTTGAACAGCGGCCAGGTGAAGTCCTCGGCGCGATTGGCGAGTTCGTACCAGCCGGTGCCGCGGCCGGCGTGATAGACCGCGGGGTGGGACCACGGCTGTGCCACTTTGGGGCTCGCCGCGTTGCAGGCTTCGAGGTAGGCCTCGCGCGCCGGCGGCAGGCCAAACCCGGCGCCGGCGCTGTCGCAGGCGGTGATCATCCGATGCAATGTCGGCAGGTAGTTGGATTCTTCAATGATCTGGCGGGCGGAGCGGAGAATCTGCTCCGGGCTGTAATGGCGCAGCGACTCCAGCCACAGGCGCTTGGCCTGATTGAGTAACTGGGTGTCGCTGAAGGCGCTGTAAAACTGGTTGTGATAGTTGATCCGAAACAGTGCGAATACCTGGTTGATGGCGATGACGAGGACGTCATCGGCACCGCTGTCGGTGGTGGCCTGGCCGCTATCTTCCGCGCTGAGTTCGTTCATTGCCAGATCAGTTTGCCCAGCTGCGATCATTGAGTTCATCGGCGAGGTTGCGATGCCGGGTGCTGCCCGCGTGCTGGGATCGCTGGGGCGCGCCGCCGTGGGCAGTGGTGGCCAGATGATTGCGGGCACCGTCGCAATGGTAGGCCCACTGGCGTTTGACGTATTGCAGAAACTTGGTGTTCCAGGTGTTTGAGATCTGACCGCTCTCGCGCCAGTAGAGGACGAACTCCGGCACCAGTTCGGTGGCGAAATCGCGCTCGATATTGGCTAGGGCAAGCACCTCGTAGAGGGTTTCACCCGGTTGCCAGTCCGCGCTCATCGGCCGTGGTTCGCTATCGCGTTCGACGGCGCTGGTGTAGCGCGCCCACTGTCGCCGCACATGCTGGATGAACTGGGAGTTCCAGGTGCTTGAACTGTTGCCCCGCTCCCGCCAGTAGAGGACGAACTCGGGAATCGCATCCTCGACAAAATTGTAGTTGATGCCCGCTTGCTGGCAGAGAATCTCCATCGCGTCGGCCGAGGGTCGCCAGTCTGGCGCCATTGGGATTTCCTGCCCCCGACGGGCTTGCTCGCTCTCCTGTTCTCGCCAGAGGCGCAACACCTGTTTGAGAAAGCGTCCGCCCCAGCTATGACGGGGTTCGTTGCGCTCGCTCCAATAGGTGACGAATTCCCCCACCTGGGCGAGGGCGAAATCGGCGGCGATACCGTACTGGGCGAGCTGGGCGAGGACGTCATCCTCCGGCTGCCAGCGCTGCGAGATCAGGTTCGCGCCACGGCTCGGGGGCGCAGACGGCTGGCGCCGTTCCGGCGGATTCCGTTGGCCACCCTCATTGAAAGCATAGCGGAGACATTGGCTGCTGGTGAGCGGCGCGGAGCCGATCAGCAGCACTCCCTTGTCGCGGAGGTTGGCGGCAATCCGCTGCAGATCAGCCAGGCTCCAGAAGGGCGCCAGGCGTGACAGCAACCCGGCGTCGATGTCGAGCCAGCGAAAACCGTTGCGCTCTTCCGGTTGATGGCAGGCCATGATGTCGTCGAGGATCTGCAACAGGATCGCCTCCTCCAGGCCCAGGGTGGCGGCCAGCTGAGGGGAGAATACCAGGGGTTTTTCGGGGATCAATCGCATGGGCGCACTCTAGCAGATATGGGCGCCCCTGCTCGCGAAATGCTCAATAAATGGACCCCGAACATCGTGAATAATGCGGTGGAATAGCGGTACATTTGTCCCCATCCGGCGGCCGGAGTAGGATGCGGCGAACTTCGCACGGTGACAAGGACCTACTCTTGGTAAAGAAAAAAGAAGTCGCTTACGTGTGTAATGACTGCGGCGCCGACTACCGCAAATGGCAGGGGCAGTGCGCCGACTGTGG
>JBPPNE010000261.1:0-7680 GCA_051306415.1 Porticoccaceae bacterium
GTGGCGGCGATTTCATGGGGCTTGCCAGCGCGACGCATGGGCACCAGCTTGAGCATGGTTTCGTAGACATGATCGGGCATCACGCCGACCAAACCCTCGTGCATGATCAGCCCCGGCGCAATGGCATTGGCGGTGACACCGTACTGGGCGAGATCCAGCGCGATGGAATGAGTGTAACCGAGCACACCGGCCTTCGCTGCCGCATAGCAGGCCTGACCGGCCGGTGGCGTGTAGGCGGCCAGTGATGCGAAGTTGACGATGCGGCCGAAACCGGCGTCCACCATGGCTTTCGAAAATGCCCGCGTGCAGAAGAAGGTGCCGTTGATGTTGACCTTGATGACGCGGTCGTGGGTCTTGGTATCCAGTTCCCAGGGCTTGCCGTAGCCCTGGATGCCGGCGTTGTTGACCAGGTAGGCGACGTGCATACCACGGCTTTTGATCTCGGCCGCCAGATCATCGACCTGTTCATCCTTGGTCACATCCAACGGAAACAACGTCACCTTCGCCGCTTCCTCCGGTGTCAGTGCCTTTTGCCGCCAGGCCTCCAGTTCCGCCGGCGTCTTGCGGTCGCAGCCGATGACGGGGATGCCGTTGGCGACCAGGCGCTTGGTCATGGCGGTACCCAGGCCGCCGATGGCGCCGGTAATCAATGCGTAACCTCTGCTCATATTGTTCTCCAGATTGGGATGTCAGATGTTTATCAGTGGTGGCTGTGCATGCCCGCGGGCTGGTGCTGCGGCGCGTTGCGGATCAGTTGCTGTGGATCGTGGGCAACGCCGCCGCGATAGGTGGTTTCGAGCGTGCGCAGCTCGCGCACATCGCGCAGCGGATCGCCGGTGACGACGAGGAAATCGGCGTAGCGGCCGGGCGCGATGGCGCCGATGTCCTTGTCCGCGCGCAGATAATTCGCCGCGACACTGGTGACCGCCTGCAGTGCGGCCATGCTGCCGATGGCGTCGGCGAGCAATTCGATCTCCCGCAACAGTGCAAAGCCGGGCGGCGGGTAGGCGAGCGCGCCGCAGTCGGTGCCGCCGACGACGCGGCCGCCAGCGTGATGCAGCATGTGCACGACCTGCTGGTGTTTCTCCAGTGCCTTGCTGCCTTCGCCGACATCGTAGAAGCCGGGATGAATGTCCCAGTCCGGGCGGTCGCCGAGGAATTTTTTCATCTTCGCCTGGCGCCCGAGCGCTGCCGGTGGAATCAGTTTGCGGTCGGGGTCCTGCATGCAGGCCTCGGCGCCGGCCTTGGCCGTCCACAGCAAATCCAGCGTGGTGCCCATGTGCACCTGCTTGTCGACCATCGCCGCAATCCATTTGCGCGCCCGTTCGCCTTTGAGATCGGCCTCCTCCCAGCCCGCCATGGTCTGCGTCCAGAATTCCCTTTTCATCATCGAGGCATCGTTGCCAAAGCGCATGTTGAGCGCACAGATATCGTTGTAGGGCGAGATCCACACATGCTCCAGGCCGTCGATGCCCGCCTCGATGGCGTCCATCGAGGAGCAGTAACCCAGGTGCCCGGTCACCGGCACCCGTTTATCGACGAAGCGGATCACCTCGCGGACGATGTCGGCGGTCATCGTGAAATAGCATTTCACCCCATCGACGCCGGCGGTGAGCAGCCCGCCAATTTTGCTGGGCACCTCAGCCACGGATTGCACGCGGTCGAGCATGATGGTGAATCCGGGGTTCTCGAAGCTGGCGCCTGGGCCGTCGAGCAATGGCCCGCACACGAACAGCCGCGGTCCCAGCTTTTTGCCGGAATTCAGATCCTCGCGGTTCTGCAATACCAGGTCGAGGCGGCCGCCAACATCGCGCGCGGTGGTCACGCCCGCGGCGAGAAACAGTGGAAAGCACTCCGCATCCATCATCACGGTGTGGATGTGGGTGTCGATGAGGCCCGGCAGTACCGTTTTGCCGGCGAGATCGACCACAGTCGCGCCGGGCGCGGCCAGTGGCCCCTCGACGACGCGGGTGATGCGCTCGCCCTCCACCAGAATGGAGACATCGGTGCGGGCTTGCGGGCTGAGCCCGTCGATCACGCGGGCGCTAGTGAACAGGGTGGCTTGCGTCATATTGGTTTCCTCCTTCGCCTGTTGGGCGATGCTTTCGTAGTTATGCGTCACTCGTAGTTATGCGGCATCCGTAGTTATGCGTAATGTCGTGGTGTGGCATTTCAAATTGTCGGTGCGGTCAGTCCGGGTTTTTTGTTTTCGGTGGCGCTGGCTTTGCGGCGCTCGCTAGAGCGTGTCCGTGGCGGTATGCAACCATATTGCCCGCACGGGAGAATACCCCCATTCAAGGTCATGGGTACAGTCATGGATGCGGAGGAGGGCGGCGCAGCAGACGACACTCTGATCGCGCACCGATAAACAGCTCAGGACCCGCCTCGGGTCGAACAAGCGTGCGGATAGTGTTAACAGGCCCTAGCTCCAGTCGCCGGTTAATTCGGCATCGACAGAGTCTGGCCTTCGCGCAGCATCTCGCCGATACGCTCGGCGGTAACCGCCGGGCTGAACAGGTAGCCCTGGATATGATCGCACTTGAGGCGGCGCAGCAGGATTGCCTGCTCGCGGGTCTCGACGCCCTCGGCGACGGTTTTCAGATTCATCGACCGGGCCAGGATAATGATGGTGGACACGATGTTGAGATCGTCGGGCTTGGTGACCATGTTGGCGATAAAGCCGCGGTCAATTTTCAGCGTGTTGATCGGCAGCCGGGTGATATGGCTGAGGGACGAGTAGCCGGTGCCGAAATCATCGACCGCCACCTCGACACCCATGGCGCGGATATCGGTCAGTTTGCGGATGTTGGCTTCGACGTCCTGCATCACGATGCTCTCGGTGATTTCCAGATCGATCAGGTTGTCGATGGCGAGCTCATCCGGTCGCGCCGCGTCCAGTACGGCGCCGATCATGCCGTCGAAATCCTTGTGACGCAGTTGGATCGAAGACACATTGACCGCTACCCGCAGTGGTGACAGACCCTGATCGAACCAGTGGCGAGCGTCCGCCGCGGCTTGTTCGAGCGCCCAGCGACCGGCCTCGATAATCATTCCGGTGTCCTCCATGATCGGGATGAAGGTGCTTGGTGGCACCATTCCCAGCTCCGGATCATTCCAGCGCATCAGGGCTTCGAGGCCGCTGATGCGGCCAGTCGTGAGGTTGATTTTGGGTTGGTAATAGAGCGATAACTCGCGCCGCTCGAGGGCTCGCCGCAATTTGTTTTCAAGGGAGAGTGCCTCCGCGACGCTGGCGTTGAATTCGGCGGAGTAGAACAGCGAGCGCTCAGCGGCAACTTTGGCTTTCTTCAACGCCGCTTCGGCGTTGCGTACCAGCGTATCCGCGTCGCTACCGTCGAAGGGGAACAGCGCAATACCGGCGCGGGTAGCGATGTGCAGTTCGTCGCCGTTCACCGCAAAGGGCTGTTTGAATGCTGAGAGTATGCGTTGATCGAAGTACCGGGCGACGTCGTCGGAATCATCGCAATCGGTAATGGCGAGGGCAAAGCAGTCGGCGTCCAGTCGTGCCAGCACATCGGTATCTCGCATTACTGAGGCCAACTGTGCGCCCGCCCACTTGAGCAGATCGTCCCCGGTGGCGCGGTCGAAGGTTTCGTTGACAAACCGAAAACGCTCGAGGTCGAGCACGGCGACTGCCACGATAGCGCCGCGCCGGGTCTGGTGCAGCAGGCGAGACAGCCGTTCGTACAATAGCGTGCGGTTGGGCAATCCGGTGAGGGCGTCGTAATAGGCCAGATAATTGAGCTTGGCCTCTTTTTCGAGGTGATCCAGCGCGAAGGTCAGATCGCCACCGATTTCGGTGAGCAGACGGATTTCCTCCGGATCAAAGACATTGGGCTCGCTGGCGTAGAGTGCGAGCACGCCGATGGTCTTGTCACCCTGCACGATGGGGAGTGCGACCAGCGCGCGGTAGCCGCGGGCGATACTCAATTTGCGCCAGCGTCTCGGCACCGGGTCAGTGGCGAGATCGTTCAACACGATAGGGATCCGGTTGCGCAGGGTCTGCACCAGTGCTGCCCACTTTGCAGTGTAATCCTGGCCAATCGACCGCGAAAATGCCTCGATAAAATTGTCGTCGACGCCATACCGCGCCACTGGTGTCAGCTGGCCGTCGGCGGTGATCAGTGCGGCCGTGGCCATACGGAAATTGCCAGTGGTAACGGCAATGCGACAGACCTCATCGAACAGCTCTTGGCGGTCGCTAATGCGCACGATCGCGGAGTTGACGCCACTCAGCACGGCGTAAACCCGGTTCAGGCGCATGATGTGTTGTTCTTGCAGCCGGTGCTGGCTGATGTCGCGGGCGATGGTCGACAGGTATTGTGCGGTGCCATCGGCGTCGCGGTGGGCGATGACCACCTGCGACACTGGGACTTCGTGGCCGTCGCGCGCGATCATCACCGTCTCGCCCGCCCAGATGCCGTCGCGCAGCGCGGCCGGAATGATCTCCGTGGCGAGGCGGTTGCGTTCGCGCGCGACGACGTAATCGGCAATAGCGGTGGTTTGGACATCCTCTGGCACGGCGAGGCCGAGCATGCTGCGGCCGCTGGCGTTGATATAAACCGGTTTCGCGTTGGCGTCGGTCATCACAACAAAATCGGTAGTGGCCTCCAGAATGGCGATCATCCGCGCCTGCGCCGCCTCCACTTTTTTGCGCTCTTCGATCTCGGTGCTGAGTGCGGAAGTGCGCTCCATCACCAGGCTTTCCAGACGTTCGTGCAGGCGCGCGCGGTCGAGCGCGACGGCGACCTGATTGCCGACACCATGAAATATCCGCAGCTGTTCGTCACTGAAGACGGTTTCCCGCGCGCCCACCAGGTTCATGATTCCCAGTGTCCGCTCGCCGAGCCACAGCGGAATACTGGCGTGTCCTGGGTTCGGCGCATTGTCGAGATAAGGGCAGTGAGCGATATAGACGGCTTGGCCGGGGTTGCTGAACGCGGCGCGCTGACACTCGCAATCGGCCGGCATCGCCAGGGGGATTTGCGTTTCCGGACGCACGTTGCCGGTGGCGGCGAGGCGATAATCGCCTTGTTCATCAAGCAGAAAAATCCAGCCTGACTGCACACCGGGAATCTCCAGCGCTTGCTGTATGGCGACGTCGGCAACTTCTTGCTCCGTGGCGGCCCGATTCAGCCCCTGCGCCAGTCGGTAGAGTCCGCTGACTAACTGGTTGGAGCGTGAAATTTCTTTCTCGCGCGCTTTGATTTCCTGGCTGAGGTCGACCGCCTGTTCATAGGTCGACAGCAGGATATCGAGCAGTTGCTGGCGCGCCGTGGTGATCAGATAAGTAGAGCCGCGCAGGCTGATTTCGACGCCGGTCTGCATTCGCTGGCTATCGTGTCGGCGCGTGTTGGCGAGCAGATAGTCGATCAGGGCTAGGAGATAACGCTCCTCGTACGGTTTGCGGATGAAATTGTCGACGCCGCACTCAAGCCCCCGAATCACGTCCTGTGGATCGGTGAGCGTGGTCACCAGCACCACCGGAATGTCCTGCAAAACCGGATCCGCCTTGATCGCGCGACAGAGCGCGTAACCATCGACATTGGGCATGATGATGTCGCTGATGATCAGCGTCGGGCGCTGCGCACGTGCCGCCGTCAGCGCCTCATTGCCGTCGCGGGTAACCACCACCTGGTAGCCGTGTACCCCGAGCATATGGGCGAGGTGTTCAGCCTGAGTCGGACTATCCTCCGCGATCAGGATGGTGACGCCATTGGGGGATCGTCTGCGCGTTTCCATCTAGGGCGCTCCGTGGCGCAAAGGTCAGGGTTTTAACGGACTGAACTTCTTAACAGGGTTTAGTAAAGCGGTCAACACGGCGGCGATTTGCTCGGCTGGCAGGACTAGCGTGGCGGCGTCGAGGGCAAGGGCCTGCCCGGCCATGCCATGCACCACAGAACTGCTCTTGTCCTGCACAAAGGTCGTCGCTCCGCGATCTCGCAGTAGCTTGAGTTCGACGGCGCCGTCGCGCCCCATACCAGTGAGCAGGCCCGCGATAGTACGGTCGCCGTAGATCTCGGCGACCGATTTGAACAGGCACGCGATTGACGGTCGTAGGCCGCTTTCGCTGTGTTCGGAGTTCAAGCGAATGCGCTCGCCATGTACGACCCGCAGCTGGTGATCGTCTGGGGCAAGATAGACGTGGCCGGGGCGCAGACGGTCGCCGTTGGTCGCGATCGCGACCGGCAGCTTTGATGTCTTCGCCAGCCAATCCACAAAGCCGCGCGCGAATCCCGTCGCCATGTGCTGGACGATGACGATGGGCACGGGAAAATTCGCTGGCAGCAGTTGCAGAACCCGCTGCAATACTACCGGACCCCCGGTCGACGCACCGAGCGCGACGATGCGCGCCTGCGTCAGCGCGCTGTGCCCGTCGAATGGTAGGGCGACGACCGCTTTCGACTGCCGTTGCGGGCGGCGGCGCACGACCTTGACTTCGGTCATCAGCGCAAGGTTGGCAAGCAGCTTGCCAACGCTGGCGTTGTGCGCGGGATGGTCTAAGAGCCGCGGACGGGGCAGTATCATCAGTGCGCCCGCGGTCGTTGCCTGAAGGCGCATTGCCGAATCGGCAGGGGAGCAGTTGCTGTTGATCATGACGACGGGAACCGGGCAGGTCTCCATGATCTGGCGGGTGGCATCAAGACCGGCCTGCATCGACAACTGCAAGTCGACGATCACGAGTTTGGGCGCGGTTCGTCGGATTGCCCGGATCGCCTGCTCGCAGTCGTTGGCGATGTCGATGAGGTGGGTGCCGGAGTGGTCGCGGAGTACCGCTGCGAGGCTGGTGTGCAGCCTGGGAAAATCTTCTACCAGCAGCAGGTCCATCATCCAGGGTCTGCCGCTACTGTTCGGGGGTGGCGATGGCGGCCAATGAGCCCGTCGATGGTTGCCACCAACCCGCGCTGATCCAGGTTGTCTTTGATGATATAGGCGTCGGCGCCGGCATCAATGCCGCACTGTCGGTGCGTAGCCGATCCCAGCGAGGTCACTAGCACCACCGGCAGGCGAGACAGTTGGCGGTCGGCGCGGATGCGGGTGGTGAGGTCGAAGCCATCCATCTTCGGCATGTCGATATCGGAGAGTAGCAGATCGAATGCATCGGTTTTCAACTGGGTATAGGCATCGACAACGGCTGCGCGCGGGCGAACCCAGGCAAGAAAAATAGTCGTAATAACCTTCAAATTCCTTTTGTTAGCACCTTCAAGTCAGAGAGTACATTATTAATCGGCGATAAAGCTACAATATTTGTTCTCCCTGTCAACGGATGTGGCGGACACCTACAAACAATGTTTGGTCGGATAGGCCAATCGGCGGGGATCTTCCGTCATTGTCCCTGTCGTTGGGGGTGACGGCAGCCCGCACCATTGAGCTGGTGGCGGTGGCGAGTACAATAGCCCCGCCAGCGCGTTAGCCAGCGTCCGGCTGCCCGGTGATCAGGGTGATGGCGCCGCTGTAAAAAGACGGTCAGGTTGGAAACCAGGTATTTTTTCAGCGGCGGTAGCAACCTTGCTGATGTCGAGCGCGACACCGGATGAGAAAAAATTGAATAGTGAGCAGTAGAACGGGCCGGCGATCGGGCCGCTAGCGTTCGGGCCCAGAACAAGCTGACCCCAGTAATCCTCAACGAGGCAGACAATGAAATTTCCCGCGACAGTGCCG
>JBPPNE010000262.1:0-4265 GCA_051306415.1 Porticoccaceae bacterium
TTGAGGATCACCACCGCACTGTTGGCGACGCTGGTCTGGCGCACCCCGAGGGCGAGCAGGCCGCTGAGTAGCAGGATGATCACCGCTGCCGGCAGGTTGATCAGCCCCCCGTCGTGGGGGGCTACGGTGAGTGCATGAGGAAGCGCCAGCCCCAGGGTTTCCAGCATGCGGTTGAAGTATCCGGCCCAGCCAATGGCCACCGCACCGGAGGCAAGCGCATATTCGAGGATGAGATCCCAGCCGATAATCCAGGCGGCAAGCTCGCCGAGCGACACGTAGGAATAGGTATACGCGCTGCCGGCAACGGGCACACTGGCGGCAAACTCGGCGTAGACCAGAGCGGCTAATCCACAGGCGACCGCCGCAACGATAAATGACACTGCCAGCGCCGGCCCCGCATGAGTGGCCGCGGCTATCCCCGTCAAGACAAAGATGCCGGCACCGATGACTGCGCCAATGCCCAGTAGCGTCAAATCCACGGGTCCCAGTACCCGGCGCAGAGTGGTTCTCTCACTGTCCGCCAATGCCGCGGACGGGCTCTTTCTGCGCCAATTACTGTTCGTCATGCCGGCCCTTCTATCTATTGGGTGAATGGTATTCGGTGAATGGTATTGGATCAATCGTATTGAGTGGAGTGCGAAATCGCTTCGCTGCAGCTGGCCAGCGTGGGTAAATGCCGCTTCATCATAGGGGAATCCGCGCGGCAGCGGCAAGCCGCGCGTGACCGCCACTCGCAAAACATTAGAGGCACCTTGAATGAGTGTGTGAATTGGTTGCGGGTTCATTGAAGGAGATTTGGCCGGCCTTCGTTGTCGTCAAGCAAATAGGTCGCTACTTCGTCCGTGAGTAATCATGCTGAGCCGCTGGGCTTTACTCTCGCCCGATCCACGGTGACGTGATCCATCGGGTCGTTTGACGCACGAAATATCGCGGTTGCAGGATTTCGGGTATTGAAATGTTATGGGTGAGATCGGCAATCAATTTTCAGCGTCAATAAATCAAGGGGACACAGAATGAGTACCCAGCAGTACAACGTTCGATTGCTCACTGTCTGCCAGGCGCTGACCATGACGATACCGGCTTTTGTTGTTTTCGTCGGTAGCATTGTTGGCGGTGATTTGGCGCCAGCGCCAGCCTATGCCACGCTTCCAGTGGCGTTGTTCATGCTGGGGTCAGCGGGTGCGACCTTGCCGATAATACTCGCGATGCAGCACTGGCGGCGGAAGAAGCTTTTCATTGGGGTTGCCGGCCTTGCTTGCCTGGGAATCGTGCTGGCGATGGTTGCGCTTGTTCGTAAAGACTTCGCGTTGTATTGCACTGGGCTGGCGTTGATGGGCGTCGGCCTCGCGGCGGGGCAGCAGTACCGCTTTGCCGCGATGGAAAGTGTACCGGTGGATGACATGCCAAAGGCCGCGTCCCGCGTGATGCTGGGTGGTTTGGTCGCGGCTTTTATGGGGCCGGAACTCGCCGTGCGTGGCGCACAGTTGTTGCCGGCCGCCTACCTGGGCTCATTTTTCCTGCTGTTGATTCTCGCGGTTGCGGCGATGGCAGTACTGTTCTGGTATCGGGAGCCAGATCGCGAGCGCAGTATCCAAGCTGGATCGGCGCGTCCGCTCAGCATTGTTCTGCGTCAGCCAGCGGTCTTGGCGGCGATCGCTGCGGGGGCGGCTGGCTTCGCGGTGATGAGCCTGGTGATGACGGCGACGCCACTGCATATGCATGTCGTCAATGGCCATAGCCTGGTCGCGACCAACTGGGTGCTGCAAAGCCATATCGCCGCCATGTTCGCGCCGTCGTTTGTGGTTCCCTGGCTGGTGCGGCGGCTCGGCATCGCGGGCCTGATCGCGACAGGCGTGCTGGCTCATCTCCTGGTTGTGGCAGTGGCGTTTTCCCCCGCCAGCGTTGTCAATTACTGGATTGCCCTGGTGCTACTCGGTATTGGCTGGAATTTTCTGTTTGTCGGTGGTACCACACTGCTCGCGACTAGCTACCAACCGGCCGAAGCCTTCAGGGTGCAGGCCGTCAACGACCTCACGCTGTTCAGCCTGCAGGCAGTGGGCGCGCTCGCTGCAGGTTGGCTACTTGCCCGCTTTGGTTGGCAGAACCTGCTGTCAATGGCGCTTCCGGCACTGGCTCTCGCCGTGCTCGCGTTGCTCAACTGGATCTGGTCCAGGCGTAGTTCGCCGACGGTGAATTCGCCATAAAAAACC
Organism: Porticoccaceae bacterium; assembly: GCA_051306415.1. GTDB lineage: Bacteria > Pseudomonadota > Gammaproteobacteria > Pseudomonadales > Porticoccaceae > CBDDRG01. The sequence goes on from JBPPNE010000262.1 coordinate 2,211, forward strand.
CCCGCTTGGGCGGGGGTTTGCGTGGTGAAGGCGCGAAGCGCTTTCAACCGATCATGCTGTAGCCGCCGCTGACGCTCAACACCTGGCCGGTGATAAAGCTCGCCGCGGTCTGTGACGACAGGAACACTACGGCGTTGGCAATATCAGCGGGTTTGCCGATGCGTTTGAGGGGCAGGGATTTGCCGATGGCGGCGAACTGCTCGTCGGTGAACATCGCGTTCTTGTCCTTCCACATGCTGTTTTCGCTGGTTTCGTCCGTGGTCTCGGGCACGGTGACGCCGGGGCAGACGCAGTTGCAGCGGATGTTGTAGCGACCGTTTTCCTTGGCGACAGTTTTCATGAAACTGTTGACCGCCGCTTTCAGGCCGCCGTACACAGCCTCGCGCGGCTCGCCCTGGCGGCTGGCATCCGAGCTGATGGAGACGATCGAGCCACCGCCCTTGGGCGTCATGTGGGCGAGCGCGATCTTGGTGCAGTTGAGCACGCCGACGTAGTTGATCGAGATCAGCTTCTGCCACAGATCCGGTGTGGTCTGGGTGAAGAACATCAGCTTGTCCCAGCCGACGTTGTTGACCAGCGCATCGATACCGCCGTAGGCAGCGGCGGCCTGCGCGAACAGGTTTTCGACGCTGGCGAGGTCGGTGACATCGGTATTTACCACCTGCACCGCGCCGGCGCCGAGATTTTTCGCCAGCGTCGCCACGCGTTCGCCGGATTCAGTATCGAGATCGGCGATGGTGATGTTGGCGCCCTCGGTAGCGAAACCGAGCACGATGGCGCGGCCGATATTGGAAGCGCCGCCGGTGACGATGACGGATTTATTTTTCAGATCGAGATCCATGTTGATTCCTCGCTGTGGTCATTTAACGTATTTGCGGAAATCGGGCTTGCGCTTTTCCTGCAGCGCGCGTACGCCCTCGCGGGATTCCTCGGTGTCGTAGTACAGCTTGAGGGCTTGCAGGCCGAGACTGCCAATGCCGCGGATGTACTCGGTGGCCGCGATAAACGAGCGCTTGGCGATCGCAATCGCGGTGGGGCTGCGCTCGGCGATCTCGGCGCACCAGGCGGCGACCTCGGCATCGAGCTGATCATCCGCCACCACTTTGTTGATGAGGCCCATGTCGAGCGCTTCCTTGGCCGTGTAACGGCGGCACAGGTACCAGATTTCGCGAGCTTTTTTATCGCCGACGACCTGTGCCAGCAGCGCGGTGCCAAAGCCGGGATCGACCGAGCCCATTTTGGGGCCGACCTGGCCAAACTGCGCACTCTCCCCGGCGATGGTCAAATCGCACAGCAGCGCGAGGACATTGCCGCCGCCAATGGCGTAACCCTGGACTTTGGCGATAATCGGCTTGGGCACGTCGCGGATTACCGAGTGCAACTCTTCCACCGGCAGGCCGATGGTGCCGCGGCCATCGTACTGGCCATCGTGGGCGGATTGGTCACCGCCGGTACAAAAGGCCCGGGGGCCGGCGCCAGCGAGGACGATGCAGGCGATAGCCTTGTCCCAGCCCGCTTTCTGGAATGCGTGAATGAGCTCTTCACAGGTGATGCCGCGAAAGGCGTTGAGTTTATCCGGGCGATTGATGGTGATATAGGCGGTCGCCTCTTTGACTTCGAAAATAATATCCTGATAGACCACTGTGGGTTCCTCGTTCTGGGTGTGGGTGGATTGGGTTGGGTCTGCGGGCGTCAGGGAAACATCGGTTCGCGCCGTTTGGCAAAGGCGGTCAGGCCCTCGGTGACATCGGTGCTTTGTAACGCCGGCGCGGCGAGTTCCCGCTCCAGTTTCAGCGCCGCGTCGAGGGGTAGGTCCAGACCTTGATCGGTGAGGCGTTTCATCAGCGCCAGCCCGCCGCGACTTTTGGCGGCGAGTTTTTCACAGTACTCGAGTGCGCGCGCCGACAGCAAATCCTCGTCGACGACATAGTTCACGAGGCCAACTTCAAGAGCCTCGGTGGCGCTCAACCAGCGTGCGCTCAACATCAGATCGAGCGCGCGGCGACGGCCGATCAGTCGGGGCAGGCGCTGACTGGCGCCCCATCCGGGCACCAG
>JBPPNE010000263.1:0-20547 GCA_051306415.1 Porticoccaceae bacterium
CCACCCAGGCCTTGACTTCGGCGTGCTCGAACAGGGGATTCTTGCCGAACACCCGCATCCGCTCCTCGAAGCGCAGCGGCGCGATCCAGTGGGGATCGTCCCGATACAACGCCGCCGCCAGACCGAGAAAATCGCGTCGATCGGCACGGCTGGACACCGGTGCAATGCTGAGGACGGTCTGGTCGACTGTGGCCATGGCAAGGTCTATTACCGCTAGGGTTGGACGCTGTACAGCTGGGTTTAGCGGCACAATCCGAGCTGGGCCGTGGCGCCGCGCGGGCACTATACCAGAGGCATAGGTCTGCTAACGGCCGGCGCGGACGCCGGACCCGCGTCGTCACGCGGGGTTCAGAGCGCGGGATTTTCGGGACAATCGACTTTCCTGGACAATCGACTTTCCCGGGTGATCGATTGACCGAGGCAAGTAACTTTCTGGGGAAACTGTTGTTCAGGACTGTTGTTCAGGACTGCTGTTCAGGACTGTTGTTCAGGACTGCTGTTCAGTTCGGGACTGTTCTTCGGGACAAAATGGAGGCTGGAGTCGGAATCGAACCGGCGTACGCGGAGTTGCAGTCCGCTACATGACCACTCTGCCACCCAGCCCCGAGGGAGGCGAAATTGTACCCGACGCGTTCGGCCAATAACAGTGGCCTGGCACAGCCGGCTGGGAAATTGGGATCAACTGTGGTTGCGAAATTCCGGCCAGGCGACTTTCAGGTAGATCACCATCGACCATAGGGTGAGCGCCGCGGCGACGTAGAGCAACATCAGCCCGAAGGTATCGAAATAGGGTACGGTATCGGGGTTAAACATCAGCAGCAAGATGATCGCGACCATCTGCAGCGTGGTCTTGATTTTGCCGATGTAGGACACCGCGATGCTCGCGCGCTTGCCGAGTTCCGCCATCCACTCGCGCAGCGCGGAGACGACGATTTCGCGACCGATGATGACCATGCTGGGAATGGTGAAGGCGGCGGATTCGTGTTTTTCCAACAGCAGTACCAGGGCCACGGCGACGATGAGTTTGTCCGCGACCGGATCCAGGAAGGCGCCAAACCGGGTGGTGAGATTGAGGCGGCGGGCGAGATAGCCGTCGAGCAAATCGGTCAATGATGCGACCGAAAAGATCGCGGCACTGGCGAGATAGTGCCATTCCCAAGGCAGGTAAAACACCAGAACCAACAGCGGAATCAGCACGATCCGCAGCAGTGTGACCTGGTTGGGTAGATTAAGCATGGCGGATAGGCGTGGGGGCAGCGAGCAAGTTAACCGGCATGGAGGGTGCTGTAAATAGTCTCGGCCACCTTTCGGTTGATCTCCGGCACGCGGATCAGATCGGCGATGCTGGCCTGCATCACTGCCTCGGTGCCGCCGAAAAAACGCAACAGTTCGCGCTTACGCTTCGGGCCAACGCCGGGGATGTCGTCGAGAGGCGAACCGCGCCGCTTTTTGTCGCGGCGCTGGCGGTGTCCGGTGATGGCAAAGCGGTGAGCTTCATCGCGAATCTGCTGTACCAGGAGTAGCCCGCCGGGCGTCGGCACTACCTCCCGCTCACCGCCGTCGGCATACAGCAGCAGGGTCTCCAGCCCGGGTTTGCGGCTGCTGCCCTTGGCCACCCCGATGAGCGTTACACCCACCACGCCGAGCTCCTCCAGCACCTTGCCCGCGATGCGCAACTGGCCCTTGCCACCGTCGATGAACAGGATATCCGGCAGCGGGGCCTCCCCCTGCTGCAACCGCTTGTAGCGCCGTCGCAGCGCCTGGTCGAGCGCGGCGTAATCATCGCCTGGTGTGATGCCGGCGATGTTAAAGCGCCGGTAGGCAGATTTGAGCGGGCCTTCGCGGTTGAACACGACACAGGACGCGACTATCGCCTCGCCGCTGCTGTGGCTGACGTCAAAGCATTCCAGGCGTTCCGGCATTTCGGGGAGGCGGAGCATCTTTTGCAGCTGAAGGAAGCGCGCCAGGGTATTTTGCGACGCCGCCAGGCGACCACTCAGATTTTGCTCGGCGGTGCGGCTGGCGAGATCAATCCACTTGCCGCGGGTGCCGCGACTGACGCAGGCAATGCTCACTTTGCGTTGCGCCGCCGCCGTCAACGCCTGTTGCAGCAGCGCGGCATCATCCAGCGCCGTGCCCAGCAGAATCTCGCGGGGCATGTCGATAACGGTGCCCGCCTTCAGATAGTGCTGGGGAATGAACTCGCCGAGCACTTCCGCCGCGGTGGCGGCCAGCGGCGTTTTGGGGTAATAGCTGCGGCTACCGAGCATGCGGCCGTGGCGAATATAGAGGACATGGACGCAGGCGCTGTCCGCCGCGATGGCTGCCGCGATGATGTCGATATTGCTGTTGCCCGACTCGACCACCTGGGTTGCCTGAATCTGGCGTAGCGAATTGATCTGATCGCGCAAAATCGCCGCCGATTCAAACGCCAGCGCGTCACTGGCGCGATCCATTTCGGTCTCCAGCTCGCTCATCAGGGGCAGGTTTTTGCCTTCGAGGAACATGCGGGTGTGGCGGACATCGCGGTCGTATTCCTCTTTGCTGACGAGGCCGACACAGGGTCCGCTACAGCGTTTGATTTCGTATTGCAGGCAGGGCCGCGAGCGGTTGCGAAAAAAGCTGTCCTCGCACTGGCGCACGCCGAAAGTTTTCTTCAGCGAGTTGAGGGTCTCGCGCACCGCGAGCACGCCTGGAAACGGCCCAAAGTACGTGCCCTTGCCGCGCTTGGTGCCGCGGTGAAAACTCAGGCGGGGATAGGGCGTGTCGCCGGACAGGAAAATGTAGGGATAGGACTTGTCGTCCCGCAACAGGATATTGAACGGTGGGTGATACTGCTTTATCAGGTTTTGTTCGAGCAGCAGAGCTTCCAGTTCGGTCTCGGTGACCGTGACTTCGACGCTGAGAATCCGGTCGACCAACGCGCGGGTTTTCGGCGCCAGTCCCGAGCTGCGAAAGTAACTGGCCACGCGTTTGTGGAGGTTTTTCGCTTTGCCGACGTAGAGTACGCGCCCATCGTCGCCGAGCATCTGGTAGACGCCGGGGCGATCGGTCAGGGTTCTCAGCAGCGCTTTGGCGTCAAACAGGGGGGGCGAACTGCTGTTGCGGTGGGGAATCAGTGCTACGGCGGAATCGTCGCCCACAGTGCCGGCGCTCGCGGCCGAACTGCCCTGATCAGCTGGCGGATTGAGCGCGGTCACACCAACTCGCTCGGATTCACCAAGCCATACTTGACCGCCACCAGGGTGAGCTCGACGTCGTTGGTAACGCCGAGCTTGTCGTAGATGCGGTATTTGTAGGAATTGATGGTCTTGGGACTGATGTTGAGGACGCCGGCGACCTCGTTGGCGCGGTGGCCGCTGGTAATCATCTGCGCGATTTGCAGTTCGCGTTGAGTCAATTGCGCGAGCGGGGATTTTTCCTGGTCGGAGGACAGGCCGTTGACCACCAGCAACTGCGCCACCTCCGGACTGACGTACACGCGGTCATCGATGACGGTGTCGAGTGCGAGGCGGATCTCCTGGCTGCCAGCACTCTTGGTAATGTAACCGGCGGCACCGGCCTTGAGCATGTGCACTGGGTAGCTGTCGTCGTTGAACGCGGTTACCACAATGACCTTGATGGCGGCGTTGGCGGCGATCAGTCGGCGCGTCGCTTCGAGACCGCCGATGCCGGGCATGCGGATATCCATGAACACCACATCGGGTTTCAATTGCCGGGTCATGATTAGCGAGTCCTCCCCGCTCGCGGCCTGGCCGACGATTTCGACGCCGGGGATGGCTTCGAGTAGCCCGCAGATCCCGCGACGCACCAAATCGTGATCATCGACGACCAGCACTTTCAGCACGCAATTCTCCCCTGCGATCAGAATCCGCTTCGCTGGCCGCAGGTTAGCATCCGCAGCGTGGAATCGCCACGCCCGCCACGCGGCGAAAGGTAATGCTGATACGCGGGTGCTCAAGACCCGCCACCTTGGCGACGCGGTGCTGCCAATGGGTTTGCAACTCACCGCCCATGACCAGCAGCGAGCCGGCGGGCAACAGCAGTCGTCGGCGTTGGGGTGCGCGCTGGTCGCCCTGTTTGGGGCGAAACTCCAGTTCGCGCTCCGCGCCCAAGCTCAGCGCCGCGATGACGGGATTGGGCCCCAGCTCGGGTTCATCGTCGCTGTGCCAGTCGACACTGTCGCGGCCATCGCGGTAGAGGTTGAGCAGGGCGCTGTTGAATCCGGCAGCCGTCGCGCTTTCGATCCGCGCTTTGATCGCGAGCAAAGCCGGCAGCCAGGCGTGGCGATGCATTTTCGCGCCGGAATACGCGTAATCCGCGCCGCTATCGCCGTACCAGGCATTCAACCGTGGAATCGGGCGATGCTGTCCGCTGATGAATAACCGACTCTGCGTCCAGGCCACCTCGGCGGTCAGTACGGCCTGTAGCTGCGCGGCAGCGGCGGCTGCGAGAAACTGCGGCCACAGGCGCAGTTCGCCGCCAGCCAGTGCCATGGTCTCCGGCGAATTGGCAAACAGCGCGGCCATGGTTAACCACCGAGCACGCGTGGTTCGAGTTCGAGTTCAACGCCGAAGCGCTGACGAATATCGGCCTGGATGTCGGCGGCGAGCGCGAGCAGGGCGTGGCCATCGCATTGGCCGCAATTGACGAGCACCAGCGCCTGCTCGCCGTGCACGCCGGCACCGGAGCTGTTGATGATGCCCTTCCAGCCGGCCTGATCGATGAGCCAGCCGGCGGCGAGTTTAACCTGGCCATCGGTGTGTGGAAATGTCACCAAGCCGGGAAAACGGGCAGCCAGTACTTTGGCGGTAGCGGCGGAGACGATGGGGTTTTTGAAAAAACTGCCCGCATTGGGCAACTCGGCCGGGTCGGGCAGTCGCAGGCGGCGCAGGTCGCACACGGCCGTATACACCTGCTGCGGGGTAACCGAATCCATGCCGGCGAAGGCCTGTTGCAGCGACGGATAGTCGAGCACTACGCGCGGGAGCCGCGACAATCGCAGCGTCACTGCCGTGATCGCGTAACGATCCTGCCTCGCGCCCTTGAACAGACTGTCGCGGTAACCGAAGCGGCAGTCGTTGCGACTAAGGCGCCGGTGTTCGCCAGAGGGTATGGTCAGCGCATCCAGCGCAACGAAAACATCCGCCAGCTCGACGCCGTAGGCCCCAATATTCTGCACCGGCGCCGCGCCGACCCGGCCGGGAATCAACGCCAGGTTCTCGAGGCCATGCCAGCCCTGGTGGAGACAGTGCGTCACCAGCGCGTGCCAGTTTTCGCCAGCACCCACGGTGATATCGATATCGTCGCCGCTGCGGGCAGTGACGGCGATACCGCGGATGTCGATCTGGATGACCAGGCCGGCGACGTCGCCGGCGCAGACAATGTTGCTGCCGCCGCCGAGAATAGTTACCGCGAGCCGGTGGCGACGGGCGTGGGCGAGGGCCAGCTCCAGCTCGGCGAGACTGTCAACACGGCAAAAATACTCGGCGCGGGCGGGCAGCGCCAGCGTGTTCAGTGCTCGCAGAGAAATATTTTCAACCACGTCCACGCTAAAACCTCGGCGAGTTGGCGCGGATATGGGCGAGGAGCCCACGGGCGGCATTTTCGACCAGATCGAGAACCTGCTCAAAACTGTCTGCCGACCCGTGGTAAGGATCGGGCACTTCGATCACCGGCACCCCGCTGCCGAAGTTGAGGAAGAGATCGAGGGTGCCGCGAAAATCGCCGGGGCGCAGCCGTCGGAGGTCGGCGAGATTGGCGTTATCCATCGCCAGAATGTAGTCGAAGCGCTGAAAATCCGCCGCTTCCACTTGGCGGGCGCGCAGATGTTCAAGGTCGTAGCCGCGCGCCAGCGCAGCGCGGCGGGTGCGCAGATCCGGCGGGCGGCCAAGGTGCCAGTCGCCGGTGCCGGCGGAATCGACGGCGATGCGCTCGGTTAAGCCCTCCGCCACCAGCAGGGCTTCGAAGACGCCGTGGGCGGTGGGCGAACGGCAGATATTGCCCAGGCAGACGAACAGTACTTCGACGCGTGCTGTCATGGCGAACCTGCGTTGGTCAGCAAATTGATGATGCGCGCCAGATCCTCCGCCGTGTCGACGCCAGCGGGAACCGCGGCAACGGCGTCGGCGACGTGGATCACTTCGCCGTGCCACAGAAAGCGCAGTTGCTCCAACGCTTCCAGGGCTTCGATGGGGGCCACCGGCCAGGCGACGAAGCGATCGAGCAGGCCGACCCGGTAGGCGTAGAGGCCGATGTGACGGCGTGGCTGGAAACCGCTGGGCAGCGTGTGCGCGCCGGCGGCGAACTGATCCCGCGGCCAGGGAATCGGCGCGCGGCTGAAATAACGGGCGTAGTTCCTAGCGTCGACGACTACCTTGACGATGTTCGGGTTGGTGAAGTCAGCCAGGTTGTCGATGGGCTCACACAGCGTTGCCACGCCCGCCGCCGGGTTCGCGGCGAGATTGGCCGCGACCTGATTGATGACTGCTGGGGGAATCAACGGTTCGTCGCCCTGGACGTTGACGAGGATGCTGTCGGCGGCGAAGCCGCACAACTGTGCGGCCTGCCACAGGCGATCGGTGCCGGATGGGTGCGTCGGCGCAGTCAGCACCACTTCGCCACCGAAGCCGCGCACCGTGGTGGCGATGCGCTCGTCGTCGGTCGCCACCACCACGCGCGCCGCCGCGCTGGCGCCGGCCTGATGGTAGACGCGCTCGATCATCGTCATGCCGGCGATGTCCCGCAACGGTTTGCCGGGCAGGCGGGTGGAGGCGAAGCGCGCAGGGATGACGACGTTGAAGTTCATTGTGGCGGTCGGTGGCTATCGTCTAGGTTAAGCCGCGGGCTCGCCGGAGGCGGGGCCGTCGGCTTGAACCGCTGGTTGGGCCGCGGCCGCCTGCGGCACCAGTTCCCCCTTCAAAGCCAGTAGCGCATTGCGACGGTCTTCGCGTAGCGCAGGCACGACGTATATCTCGTGGAGGACTTCGGAGAGCGACGCGAGAATGATTCGGAGATGCTTGGCTTCCCATCCGTCGTAGGAGTTCTCATGCACCTTGGAGCTCGTTACCTGCTGGATGGTTAGCAATGTATCGAAGAAAGCCGGCTCCACCTCCGGATGCATTTGCTTTAACGCCTTAATCCTGTCCTCGTAGTTGTCCCCGGCTGCCTTGTTCAAGGTGCCAAGCTCGTAGACGATTTTTCTGGCGCATGCGGACGCACCGGTGAGGTAATTGCTCTTCAGGCAGCCCTCCGCCTCTGTCAGAAGCTCGCGCAAAACCCGGGGCACTCTTTCATCCAAAACAAAAAACGATGTCGGTACTGAGTAGAAAAACGATTCGTCAAGCGTGCGCCCCACATCCACTTCTTTCTCAAAGGCGAAGCGCCATCTGTGGGTGCCATTTACTTGACCAATGTGCTGGGTGTCCAACTTCTTGAATGTGAGATGCATGGACTGTTAACCACACGAGTGGCATTGCACGAAGTAGCCAAAGCAACGTTTCTTGTCTGTCCAATCGAAACTGACGCTCTGGAACACGGTGTAAGAAACATGTCGCCTGTTACAGAACGGACAGTTGTAGATCGTAGTATCGATAAAGTAGCGATTGTCCAAATGAGACTGGTCTGGCATATCGATTCCTTACTCTGCGGCCCAACGTCGGCTAAAGGGTAGCAGTTGGTGGATTCGCGCGAGCAATAAAGTAAGCATTTCCGCCGGCAATTGCGCGGCGACGTCGAGCACCCAGGTGTTGGGTCCGGCGAATTCCGCGCATTTCACCGCATCCTTGGCGGTCATTACCAGCGGCAGAGCATCGCCAAACTCGAGATCGGCGGCGCAAAAGCGGTGGTGATCGGGGAAGGCATGCAGGTGCGGTGTAAGTCCGAGCCGGATCAGGGTTGCCGCAAAGCGTGCGGGGTTGCCGATGCCGGCGACGGCGTGGATCTCGCGCGGGCCGCGCCAGGCATCCGGTGCCATCAGCGCGGCGCTGGCCAGGTGGCGAAAGTGCATCGGCGCCAGTTCCATGGTGAAGCAACGGGGTGCGGGCGAAACATGGTGCTGTAGCGGATTGTGCTGTGGCGGTCGGAACCCCGGGCCATTCACCACCACCATATCGACGCTCGCCAGCCGCCTGACCGGTTCGCGCAGTGGGCCGGCGGGCAGGCAATAACCGTTGCCGACACCGCGCTCGCCGTCGATGACGGCGATTTCGATGTCGCGGTGAAGGCGGTAGTGCTGCAAACCGTCGTCGCTGAGAATCAGGTTGGTATCGGTCTGCGCGAGGAGGAATTCCGCCGCGCGCCGGCGGTCGGCGCCGACCACCACGGGACAGCCGGTGGCGCGCGCGATGAGCAGCGGTTCATCGCCCACCTGCGCCGGTGAACTGCTGGCGGTCACCCGTAGCGGACGCCGGCTGCCGTGGCCACCGTAGCCGCGGCTGATGATGCCGGGACGCAGGCCGGCGATGACGAGTTGCTCGGCGAGGGCGATAATCAGGGGTGTTTTACCGGTGCCGCCGACGGTGATGTTGCCGACCACAATAACGGGGGCTGACAGCGGTTTGCCCTGGAAGCGGCTCCGCAGCAGCGCGCGCCGCGCCGTCACTCCGAGGCGGAACACCCCGGCGAGAGGCGCTAACCATCGGGTCCAGCCCGCCGGTGCGTACCAGGATCGCATCAGGCTGGCGCCGAACACCGCGAGGACGTCAGCCGGCGGCGACAAAGTGCTGCTGGTAGAGCTCGGCATAACGCCCTCCCGCCGCGAGCAAGGACTGGTGGGTGCCCTCTTCGACGAGGCGACCCTGCTCCAGCACCAGAATGCGGTCGGCGTTTTCCACCGTGCTCAGGCGGTGGGCGATGACAAAGGTGGTGCGACCTTTCATGGCCACTTCAAGAGCGGCCTGGATATAGCGCTCGGACTCGGTGTCGAGCGCCGAGGTGGCTTCATCGAGAATCAGGATCGGCGCATCCTTGAGCAGCGCCCGCGCGATGGCCAGACGCTGGCGCTGACCGCCGGACAGCATCACGCCGTCATCGCCGATCAGGGTGTCGAAGCCTTCCGGCAGCGCTTCGATGAAGTCGAGCGCATAGGCCATCCGCGCGGCCTCGCGCACCTGCGCCGGTGAATGCTGGGCGAGTTCGCCGTAGGCGATATTGTGGTAAACGCTGTCGTTGAACAGGGTGACCTGCTGGCTTACCAGGGAGATGTGCTTGCGCAGATTGATCAGCCGATACGCATTGACATCAATGCCATCGAGCAGGATTTCGCCTTCGGTGTGGTTGTAAAAGCGCGGAATCAGGCTGACCAGCGTACTTTTGCCGGCGCCGGAGGAGCCCACCAGGGCGATGGTCTCACCGGGGGCGACGCTGAAACTGATGTCGTTCAGCACCGGTTCGCGACTCTTGCCGTAGGAAAAACCAACGCCCTTGAACTGAAAACGGCCCTCGACCCGGTCCTTTTCATGGCTACCCGAATCAACCTCCTCCTCCCGATCCAGTGTCGAGAACAGGGTTTCGGCGGCCGCGATGCCCTGCTGAACCTGCTCGTTGATCTGGGTGAGCTGGCGCAGCGGCTTGCCCATCAACGAGGCAGTGAAAATGAATTTGGCGAAACCGCCGGTGGTCATGGTCTGAAGAATTTCCGGCGTCAGTGTCAGCCAGATCAGCACACTCATCGCGATGGCAACCAGCAGCTGCACCAAGGGTGTGCTGATCCCCGAGGTCGCCGCGAGCTTCAGGCTCTGGCGCCGGTTGGTGTTGCTGGCTTTGAGCATGCGCGCTTTTTCGTATGCCTGACCACCGAACAGGTACATCTCGCGGTAACCGGTGACCGCCTCCTGAGCGACCTGAGTGACGTCGCCCATCGCCGATTGAATTTTCTTGCTGAGGCGGCGCAGGCGCCGGCTGACGGTGCTGACAATCAGCGCGATGAACGGTGTGATGGTGAAAAATATCAGCGCCAGATGCCAGTTCAGGTAGAACAGATAGGCCATCAGGCCGATCACCAGCGAGCCTTCGCGGATCGCCACCTTGAGCGCAGTGGTGGTCGCGCCCATCAGTTGCTGGACGTGAAAGGTCAGCCGGGTAACCAGATGGCCAACCATCTCAGAGTCAAAATAGGTGCTGGGCAGGCGGGTGTACTTGTTGAATACGAGGTTGCGGAGCCGGTGCACCACGCCCTGGGAGATATAACTCATGCCGTAATTGCCGACCAGAAAGCCGACCCCGCGCAACAGCGCCATGCCGATCAGCATCGCCGGAATGCCGACCCGGCTCTGCGCCAGCACATCGCCGCCACTCGTTAGAGAGGTGGCGACCCAGGCGGTCAGGCCGGCATCGACCTTTTTGATGTCGATGCCGGACACATCCACTTGTTCGCCCGTCACCAGGGTGAGCACGTCGATCAGATAGCCGAGCATATCGACGGCCGCGATCTCCATGGCGCCAAATAGCCACAGTCCCAGGGTACTGGCGATAAAGATCGCCCAGTAGGGTTTCAGATAGGCTAGCAGCCGCAGATAGGTTGCGATGCCAGGGTATTTCATCAGAAACGAACGCGGTGCCATGGTTGATCCAGAGAAATTAAACATTATTGGCCGGCTAGCGCACAGGAGCGGGAGACGCAGAGGCTCGCGGCGATGAGGTTTCTGCAGCCGAGGCTGGCTCAGTGGTGGCCTGGGTCGCAATGCTCAGGTGGCGGAAGCCGAGCTGGCCGGCGACATCCATCGCTCCGACCACCGCCTGGTGATTGGTGCCCGCATCGGCGGCGATCACCAGGGGGGTATCCATTGGCTCGGCCGCCACTTCGTGCAGGGCTTTGCGCAGGGTGCTGAGCTCGCGGTTGACCAGGGCCGCACCATTGATTGAATAGCTGCCGTCCTTGGCAACCAGGAGCTCAACCGCCTTTTGGGGGGCTTCGGCGGCATCGCCATCGGCGCGCGGGAGTTCGATGGAGAGGTGATTGCTCTTGCTCAGGCTGGAGGTCACGATAAAAAAAATCAGCACCACCAGCAGCACATCAATCATCGGAGTGACGTTGATTTCATCCGCCGAGGGTCGTTTGCGGCGAAAGCTCACGGCGTGCGGTGCTCCTCCAATGCGTGCTCCTGATTATCGAGAAGGGCATCCACCAGCACACTCGACTGAGCTTCCATTTGCAGCGCGAGGGCATCGATCCGGCGATTGAAATAGCGGTGTAACGCGGTGGCGGGAATGGCGATGAACAAACCGGTGGCCGTGGTGATCAAGGCTTCGGAGATGCCACCAGCCATGCCGGTGGAATTTCCCGGCCCATGGGCCGCCACCGTGTTGAATACCTGGATCATGCCGAATACCGTACCGAGCAGGCCGAGCAGGGGCGAGATGGACGCGATGGTGCTGAGCGAGGTGAGATAGCGCTCCAGGCGGTGGATTACCAGGCCAGCGGCGTCGGCGATACTGTCTTTGATGACATCCCGGCTGCCGTTGGCATTGCTCAAGCCGGCCGCCAACAGGGTGCCCAGCGGTGATGACAGGCGCAGCTGGCGGAGCTTTTCCGGTGTCATTTCGCCACGGCTGAACCATTGCCAAGTCTGGCCGAGGAGGTCGGCCGGGATCACTTTGTGCGGGCGTAGGCTGAGGAAACGCTCGATGGTGATCGTCATCACTGCGATTGAGCAGAATATGAGGGGAACCATCACCGGGCCCCCGGCAACTAGGAGTTCGAACACTGTTTCCCTCAGCACCCGTGAAGTGGCGCAACTCTACCACAAGCGCTCCGTCGCAACATCGACGCAGCCGGTGGCAAAGACGATTGCCGTGTGCGTCCACCGGTTGCCAGAGCGGTGTTGATAGTGTCTCAGTTTGAAATTTTGGCAGAAAGGTTTATCGTATCGGGTACCTAGATTCCCCGGCCAGTATTGCTCGCAATGCACCGGCGCAGCGACATAGACCACGAAGCCGCGAACACGAGAAACAGCAATGACCAAAATGAGTCAGACAAGAAAGGCCGGAAAGGGCATAGTCAACCCGCCCGCGGATGAAGGGATTCCTATGCCCATTAAAGACCAGAAAGAACTCTGGAGCGAATGCACGCTGGAAGATGGGACCAAGATCCGCATCAGGCCCGTCATAATAGAGATCAGGAAGCTCAATCAAGTCGGTGCCGATGGCAATTACTCGGTTAAAAGCACCTTGGTTGTTGATGTTCAACCTCCCCCCAAAGCATAGATGGCTTATGAACACGTGCGTCGAAAGGTTTCCACCTCTACAAAACCTTCAAAGCCCGATGGGGTGGAGCTCACCTTCCACTAGGGCAACTACCGCTGTAACCAGTTGGCACCGTCAACCGAAAACAGACGAGCACACAATAGACGAGCACACAATAAAGAGAGTGGTATTTGTTGCGCCCTATGAACTAGGCCACTACAAAGTCACTAAGTCACTTAATATTTCTATTGAGTGCCTCGCTGAAGATGAATTTGTAGCGACGTTTGATGAGGCCGAACTTGCTATCGCTGAGGACACTATTGTCGAAGCGGTGAATGCCATTAAACGTGAATTGGTAGAAGTCTACAAACTCTATACTTCTGGTGAAAAGCTGGGCCCGAGACCCAAAAGACAATTAGCTGCTCTGGAGAAGTACGTTGTCAAAAGGAGGTAGCCCTCTTCTGGGTAGACACGCAGAAGTGATAGCGAAGAAATTACAGGCAACGATTAATGCAAGCGGCAAGCATATACGTGCTGTTGTCAAACATAATGACGTCATCATCGCCCAATTCGGGTGGCGTCATGATAGAACAAAGGGCAATGGCAACATTCCTAAGGACTTAGGGGTGAGTGAACGGCTCCTGGTGGAAATGGCCAAATGCCACCATGATCGAGAAGCGTATCTCGGGTGGTTGAGGGACAAGGGTGAGCTAACAGACAAACCTTTGCTCTAAATCCTATTGTGCTCATACACACCATTTTTTGGATGGCCAGCGCCTAAAAGACGAGAGCGGGAGTGGTCAAGCGGGCTGGATTTCAAGCCGAGACACTACCCACTGTTGCGACGCCTTTCGCAGAACGCCCCCTTGTTAGGCATAATGACGCGGTCCATCAGCGCAGGGAATTGCCGTCCATGGAGCGCCGCCAGCACACCCGCCACCGCACCCTCGTCAAGGTCTATCTGGCCGCGCCCGGCCGCAAGGGCCGCGCCTGCGCCGCGCGGAATCTGAGTGCCACCGGCGTATTTATCGAGTCGGCGGACCTGGATCTGGAAAAGGGCCAGCAGGTCGAGCTGGCTTTCACCGTCCGCCTCGGCGCAATCACCAAGATTCACCGGCGCATCGCCGTGGTGACCCGCATCACCAACAACGGCACGGGGCTGTGCATGCGCGGTTTGCCGCGACGCTAGATGGCCGCGATGCTAAATGATCGCGATGCTAAAAACAGTACCGCCCATTGGCAAAGCCACCCACGCCGGCGATTTCGCCGCTAGCGATCAATCCCAATAGTGTTCGACGCGATCCCGTTCGGCGTCGATCTCAAGCTCGCCTCGCTCGTCCCAGACAAAGCGCAGCGCGCCGTGTTCGGCGGTATTCCACGGCTGCGCGCCGACATCCCGATAACGGGCGGTGACCGCCGCGTGGGGATGGCCAAAATGGTGCCGATAGCCCGCTGAATAGACGACATGGGCCGGAGCGACGGCCTCGACAAAGGCGCGACTCGACGATGTCTTGCTGCCGTGGTGGGGCGCCACCACCAGGCTGACCGCGTGCGGCAATGCGTCCGTGCCCAGCAGGGCCGCTTCGACCTCGGTCTCGATATCACCGGTCAGCAGAACCCGGGCGCCGCGAAACGACAGCAGCAATACGCAGGAGTGATTATTGTCGGTGCCGCGAAAATCGGCGGGCGGATGCAGGATCAGGAAATCCACCTCGCCCCAGCGCCAGTGGTCGCCGGCGACACAGTTCTCGACTGCCATGGGCGCCGCCAGCCGCTGTCGCAGCGGGTCGGCCAGCGCCTGCTGCTCACCGACCAGCCATCGCCGCGGCTGATATTGGCTCAGCAGCCCCGGCACTCCCCCATTGTGGTCGGCATCGTTATGGCTGACCAGCAGCGCATCGAGCGCGCCCCAGCCGCGATAACGCAAAAAGGGCGCGACGATGCCGCTGCCCGCATCAAAGCGCTCGCTGAACGCGGCACCGGTGTCGTAGACCAGCATCCGGTCCCCGGCTTCCACTACCGCCGCCAAACCCTGGCCCACATCCAGCACGGTGACCGCGAGCGGCGGACGCGTATCGTCCCGCGCGACCGCAAGGGCAATCAGCAGGATCAAACCCGGCGCGCGCAACCCCAGGCCTCGTGGCGACAACAGCAACATACCAGCCGCAATCAAGCCGGTGACGATGAGTAGCCGTTGACTGGTCTGTGGCTGCCACAGCCCCTGTTGCGATAGCTCGGCGCAGCGGACGAGCAATTGCTCAAACCATTCCAGTTGCCGCCCGGCGAGCCACCAACAGACCTGCGCCCAGCCTGCGTCGAGCGGCCAGAGCACGACCGCAAGCAGGCACAGTGGCACCACGAGCAGGCTGATCCAGGGCACAGCGATCAGATTGGCGAGCGGCCCCAGCAGTGGAATCTGACCCTGAAACAGTCCCAGCCAGCCGCCGAGGGCAAAAAACACCACTACTTGAGCCGGCACAAAGGACCACCAGCCGCGCCCATTCAACCGTGGTGATTCATTCTGTGGGGACCTATTTCGTGGTGACCCGTTCCGTGGTGACCTGTTCCGTGGTGAGAAATAGCCGAGGAGCGCGGCCACCGCGCCAAAGGACAGCCAAAAACCGGCGGACAGCACGGCCAGGGGATCTATCGCACTGACCGCCGCCAGCGCCCACAGCAGGCCGGTGGCGGCGGTGACGTGGCGGCGGAACCACAATGCCAGCAGCCAGACCGCGAGCATGACCAGTGCCCGCTCGGTGGAAATCGACGAGCCCGAGATTACCGCGTAAAAGGCCGCGGACACCGCCGCCAGCACTATCCCTGGGAAGCGCGCAGGCAGGGGCAGTCCGCCCATCACCAGCAGGCGGCCCAAACTCATGCCGAGGATCATCCCCAAGCCCGCCGCCAGCGCGATATGCTGACCGGACACCACCATCAGGTGCAGGGTGCCGGTGATTTTCAGACGCTGCCAGGCCGCGGCCGACAGATCCCGCTGTTCGCCCAGGGTCAGTGCCGCCACAAAACCCCGGGCGTCCGCGCTCAATGGCAGTTGGCGAATGTGCTCCCGCAGTGCAAAGCGCAGCCGGTCAATACTGGCCGCGGTGGCGTCGGCGAGGCGTTGGTTGCGAGGCGACGGCCGCACGTACCCGGTTGCCGACACGCCCTGCTCCAGCAGCCAGGCGGCGTAGTCAAAACCGCCGGGGTTGGCGAGACTCCGGGGGCGGCGCAGGCGCACCTCCAGCCGCCAGCGCTGGTCGGGCACAATGGCCATCTGCCCGTACCAGCTCAGTTGCAGGTGTTTTAGCGGCGGGGCTTCCCGGTTGTCCTCAAGTGGCGCGATCGATTCCACCGCGAGATCGAAGCGGACGCGCCGTGCGTCCGCCGTGGGCAGGCCGATCACCCGTCCCTGCACCCGGTAGTCGGTCTTGTCGAGATCGTCGGGAAGGCGATGGACGAGGGCGGCAAAGCCCCAGACCGAGGCGCAAACGACGCCGGCTGACACCGCCAACACCGCAACCGCCCAGCGATTGCCCTTTGCCGCCACTGTAAAAAACGGCAGCGCAATGGTTGCGAGACAAGCGAGCCCAAGCGGTGGCGGCAACGCGGGCCAAAACGCGGATGAAAACGCCGCCACGGCAAACGCGAGCAGGCTGAGCGAGCGCATACACTTTCCTTGTGAAAACGGCCCTGTTGAAACGCCCCAAGCAAACGGCCCTGCCGAGTTCGCCGTCCCCAGTGTAGCGAGCTTTGCTTTTGCGACCAAGATTCCATAGCCTAGCGCGGTGAAACACCTGATGATCATTTACCACAGTCGCAGCAACAAGACCGATCAGTTGGCGGCCGCGGCGTATCGTGGCGCAAACCGGGAAGTCGAGGTTGAAACCCGCGTCAAAACCGCCTTTGCCGCCGATCTCGACGACCTGCTGTGGGCCGATGGCCTGCTGTTCGGCACACCGGAAAACTTCGGTTACATGAGCGGTGCGCTGAAGGATTTTTTTGATCGCACCTTCTACCCGGCGGAACCCCACCAACTCAACCTGCCCTATGCGCTGTTCATCAGTGCCGGCAACGACGGCAGCGGGGCAGTGACAGCGATTGAGCGCATCGCCCTCGGTTATCCTCTACGTAAAGTCGCCGAACCGGTGATCGCGAAGGGCGAGCTTAGCCCGCAACACCTGCGTGCGGTCGAGGAGCTCGGACTCGCGCTGGCCGCCGGGCTGGCGATGGGGATCTACTGATGGCGAATGGAGGGATTCAATAGCTCGCCAAAACAGCCGATATAAAATAACGCGAAATAGACAGGACGCTCGACTCGAAGCCATGACCACAGGACTGATTCTCTCCGGCGGCGGCGCCCGCGGCGCTTATCAGATTGGTGTACTCAAAGCGCTTGCCGAGTTGTTGCCCGCGGCGACCCGCAATCCCTTTCCGGTGATCTGCGGCACCTCGGCGGGCGCCATCAACGCACTCTCCATCGCCGGTCGCCCCGGGTTGTTTCACCAGCGCGTGAAGGAACTGGAGACCATCTGGAGCAACCTGCGGGCGCGGGAGGTATACCGCGCCGATGCCTGGGGCGTGCTGAAGAACTCGGTTCGCCTCGGCCTCTCCCTGTTGCTCGGCCACACCTTTAGCAACGATGGTCGACCGGTGGCGCTGCTCGACAATTCGCCATTGCGCGAGCTGCTGGAGAGTTTTGTGCAGTTTCGCGATATCGACGCCGCCATTGACCGCGGCGAATTGCAGGCGGTTGCGGTTACCGCGATGGACTACGCCAGCGGCGAATCGGTGAGCTTTTTCCAGGGGGACCGACCCGACTGGCGGCGCAGTCTGCGCGAGGGCGTTCGCACCCGCCTGACGATCAAACACCTGCTGGCGTCGGCGGCGATTCCCACCATTTTCCCTGCCGTCGACATCGACGGCCGCTACTACGGCGATGGCGCCATGCGCCAGATCAGGCCTCTCAGCCCGGCGCTGCGCCTGGGTGCCGATCGCCTGTTCATCGTCGGTGTCGGCGATAGAGCCGAGCGCGTGACGCCGCCCAACCTGCCGAGCAATTCGCCATCGGTGCCGCAGATGATCAACCAGTTGATTTACAGCGGCTTCATCGACGCCCTCGAAAGCGATCTGGAAGTGCTTGAAGTCATCAACACGCTCAATCAGTTCACTCCCACCGACGGCGTTCTCGCGGATTTCGGTATCGATCATCTGCGGCCCATCCAGCACCTGGTGATCCAGCCGTCGGCATCCATCAGCGCGATCGCCGAGGACTGCTTCCACGAGCTGCCCGCGAGCCTGCGCGTTTTTCTCCGCGCCACCCGTTCTACTGCCGAAGAAGGCGCGGCGAGCGCGACCAGCTATCTGCTGTTCGAGCCCGGCTTCTGCCGCCAGTTGATCGCCATGGGCTACCGCGACACCCTGGCGCGGGAGCGGGAGATCCTCGATTTTTTTGCCGCGGCGCGCGGCGCGACCACCCCGATTACCGAGTCGCCGGCAATGGGTGGTTTGGGGCTGGGTGGTAGGGAGGGGTCGTAGCGGGTCTCCCTATGCGTTCAGCCCAACTTGCGGAGTCGGTCAGCGGACCTTCAGGTCCTGGATGCGGCGGCAGATGCGGACGACATCCTCGACTGCCGGGGGGCCAAAGGTATCCAAGTGCTTATCGAAGCATTGGTCCAGTTCCCTGGGCGGTGGATCAGTTGCACGGGTGTCCGTCACCGTACGCGGTATGTTGCTTGCTGCGGCAAAATCAAAATTCAGTCCTTTTACGACTTCGTCAAAAGCAGTCCTGACCCGGTCGCCGTCGGCCTTCGCGGCGTCGGTTTCCTGCGCCGACATCAACTGGTCCACCATCTTCGGCAGCATGTCGGGGTAGATCTGATGGATGGCGGTAAGGGCGACGACCTGCACTTCAGCGGTCATTGGTCGCGGCGGCTTTTCTGCGCGTGCGCTCTGTTGTTCGTAGATCGACATCAGCCGCGCCCGATTGGCGAAGCGCTTGACCCCGCGTGGCGTCGGGTCGTGGAGCACCAACGCCGGATGCCAGAGCTTCATGGCAGCGATAAATGCCTTGCTATCAAACGTGCGGCTAGCGCCGCCCAACGCACGGTTGAGTGAAGCCACCACCCCGGCCAGGCGCCGGCGCGCCAGTGCAACAACAAGGCTTCCGATCACAAAGGCGAGCGCAATCAGCAGCACCGTCGAGGCTGGCTGCCTGGCCGCGGTGGTGAGGCGCGCCGCCCCGGCCTTGGGTGGAGGGGTATCCACCGGTGCTGTTTTTCCGCCATCAGCGGTCGCTGGGTCTGTCGTTGCAACGGGTGTAGTTGCAGGTGGTGTGGCGACTCGGGCTTCGATTCGCTGGTCTGCGCCGATACCGACGCTGTTCAGTCGTTCGAACGCGGGAAAGCCCAGAGCCAGGAAACCGACAATCAGCGTGGTGCGCAGCAGCCAACCCCACGGCAGTCGACGCGGCAGGGACAGCAGGGCACTCAGGGTCTTGCGCCACTGTGCAGGCAACCGCTGCACCAGTTTCGCCCCCGCGCCGGGCGAGGCGACCGCCATCTCGGGATCGAACAGGCTCTCGGTGTGCGCGGCGCGATGCGGCACCGGCACTTCGATATGGATCAACTTGCGCAGGTACTCGTTCGGGTACTCCTCACGCCACTTCGCATTTCCACCGTCGTGAGGCGGTGAGATGCTGTCCTTGATGTGCTCGATGGCCACCCCCAGGACGATGAAGCACTCGCCAATGTCGGTCAGGTAGTTGGTGAGTTCGAGCAGGCCGTTGACGGTCTGCTTGTCGCAGCGATCGAGATCGTCAATGAACAGGACCAAACGACCATCGAGCGCGCGCGTCAGCAGCGCAAATTCAGTGCGGTAATGTTCGATGAGGCCGGTGGCTTCACTATTGTCGTCCTGTCCCGCTACCTGATCGAGCAGGCCGCTGAACGGGCGCAGCAACTGAAAGCCGTAGACCGAAATGCCTTTGGTCAGCAATAGACCGAGCAGCGGCGCCAGTGGCACCAGCAGTCCGGCCATCAGCGGGAGCAGCGGCGGTGGCGGCACCTTGACGGCGACCGCGCGCAGATGTCGGCGTTCGTCGATCGAGAGTGGTACGCCGATATTTGCATCGACGGTGGCGTACAGATCTTCCGGGCGGTCGAAGATGCAGCGCATCGTTGCGGCGACCGGGCGGTCGTCATTGCAATAGGTATCACCACTGGTTCCCGCCACCAGGGCGCCCTTGATGTAGTCGATGACCTGCTGGCGAACCCGATACCCGCTGGCGGCGATTGACGCCTTGGTTGAAGCGGCAGGAGGCGATTCCGTCGAAGTGATCGGGGTGGTTAGGGTAATTGCGACGGTGCTGGCGGAGTTGGGCTCCTTGTCTGCCGTTTCGATTGGCGCCAGCCGAGATATTGATTCGGGCGTGAGCAGCAGCCGCTGCGCGCCGACTAGCTGGTGCCCAGCCACCCAGCGCAGCCGCTCCCAACCGGTCAGCGGCACGCCGTAATAGGTGTGCTCCTGCGCGAAATCCCGGCCCGCCACCAAGCCGCCAAACAACACCAGCAGGAACATGCCCTGATAGAGCGCGCCGCGCCCCCACAGCAGCCGCCAGCGCACCCGCAACGCCGACACGAACTGGCGGCTGAACAACTTTGGGGTGGCCTGCTTGCGGATGACGTTGAACAGCGCACTCATCGGCCGGCCCTCCTGCTGGTGGTGCCAGGCGTTGAACCAGGCGGTGCGGAAATTGGCCTTTTCAAGGTCGGTCTTCAGCATCCGCATGATGGACGATTTGCCCTGCCCCCAGGCGCCGGTGATGGCCAGCGTCAAGTGAGGCTGGGTGGCGGCGTTACGGATGAAGCTGGATAGCGCCTCTACCGTTGGGCGGTAGTTCAGCCGATCATTCGCCATGTCATCCACCGGCGTGTCCGCCAGCAGACGCACCGCGACCTCAGCATTATTGGCAACATCTGCCGCGCCGCCCGCGTCCTGGCCGCTAAAGCGACCGCGGATCGCGACCTGAATGCCGCCCACGCCGATGAACAGCAGCGCCAAAAAATACCAGGGCGGCAGCGCAATGGTGGGTTGGGCAAGCGGGGCCCAAACTTTGCCGCCGTCCGTGGTCGCGAGCACGGCACCGCCCTCGCCGGCGGCCCAGCCGCGCTGGCCGTCGGCGAGAAAGCTGATACTCATGATCCAGTTCCTGGTGCCGCTCACTTGCGGGCTCCAGGTGGCACCGGCATCGGTGCTTGCGAGCAGCGTACCGTCCGCGCCGGCGGCCCAGCCGCGCTGACCGTCGGTGGCAAAGGTGACGCAGCGCAGCCAATTTTTGGTTCCGCTCACCTGTGCGGCCCAAGTGGCGCC
>JBPPNE010000264.1:0-2723 GCA_051306415.1 Porticoccaceae bacterium
AACCAGCGCTTTCACGCCGTCAAGCGCCAGACGTGAGGCCACCAGCACGGCGTCCTTGGTTTCAATCACCACCATATCGGACACACCAATCACAGCCACCAGACGGCTCTCCGCCCGCACCAGGTTGCGCGCGCCATCCGTTAGCATCACGTCGCCGACCACGACATTGTTCTCGGCGGTTTTCTCGGCGACCTCCCACCACGCCTGCCAATTGCCGACGTCGCTCCACTGCGCCTGGAGAGGAACCACAACAGCCGCATCGGTACGCTCCATCACCGCGTAGTCGATCGAATCCGCTGGGCAACGACTGAAGATCGCCGATGGCAGTCGGTAAAAATCCAGATCCTCTTCAATGCCTAGTACTGCTTCGGCACAGACTTCCGCCATCTCGGGCTGGAACTTTATCAGCTCCTGCCAATAGCGACTGGCGCGAAACAGAAACATGCCACTGTTCCAGTAAAAACCGCCATCGCGCAGAAATCTTTCAGCCGTCGCGCTATCGGGCTTTTCGACGAAACGCTTGACCTGGTAGCCGCCATCATGCTCATCGCCCGCCTCGATATAGCCGTAACCGGTTTCGGCGCGGGCCGGTTGCACACCGAAAGTCACCAGGGCGCCAGCGTGGGCCAGGGGTACAGCCACCGTCATCGCCGCAACAAAATCTTCCACATCGGCGATGACATGATCAGCCGGCAGCACCAGTAGCAATGGATCCTGCGGGTCGTTAGTCGGCCAAGCACCCTGCAAGAGTATCTGCGTGGCGACTGCCACCGTGGGCGCTGTGTTTCTACCCACCGGCTCCAGTATCAGTCCGCCCAGTGCGTCTTGCTCACGGAGTTGCTCCGCCGCCATAAAGCGGTGCCTGTTCTGGCAAATGACCAACGGCGTGTGAGCGCTGATACTACGCGCTCGTTCGACCGTGCGCTGTAACAAACTCGGCCCATTGTCCCAGGCAAGGAATTGCTTGGGCCGACTTTCGCGGGACATCGGCCACAACCGCGTGCCGGAGCCGCCGGCCATGATCACCGGAATGATGCTATCTGAAGGTGAGATGTTCATTTTGAAATACTCCTGCTTGCTGCTTTCCCAAGGAAAATCTGACCAGGCCATGATGCTCGCGCAAGCGGGCATCCGGCGTTGGATTTTTGTGGGTTCCCGCGTTTACGGGAACGACGAAAGCGAACTTGCCGCGAACTTGCCTAACCGTCCCTGGGGCTGGAGAAATAAGCCCGGGTGTAGGGATGCACCTGGTTGTGGTTAATCAGCGTTTCGAGCGACCACCAGGCGAACCGCTCGTGCTGTTGTTGAGGAAAATCGGTGACGGCATCGGCCACCACCAATTTGTAGGCGTGCACCACATAATGCGTGGAGGCGGGTTCGCCAAGAAAATTGTCGGGATAAAAATGCTCGAATAGGCCGACGAACTGAGCCGCCGACCAAGGTGGATCAACGCCCAGCTCTGTCTGGCACAGGCGCCGCCAAGCGAACTGCAAGCGCTCGCCTTTTCGAATGCGGCCACCTGGCACAAACCAGGTCCCTTGAGCCGGCGGGTTGCGGCGCAGGCCCAGCAGAACCCTGTCGCCTGCCGGGTTGCAGACCAACAGATCAATCGAGATCAGCGGTAGCATCTGGATCGCGGCGCGAAACTCTTTCTCAGCCAGGAATTCGCCATCGTCCACTGCGTCGTTCTCCGATTCCCGACCAATGTCAGTTACGTGCGGGTCGCTCGGCTAAGGGCTAAGCACTGATTAAGTTAGGAATACTCTGAAAACCCAATTCCGCTCATGGTTCGACCCTTCGGCAGGCTCAGGGCTCACCACGAACGGAATCAGTAAGCTACCGTCCGTCCTGAGCTCCGCCTGTCCCGAGCTCGTCGAAGGATCGAAGGACTTGTTCGGAGGTTCCGTAGAATTCAAGTCCGCACCTGTGCATGGGCGACATACCACGCATAGGTCGCGGCCAAGCCCTCGCGCAACCCAATGGTCGGGCGCCACCCAAGCCGTTGCATGCGCGATACGTCCAACAACTTGCGCGGAGTGCCATCAGGTTTTGACGTGTCGAATCGAACCGAGCCCTGATAACCAACCACTTCGGCTATCAGAGCGGCCAACTCGCGAATGGAACAATCCACGCCCGTGCCCACATTCAAATGGGAACACCGGGGCGTCGTCACGCTCGCATAATCGTCCGCGGACAATTCCATCACATGTGTGCAGGCCGCGGCCAGATCATCGACATGGAGGAATTCACGCATCGGGGTACCACTGCCCCATACCACTACTTCTGGCGCCAATGCCGCTTTGGCATCGTGAAACCGACGCATCAACGCGGGAATAACGTGGGAGTTTTCAGCGTGAAAATTATCGTTCTCGCCGTACAGATTTGTCGGCATCAGGCTGCGAAAGTCGCAACCGTGTTGGCGAGCGTAGGATTCACACAGCTTGATACCGGCGATTTTAGCGATGGCGTAAGGCTCATTCGTCGGCTCGAGAACACCAGTGAGCAGCGCTTCCTCCGTCATGGGTTGCGGTGCATTTTTGGGATAGATGCAGGACGAGCCCAAAAATAGCAACCGACCAACATTGGCACAGAAAGCCCCGTGAATCAGATTGCATTCGACCATCAGGTTTTGATACAGAAAATCGGCAGGGTAGGTATCGTTGGCATGGATTCCGCCCACCTTGGCGGCAGCGACGTAGACCTGATCGATAGCCTGACGCGAG
>JBPPNE010000265.1:0-3672 GCA_051306415.1 Porticoccaceae bacterium
GCGATCAGCAGCCAGGTGAATAGCAGGAGCAACAGTGCGGCCGCGGTCGGCCCCGCGTGGTGAACAATCAGCGCCGCCAGCAGGCCGCTCGCCAGTTCCACCAGCGGATACTGGCGCGAGATCGGCGCGGCACAATGGCCGCAGCGGCCTTTCAGCAGAATAAAGCTCAACACCGGGATGTTTTGCCACGGCCGAACCGGGTTGAGGCAGCGTGGGCAGCGCGACACCGGCAACACCAGGCTGATTTTCTCAGCGGGTGGGGCGGTGTCCTTGAGGTCGAGAAAATCCAACGCATCGCGTCGCCAGCCGTGCTCAAGCTGGAGCGGCAGACGGTAGATCACCACGTTGAGAAAACTGCCGACGATTAGCCCGAGCAGAAGGGCCGTGGCGATTAGCGCCCCGCTGGGCAGGCTTGCCGTCAGCTCCGGCACGCTAGGGCCTGTTAACACTATCCGCGCAGTTGCGACGGAGGCGCTTTTGTTGCGAGCCTATTTGTTTCGAGTCCAGGCGCGCCGAGTGCAGTGCGCCGGATGTGCAGAAGCGAGGCGCAACGCTGGATCGCAACAAAAGCGCCCCGTCCCTCCGGGTTGCGCCCCAAAAACCGCCATTCAGCGTTGCTCGTTGTTCATTTTGATTCACAAAACGTCTCTCCTCGCGCCTTGGCGAGCAGCCGCCGCTTCAGCATCCATCAGTCCCTCATTCTGACGTGCGTCCTGTGCCAAGGATCGCGTGCAACGACACGCTGCGCCACCTCTTTCTCGACGGCTTGGCTGGCGTGGGAATCGCGCGGATCGCAGCAGTAAAGCGTAAGAGCGGAAAAGAGTCTTGCTTTTAACCCGAAACATCGTCCAGGATTCGTGATGCCGAGACCCGCTCTCCTACGCGGTCTCGCGCACGACGCCCGAGCGCAGGGTCATTACTAAAATAATTTAACTAAGCGGAAGGTTTCTCATGACACAGCCGAACGAACATCTATTGACCGGCATACGAATCTTGGATCTCACCCGAGCGCTGGCGGGGCCGACCTGCACGCGCATGTTCGCCGAGTTGGGTGCTGAAGTGATCAAAATCGAACCGGCGCCGGCTGGCGATATGGTCCGCGGCATTTCCCAACTGCGCGGCAAATGCAGCCTTTATCTGATTCAACAGAGCCTCAACAAGAAGAGTGTGTGCGTCAATCTTCGCAATCCGGAAGGGCTGGCGCTGGTGCGAGAACTGGTGCCGCATTGTGATGCGGTAGTCGAAAACTTCAAGCCGGGCGTGATGGCGGATATGGGGCTCGCGTATGACGACCTGTGCAAACTGAAGAACGACATCATCCTGTGCTCCATTTCCGCGTTAGGTCAGAGTGGACCACTCTCTCACAAGCCAGGCTACGACTATATCGCGCAGGCCTACTCCGGGATCACGTCGATGATTGGCGAAGCGGATGATGCGCCTTACATACCACTGGCTGGTATTGGCGATGTCAGCACGGGGGTCCACGGCGCGTTCGCCATCGCGGCGGCTTTGCTGCACCGCGCGCGCACCGGTCGTGGCCAGCATCTGGATATTGCGTTGCTCGACTGCTACTACCATTGCCATGAGGTCAACGTGCATCAATGCAGCGGCAGCGATGGCACCATCCAACCCACACGGCGCGGCCGCCATCTGTCGTACCTCTGCCCAGCCGGTATATACCGCGGCCCCGGTGGTGACATCATGCTGATGGGCTTTATGCATCACTGGAAGGATTTGTGTAAAGCGATGGGAAGGCTGGAGCTGGTGGATGATGTGAATTACGCCACCGATGCCGCCCGGCTTGGGCGGCGCGACCAGGTCGTGAAAATGATTGAGGATTGGCTCGCCAGTTTTCCGAACGTCAATGCGATTATCGAGAAGCTTGAAGCCCATGGCGTGCCCTGCGCACCGGTGCTGACGGTCGCGGAGACGCTTTCACATCCGCATCTGGTGGCTCGCGGGACGGTGCGAACAGTCAATGATCGCATCGCGGGCGAGTTTCAGATTCCCGGCATGCCCATCAGAACGTCTGAGTATCCGGCCGATAACGACTATCGTGCACCGACCCTCGGCGAGCACAATCGCGAAATACTCAGCACACTGCTCGGTCGTAGCAATGCCGAGATCGATGCACTCTACAAAGGCGGCACAGTGATTGAGGGCAAAGATTCAGCAACTATTTCGTAAGCAGCGCCGTTAGCAGTATCAACGATTTAACAACGATATTTAGCAACGAGGAGTGGCAACCATGGCAGACAACAAGCTGGAAGGCATCAAGATCAACAGCCCGCTCGAACTCAAACCTGAGTGGCTCGCGAAAGTGGTGGAAGACATCGTCGATCCCGGTCGGGCGATCATCGACACGCACCACCATCTGTGGCCCGCGGGTGGCCTGATCGAATACTCCCTGGAAGACCTGTGGGCCGATACTGGCAGTGGCCACAACATCGTGAAAACCGTGTTTATGGAGTGCCACGCCAGCTACCGCACCGATGGCCCGGAGCATCTCCGCTCGCTGGGCGAAGTCGAGTATGTCACGGCGATTGCCGAGCGCACCGCCAAGGATCCCGCGGGCCGAGCGCAAATCGGGGCGATGGTGACCAATTTCGATTTGACGCGGGGCGACGCGGTGGAAGAGCTCGTGCATCACCACGAGAAAACCAGCCACGGCCTGTTTCGCGGTATTCGGCAGGCACTGGCCTGCGCACGGCCGGGCGAAGGCATATTGCTGGAAGCAGCCGGCCGCAAGGACCTGTACAAAAACGCCGATTTTCGCCGCGGCATGAAAGTTCTCGGCAAAATGGGCCACAGCTACGACTCCTGGCACTACTTTTACCAAAACCCGGAGTTCTGCGCGCTGGCCCGCGCCGTGCCCGACACCACCATGGTGCTCGACCATCTGGGCACGCCGCTGGGAACGGGGATTTACGCAACTAAACGTGATGCCGTTTTTCAGCAGTGGAAAAAGGACATCGCCGAAATTGCCAAATGCGAAAATGTCAGCGCCAAGCTCGGTGGTATGGCGATGCCTGATAATGGCTTCGGCTGGATGGGGCGGAATAAGCCACCGACCTCCGACGAATTTGCCGCCGCGCAGGCGCCGTATTACCTACACATGATCGAGTGCTTTACGCCACAACGATGCATGTTCGAAAGTAATTTTCCAGTTGATAAGCTGTCGCTGTCCTATCAGGTGTTCTGGAACGGCGTGAAGAAAATTGTCAAAGGTTTTTCTGAGGATGAAAAGAACGCGCTGTTTTCCGGCACCGCCACTCGGGTTTATCGCCTATAGGCTGGTAGCCCGCTGATCAGTTGGGCCGATTGAACGGCAGGATTTTCCGAACGGCTATCCTGCACGCCAACTGCCCCAGGTTCTTGTGCAGCTAATATGAAGACCTAATTTCCTTAGGGATGTCTGGATAACCTGATTCCATTCATGGTTCGACGAGCTCACCACGAACGGAATCAGTCAGCCACCGTCCGCCCTGAGCTCCGCCTGTCCTGAGCTCGACGAAGGATTGAAGAGCTTCTTCAGAATATCACTAAGAACTTATCCGTAAATAATGTTTATCTTGAAACGCACCTTTCGGAACGCGATTATCCCAGCCGCAAGATGGTTGAGCGCGAGGAAGCTGCGCTCAAGTTTCTCATAGCGCACCAGCAGCTTGCGAA
>JBPPNE010000266.1:0-4729 GCA_051306415.1 Porticoccaceae bacterium
TTGAGCCTCTCGATCCCACACCGCATCTGCCGCAGCAGCGACTCATCGTCGGCCAGCGTCTCCGTTATCGCATCGCGGAAGTCGGTCAGCAGACCGAAATGCAGATGCTCGTCGCGGTTGCCAAGAAACCGGACTTCGATGGCCTCCAGCAGATCATCGACGTTCTGTGCGCTGCCGAGCAGGGTAGGGATTACCGCCAGCGTGCGCATCTCCGGCGGCATGCCTTGCGCATAGTCCATGCGCGGCAGGCGTTGTGGCGTTATCGCCAGAGTCGCCAGCCAGTTCGCCAGCGCCGATGCCAACTGGCTGGCGGCCAGCAGCGTCAGCACGCCCAGCAGCGCGAGTGGCCAGCCGCTCACGCCCGCGTCCCGCATCTGCACCAGCAGGCCGCCGGCAAAGCTCACCGTCAGCAGCAGGATCGCGCCGAGATGGACGGCGAGCGGCGAGCGGGCTAGCGATCTGCGCACACGCGCCATGACCGGAAGACGGGCCGCCACCGCGTGTTCGAGCTGCGGCAGTCCGCGATCAACCAGGTAGTAACCGACATGCGCCCTATGGTCGTTGCTGACCAGGCGCGCGGCGCGCGCCATCGCAATGGCCGCGCATGCGACCTCGGTTTCGGAGAGCTGGCAGCATTTTGCGAGCCGGTCGACAACGTGCCGGTAGCCATCGCGCGTGGCGAAATCCATGCCGTTGTACGCATTGTTCGGGTCTTCTTGCAGTGTCTGTTCGACAAAGCTCATGGTCTCGACGAACACGCGCCAGTCCATCGCGCCGAGGAAGCGGAGACTGCCGATGGTATTGCTGATTGAAACCTGATCAGCCGCCTGCTGTTGGTTCTCCGACAACACCAGTTGCTCGATGGTCTGGCTCGATTCGGCAAGGCGCTGCTTCATCCAGGTGAGTGGCAAGGCGAGCGCCGGGCCGTGACCTTGCAGGCGGCGTGCGAGTTCCGCGACAAACGGACTCGCCAGGGGCGGCATCGAGCGCGCCATGTCGGCGATCACCAGAATGAGGTTTTTCGGGTCGCTTTCGGCGATCGCCATCATCTGGTCCGCCCAGTCTTGCGCCAGGTTCAGATGAATTCTGGCGGCGGTGATTCTGGCGCCGACCCGGCGCAGATTCTCGATCAGCGCCAGCCGCAACATGATCGGAATCGCCCATAGCTCGCCGAGCATGAGCGGCGTGATCGTTTGATATGCCGCGACGAAACGGATCAGGGCTTCCGCATCGACACGCCCATCGCCGTGCGAGATCGCTTCCAGTGCGAGGTCGTACACGCGCGGCAAACCCTGCGACGGGCCTTGCGCGAGACGTGGCAGTTCCCGGCTGTAGCCTTTGGGAAGATGATGCCGGGCGGTGCGGATTTGCTCTTCGATCAGGTAGAAGTTGTCGAGTAGCCATTCGCCCGCGGGGGCGATGCGTTGCTTGGCCTTGACCGCTGCCGTCAGCAGACTACAGGTGCCGGCGAGGATCTGCTGGTTTTCGTCCAACCGCTTCAGCAAGCGATCCGGGGTGGCGGAAGTGCTCAGTGCGTGCAGGCTCGCCAAGGCCTTGCCGTGCTGTTCCATCTGGTCGGCGCTGAACAGTTCGGCGCGCAGGGGAGTCTGATCGTCAGTGTCATTATTGCCAAAGGAATGGTTGCCGAATGAATGGTTATTGAAAGACTTGCTGCGCCACCCGCGCAAGCATGCGGCAAGAGTTCGCCCAAACGCCTGGAACAAGGCTTTAAAGGTGGGTGCGTAGCTTTTCATCTGGGCGTCGCCACCGCCAAGGGTACTTTGGTCGGAAGTTCGATCAGGTGAAGGAATGATGGTTGTCGATGAAAATTCTTCACGTGCTGGACCAACTCTTCACAGCTGAGGAGATGGCAAAGCTGAACCAGCCAGGCCCAGTCTCCGGCAGTTTCTTCCGGGTTTCAATATTCATTGGATATCCTGTGTGGCGCGATGCCTGGCGGGATTGCCAGACACCAGAGTTTGCTACGGTCAATCTGCGCGGCCAGTCTTGCTCGGACCGGACCATCGGAAGTCGGAACCTGGACCAGCGTTCCTGCCACGGGGCGCGGAGCAGCGTGGTACGGTTTTCGAGATGTTGTAGGATTACACGAAAGCATAGCCCGGTAGTGACTTGGTTTATACGCCGGATCTCTCACGGCATCTGTCTTCATTGCATAGATATCCATCAGAGATGTCACGGCGATGTCGGTATGAGGATAGTGTAGTCCTTGGCTTCTCCGTGGAAGGCTACGGGATACCGCAGAGGATGACGCTGCTTTGTACGCGCGTCAGGCTGGTGGTGGCAACCACCTGCCACTCTCTGAAACTCGGCCGCATAAAAAAAGCCCGCTCAGCTTGTGCTGTGCGGGCTTTGAAGCAATAGGGACGCGTCAGTCGCTGCTGGCACGTCCATGACTTACCTCGATGACGGAACTGTATTCGCAATGATGACATCGACACGGCGGTTTTGTTGGCGGCCAGTGGCGGAGTCATTGCCGGACACCGGAGAGCCTTCACCCATGCCGGTCGCGGCCAAGCGAGTAGGGGCTATGCCCTGGCTCACCAGATAGGACTTCACCGAATCGGCGCGACGCTGCGATAAGCCGAGGTTGGTGTCCTCGCTGCCGACACTGTCGGTGTGCCCTTCAATGATCACGGTGCGATCCTGGTATTTGTTGAGAAAAGTTGAGAGCTTGTTAAGGTTACTGATAACCCCGCCCTTGAGTTCGGCCTTGCCGGTTGCGAATAGCACGTCGCCCAGGGTAACGACCAGGCCGCGGTCGGTCTCCTTGGCATTTAACGCTGCAATCTGTTGTTGCAGGTCATCGGTTTCATCCCGGGCCGCTTCTGCGGCCATGTTGGCGGCTGCGGCCTCGTTGCGTGCGATGTCCGCGTCAGTGCGTGCGTTGTCGGCTTCGCGTGTGCGGGAGTCAAGGCGCGCCCCTTCGCGCTGCTCGCTGAGTAGCTTGCGCTGATCTTCCAGCAAGCGGCCCTGGGCGCGAGCGGTGGCAATGTCGACCTTGCGATCCGCGATGAACACCAAGTGCTTTTCGAGGTCCTTGTCGCTACGGGGTTCCTCGGCAGCACGCACCGCTGCTTCGGCATCCGTAATTGCGACCAGCGCACGACTCGCCAACTGCGGATCCGACTGCAGCTGGGTCAGCTTGCTGCGAACATTGTCGGCACCCGCGGGCTTTGTGGTAGTCGAACATGCTCCCAGCAGCAGCGCCGCAACGGCAGTGGCGATCAGCGCCCTATTTGTGCGAATTGGCGTGTTCATTATTGGACTCCTGGATTGCGCTGCATTTCCTGCTTCAGGGTGTCGGTACCTTTTTGCATTTCGTCGTTGACTGTTCCGGCTTTGACTAATGCCGATTTAGCAGCGGCCAGTTCGGCATCGACGCGTGACTGCTCGGCGAGGCGTTGGGCGATGACCATTTCCTCCCGCTGTACCGCGGCGCGGGCGGCCGTGAGTTTCTCGCGCGCCTGACTTAGCTCAGGTGAGGCGTAATCCGCAATACGTGCCTGTTCGGCGTTGGCAATGGCAATCTCCGCCGCTTGCAGGGCGAGGTTCGGGGGTTGTGGTGCCGATGCACAGGCTGCCAGTGTGAGCAGGCCGACCACTGCGGTGGCAACGCGCAAGAACGAGCCACGGTCCTGCTTCCCTTTCAATAGTTGTGTTGTTGCAGTCATGTTTATTTTCCTCGTTGAAACTGGTCGGACTTCGGCGCGAGCCTCACTGCCGAAAGTATCGTCGCTCGTCGTAGAAGAGTCGGTGCGGAAGCATACATAAGCAGAATATTTCCTGTGCTTGCCTATCGCCCGGTGGTTGAACCGGCATTCGATCATCTGGCGCGGAAAAATTATCGAAGGAGGGCGTACGAAAAAAGACCGCGGCGCAGTCCGATGAATCGGATTGCGCCGCGGTCCTGTCGCTATGATCGGCCGTACTAAAACGCGAGGCCTTTTGCCTGCACACTGTTGACGCCGCGCACGTTCTCCGCGAGCTCAATGGCCAGCGCACGCTCAGCGCCACTGCCCACCTTGCCACTTAGCGTGACGATGCCGCTGCTGGTGCTTACTTCAATGCCAGACCCGTCAACATTGCTGGAGTACATAAAGGTGGACTTCACCTTCGTGGTAATCCAGCTATCGGCGACGTTTTGTTCGGCCGCATGCGTGGAGCTCTTGACGGTATCGATAACACCCGGCTTCGCGCCCTTGACCACCAGTTGATTATCCACCGCCACGACGCCGCGAGTATTCAACGCCAGACGGCCGGCGAGATCCTTGGCCGCTTCGCTGTCGGCAGTACCCCGCAACGTGACTTTGCCGCGTTTCGTATCCACGTCTGCGGTCAGGGCGTCGGCGTACTTGCTCCATATCAGCTTCGACTTGATGGTCGCGGTGACTGCGGCGTCGTCCATTGCCTCGCCATAACTGCGGGCTGAAGACTTCTTCGGGGCAACGTAGTCATGCTGCACCACAATCTGATTGTCCACCTCCTTGATGCCGTCGACGCCGAGCGCGATCTGCTTTGCCAGATCCTTGCTGATACCTTCTTCTACCGTGCCGGTCAGCGTTGCCTTGCCGTTGTCCACCGACACCTTGAGGTCACTGGCACGCAGGTAGGGACTCAGCGCATAGGTCGTCCAGATCTGGGTTTCCTGCCGTGCCTCGGTGACATCTTGCGATATCGTGTCTGCGGCGAGTGAACCGTTGGCAGCCAC
>JBPPNE010000267.1:0-2833 GCA_051306415.1 Porticoccaceae bacterium
TGCACGGAGTGTCGGTGAAGGACGTTGCCGAGTCGCTTGCCATTCACCCTTTCATGCTGTCTCTTTGGCGCAAGCAAGCGCGCGAGGGATTGATCGTGACCAAAGGTGTGGCGGTAGACAAGGACGTGGCGGCGGAGCTCAAAGAGCTGCGGCGGGTAAAGAAGGCCTACGAGCAGCTCAAGCTCGAACATGACCTTTTAAAAAAAGCGATCGCCTTCACTTCCGATCGAAGAGTGAAATCTTTGCCTTCATCGAACACCCGCAAGAAGTCCACCCCGTGAGACGGATGTGCCGTGTCTACGGCGTCAGTGCCAGCGGCTACTACGCCTGGCGTGATCGGCCGGCGAGTGCGCGGGCCGTGGAAGACGAGCGCCTTTTGGTTCAAGTGCGAAAGGCACATCGCGACAGCCGCGAAACCTACGGCAGCCCGCGAGTGCATGCGGTGCTCGCGCAGGCGGGAGAATCGGTCGGTCGCCGGCGGATTGAACGGCTGATGCAAGAGCACGGCGTGCGAGCCTGCTCGGACACGTTGTACCGCCGCAGTCCTGGCACTGGCCGATTCTTCGCCAGCGGCGACAACAAGATTCACGATCTGAAGATCGTGCGGCCCGATCAGGTTTGGGTCGGTGATGTGACCTACCTGAAAGTTTCTGGCGCTTGGCGCTATCGGGCGACGGTGATGGACCGCCACTCGCGCCGGCTGCTGGGCTGGGCTTTGGGATCAGAAAAGACAGCCCGTCTCACGAGCCGCGCGCTGGCGGCGGCGGTCCGGCAGCGCCAGCCACAGGCGGGGACGCTGTTTCACAGCGACCGCGGCGTGGAGTGTCTGGCCCATGAGTTCAAACAGGGGCTGGCCCGATCAGGCCTGGTTCAAAGCGTGAACCGCCCACGTCGCATGACAGACAACGCCCATAGGGAATCCTGGAACAAGTCGATGAAATCCGACAGGTATCACCGCCAGCAATTTACTTGCGAGAAAAAGCTCCGGGCTTCCATCAGAAGCTATATCGATTTCTACAACCAGCAGCGTCTACACTCAGCACTCGGCTACCGATCTCCCATCGAGTTTGAAGCCCAATGCGCCTAACCAATGGGTGTCCACTTTTTCGTAGGAAGTCTCCGTGCTCGCTTCGCGAGCACGCGGCTGAGCTTGGGCGTTCGGTCTCTTCGACATGAGTGACGAAAACCCTATTGCAAGGCTTGGTGACCTCACAAAGCCGGCTACTGTTCTGATCGAGAAAATCTCGGATGCGGTGGGTGGTGTGTTCAAGCCATACCAAATTGTCCGTGTGGCGAAAGCAGAAGCAGAGGCAGGTCGAATTCAGGCCGAGTCGCAGATTCTGGTTACTGACCTGCACAGGCGGGCTATGCACCGCTTTCTGGAAGAAGAAGCGAAAAAGCAATCCAACATCGAAGCGATCACACAAAATGCCCTTCCGCTTCTTGAAGACAAGTCGACGCCACAGAATGTTGCCGACGATTGGATTACAAACTTCTTTGATAAGTCTCGCATCGTCTCAGATGAGGAGATGCAAAGTCTCTGGTCAAGGGTACTCGCAGGAGAAGCAAATGCACCGGGTGCCTTTGCGAAGCGAACTGTCAACCTGCTGGCAGACCTCGACAAAGAAGATGCCGTCCTCTTCGTACAGCTCTGTGGTTTTGGCTGGATGATCGGAAACGTAGTTCCATTGATATTCGATGTCCAAGCGAGTATCTACAACGATCAAGGAATCAACTTCAACACCTTATCTCACCTTGAAAGCCTTGGACTGATTCAATTCAACCACCTCTCCGGTTTCAGGCGACTTCGCTTGCCTAAGTCTGCAACTGTCTTTTACTACGGACAACCTGTAACTCTCACGCTTCCAAATGATACGGACAACGACCTTGAGCTTGGGAACGTCCTCCTTACCCGCGCGGGTCAACAGCTTGGGCAGGTGTGCGGGTCAAAGCCTGTAGATGGTTTCTTTCAGTACGTAAAAGAAAAGTGGATTGCAAAATCGCTCATTCCGAAACCAGAAATCGAACCAATCATTCGACCGGACGCTGCGCAATAAAGCCGCGCAGCGCCGGTGAATTCAAACGTTGGGTTTCTTGTTCAACAGTAAAAGGAGGAGAGACAAATGCAAGGTTCTATGTGGTTGATGCTGTTGTACGTTTTCTTGGCCGGAGCAGTAGGGGGCGTTATCAACGCGCTTATGACAGACAACGGATTCATCCTGCCAAAGAGCGAAGACGTGGATGGCAAAACAACCGTCTTGAGACCGGGCTATCTTGGAAACATCTTAATTGGCGCGATTGGCGCAGTTGTTTCATGGGGGCTTTACGGCCCGCTTAGTTCAGTCCTCATCGCGGGGACATCCGAAGCTCTCAAAGCAAACGTTAGTCCTGAAAAGGTTGGGCTATCCCTTGCCTCTCTTGTTGGCGCGGTAATGATCGGCGTTGCGGGTGCTCGCTGGCTCACAAGCGAGGTCGATAAAAACTTGCTTAAGGCCGCTGCGGCACAAGCTGCGGGTTCTCAGCCTTCGGCGGGCGCATCGCAGCAGATTGCAATGGCGTCACCAGCGCAGGCTCTAAACATTGCGAGAAACATGTCTCGATAAACCCAACAACGCCATCAACGCGGACAGTGAAAAGCGGCGCGCCTTCGTCGCCCCGCTTTTCACTGTCGGTTATGGCGAACGTTAGACGTGCGGGCAAGGCCGTAAAAGCAGAAGGTCTCTGGGTGTTCAACAGCGTCCGTACAACGTCACCGTCCGCGCCATCCCGCACACTGCGTTTGCACCCGCGCGGGTCGGGTTCGGCACATAAAACCAACGTCGGTGCGCCACAC
>JBPPNE010000268.1:0-3738 GCA_051306415.1 Porticoccaceae bacterium
ATTGCGATCGACCATATCGAGCTCGCGGCACGCCAGTTCATCAGCCTGGTGCGCTCGGATATCCACCTGCGCGCGGCACTGGGCCTGGGGCTGTCGAGCAAAGCCGAGATCAGCGCAAGTGTTGCCCTCGCGGTGCGCATGTTTGTCGCCGAATTTGGGCTGTCAGCGGATGCTTGATTGACCTCCCCATCGATGTGCTCGATTTTCCGACGGTGAGGCAGCCAGCTTCATTGTCATAGTCGATGATTGTCATATGTCGATGATTGTCATGGTCGATGGCGAACATGTACTGCCGATGGCGACCAGCCAGGACCACCAGCGTGTCGGCGATGCCATCGCTTACGCTATCCGTGATAATGAAGCAGCCCAACATCTCAACCAGGCTCGGGCACTACTCCGCTCCATCAACAAAACAACCGGTCGTTTGAACCCGCTCATTCACCCCCCCCATTCAGGCCATTTCTGGATTGGACAGGACGACCATAGCTATAGCGTCGGCCGGCGCGAATTGCCGGACAGGTTCTTGACCGGAATGACCGCGCAGTGAAAATGGTACATCCGCCGCGCCGTCCATCACTTGATCTCCGCGTCCATCATTGCGCCCATCCGTGTCTGCGGTTGCACTTGAGCAGTAAATAATTGGGTCATTACACCCACGAAAAAGGCCGCGGGGGACTTACCCTACAGCCTTTATTTTGCGCTTTGGTTTTACGCTGCGGTGTGATGATGCCAACCGGTCAGGAAATTTCCAGACCCTTCATGTTGCCTTCATGGCGCCAGTCTTCGAGGATATTGACGAACTCAACCGGGCCGCCGCCATACTGGCCGGTCAGGAAGCCGTTCTCCGCACCGCCCTTGGGCTGGCCTTCATTATTGTAATAGCCCGGCGTACATTCGGCATAGAACCGTTCCCCCCGCTTGGCGAGCCGGTGAATGATGTCGACCCATTCATCCTCGGCTTCTTGCGAAATGTCGAACGCTCCGACATTCCCGTCCTGGCAGCGTTTCAGCACATAGGTGAGGTGTTTGGCCTGTTCGTCCAGCGCATGGGGGACACTGGCGGTAAAGCCGGTCTGCGTCATGCCCATCACAAACAAATTCGGGAATCCATGGGTAAACAAACCATGACAGGTACGCAGTCCCTTTTCCCACTTTGCACTTAATGTCTGCCCGCCTCGCCCGATCAGATCATAGCCGGACCGCTTGGTATAGCTGGTGCCAGTTTCGAAACCAGTGGCGAAAATCAGACAATCCACTTCGTATTCCTTGCCGTTGACCACAACCCCTTTCTCGGTAATACGCTCAACGCCCTGACCCAGGGTATCGACCAAAGTGACATTGGGCCGGTTATAGGTCTGAAGATATTCGTCATGGAAGCACGGACGTTTGCAGAACTGCCGGTAATAGGGCTTCAGTGCCTCGGCAGCTGCTTTGTCTTCGACGATGGCTTCCGCCCGCGCACGCACCTGTTCCATTTTTTTGAAGTCAGCCAGTTCGACAATGTAGGCCCGCTCCGCCTTCGACATAGTTTCCATGCCTTCGCGCTGGACCATCCCGGTCACACTGCGGAAAATATCAGTCCAGCCATCGGCAACCAGATCCTCTTCCTGGTAACCGCCGCTGGTCAGGACGTTGAAATTGTCCATCCGCTTGCGGTGCCATCCTGGATCAAGCGACGCCGCCCATTCAGGATCGGTCGGCGCATTATTGCGAACGTCGATCGATGACGGGGTGCGCTGGAATACGTAGAGATGCTGTGCCGACGCGCCGAGATCGGGAATACACTGGATCGCGGTGGCGCCGGTGCCGATAATACCGACCCGCTTGTCCTTCAGCTTCCACAGATTGCCGTTCGAATCGCCGCCGGTATAGTCATAGTCCCAGCGGCTGGTGTGAAAGGAATGCCCCTTGTATTTTGCAATGCCGGGAATGCCGGGCAGCTTCGGCCGGTTCAGCGGGCCGTTGGACATGGCGACAAAATGGGCTTTCATCCTGTCGCCGCGATTGGTCGAAATGATCCAGCGGTTCGAGTCCTCGTCCCACTTCATTTCCGTGACTTCGGTGCGC
Source organism: Porticoccaceae bacterium (assembly GCA_051306415.1). Taxonomy (GTDB): domain Bacteria; phylum Pseudomonadota; class Gammaproteobacteria; order Pseudomonadales; family Porticoccaceae; genus CBDDRG01. Next base: position 2,068 of record JBPPNE010000268.1, read on the forward strand.
AGGCAGGCATTTTCATACAGGTTGTAATGCCGGGCGATCGCCTTGCTGTGCTCCAGAATTTCCGGCGCGTGGGAGTATTTTTCCTTGGGAATATAATTCAGTTCTTCGAGCAGCGGCAGATAGACATAGGATTCAACGTCGCACATGGCGCCGGGATAACGGTTCCAGTACCAGGTACCACCGAAATCGCTGCCCTTTTCGATCACCCGGATGTCTTTGACTCCAGCGTCGCGCAGATGCTTGCCCGCCAGCAGGCCGCCAAATCCGCCGCCAATGATGACCACCTCGACTTCATCGAACAGCGGTTCCCGGGAAAATTCGCCCTCGGCATAAGGATCATCGATATAGCGGGAGAATTCGCCCACCATATCGGTATATTGCTGGTTGCCTTCATTGCGGATTCGCTTGTCGCGTTCTTCGAGATATTTAACCTTCAACGCAACCGGATCAAAATCCAGTTCGCTGATAATCTGTTCGACCGACTTGTCGACAACCGGTTTCGTATTGGCCAGTTCACTACTCATTATTTCAGTCTCCTGCTAAGTTTCCGTTTTCACCACCATAGTTATTATTGTTACACATTGTAACCAGTGGCGGATCGCCGTCTGATCTGCTGGTGGAAAGGCCTTTTGCCCGTCCGCCAGCCAGGACATCTTATGGGCCTGTCAGCTTGAAGGCTTTTTCGCCATGGCGCTTGTCGAGTGTAGCCGCCCGTCATGCGGCGTTTTGCTGCTATGATCGCCCAAGGGCGACGATATAAAGATTATAAGGGAGGAGCGCCATGAAGGCTGTCATGTTCCACGGTCCGGGCAAGCCCTTGACCATCGAAACCGTCGACGACCCCACCCCAGGGCCTGACGATCTGATCCTGAAGGTCAAGGACTGCGGCATTTGCGGCTCTGACCTGCACATGACCAAACCCGGCCCCATGGCCTATCCACCCAAGACCGTGATGGGCCATGAATTCGCCGGCGAGGTCTATGAAGCCGGCAAGAATGTCCGCGACCGCTGGAAGGTCGGCATGAGGGCCTGCGCGCTTCCGGTGCTGGCCTGTGGTGTCTGCCCGCCCTGCCGCGGCGGCGCCAGCCTGCAATGCGAGGACAGCGCCTATATCGGGCTTGGCCAGAACATGGGCGCCTATGCGGAATTCGTCCGGGTGCGGGCAAGCCAGAGCGCCGAATTGGCCGGGACGGTGAGCTATCGCCAGGGCGCGCTGGTGGAGCCCTTGGCCGTGGGCCTGCATGCCCTGCGCAGCGCGAAACTCGAACCGGGCGCGGCCATTCTGATTGTCGGCGCGGGGCCGATCGGGCTGAGCCTGGCGCTATGGGCGCGGTTTCTGGGCGTGCGCCATATCGTGGTCAGCGAACGCGCGCCGGAGCGCATCGACATGGCCGCGCGCTTCGGCGCCACCGACATGGTCAATCCGAACGGCGACGTTGGACAGCAGTTCCGCAAGGCGACCGGCAAGCGTCCGGACGCGGTCTTCGACTGTGTCGGCGCGCCCGGCATGCTGGAGCATTGCATCAATCTTGCACCGCAGCAGGGAACCATCGTCGCCGTCGGCGTCTGCGATCAGCCCGACACCTTCGTTCCGGCCACGGCGCTGTTCAAGGAGCTGACCCTGCGCTTCGTGCTCGGCTACCGCCGGCCCGATTTCGACTTCATCATCGA
>JBPPNE010000269.1:0-16035 GCA_051306415.1 Porticoccaceae bacterium
GGGCGGGCGCCGGAGATTGACGACGAAGTAGTCTACCGCTTCGAGTTCCCCGAGCGTCCGGGGGCGTTATCCAACTTCCTCGGCAAGCTGGGCGGGCGCTGGAATATCTCGATGTTCCACTACCGCAATCACGGTTCGGCCTACGGCTGGGTACTGGTCGGCCTGCAGGTGCCGGTGCGGGAGCGCCGCGAGGTGCCGCGATTCCTCGATTCCCTGAACTACCGCTACCGGGAAGAAACCGGCAACGACGCCTATCGGTTCTTTCTGAGCTGAAATTCTGAGCTGAAATTGGTTCACCGCGAACAGGTGCCGTTAGAGCAAATCGCCGAGGCGGCGAATCTGGATTGCGCCGACGCCGGCGCCGGCGAGAATGTCCGACAGCACCACCATCTTGTCGTCGGCGGAAAACTCGCTGCGATTGATCAGAATGTCGGCGGCCTCGGCGAGAATGGCCTCCGGATCGTCGTGGTGGGGAATGCGGTAGCTCAGCACATTGCGGTTGAGGGCGAGCTGGCGACGGGTCTGTTCATCGAAGGTAAAGGCGCAGATCACCGGCGTTTGCGGGTGGCAGTTGGTGACATAGTTGGCCATGCGTCCGCTGCGCGTCGGCACCATGATGCCGCGAGCGCCAATGGATTCGGCGAGTTTGACCGCGGCGGACGCGACCTGTTGCTTGTCATCGGCGAGGATCAGCGCGTCGGTAAATAGCAGGCCGCGACTGTTCTCGATGGAGCGCGCGATGCGATCGAGCATTTCGACGCAGCGCACCGGATACTTGCCGACGGTGGTTTCGCCGGACAGCATGATGGCATCGGCCTCCTCGTACACGGCGTTGGCAACGTCGGTCACTTCGGCCCGGGTCGGCGTCGGATTTTCGATCATGGATTCGAGCATGTGGGTGGCGACGATGACGCGCTTGCCCTGAATCGCGCACAGGCGGACGATGCGCCGCTGGACGCGCGGCAGGAACTCGATGGGAATCTCCACGCCGAGATCGCCGCGCGCAACCATGATGCCGTCAGCGGCGGCGATGATCTGGTCGAGGTTGACCAGGGCTTCCTGATTCTCGATCTTGGCGATCAGCTTGATGCTGCAATCGGCGCCGAGCACCTCGCGGGCTTGGGCGAGGTCGTCGGCGCTGCGCACGAACGACAGCGCGACAAAATCCGCGTCCTGCTCGCGGGCAAAGGCCAGGTCGCGCTTATCCTTCTCGGTGATCCCCGGCAGATTGACACGAATGCCCGGCAAATTGACATGGCGCTTGCTCTTCAGCACACCGCCATCGGTGACCCGGCACTGCATCGAGCGCTCGCCCTTGCTCAGCACCTCCAGGTTGATGAGGCCATTGTCGAGGGTGATCTTGTCGCCGACCGCGACATCGTTGATCAAGTCGGCGTAATTGACCTGGATCGAACTGGCCTCGACATCGGTGTCGCCGAGCGGCACTACCGAGATGACGTCGCCATCGTGCAGATTCATGTCGTGGGCAAGGTCGCCGGTGCGAATTTCCGGTCCCTGGGTATCCAGCATGATCGCCACCGGGTGGTGGCGGCTCGCATTGATTCCATGAATGGCACGGATGACGTCGCCGTGGGACGCATGGTCGCCGTGCGACAGGTTCAACCGTGCCACGTTCATGCCGGCATCGGCGAGTTTGCGCAGCATATCCACCGACTCGGTTGCGGGGCCGATGGTGCAGATAATCTTGGTCTTGCGCATGGCTCTACTCCGGTTTCGGTGTCCATTGCGCCCGGTTGGAGGCCGGACGGCCGATGTATTCGCGCTCGGTCACGATCGCATCCAGCGGCACATCCCAAGGCGCCGCCGCCAGCGCATCCACTTCCTGGCAGCTATGGGCGAGGCCGATCAGCCGTGGCTTTGCCATCCCGGCGCAGCGCGCAAACGCGAGGGTGCGGTCGTAAAATCCCGCGCCCATGCCCATGCGATTGCCACGACGGTCAAAGCCGACCAGCGGCAGACAGATCATATCCAGACTCCAGGCCAGTGCAATATCGGCCCGCCGCAGACGCGGTTCGGCGATACCAAAGCGGTTTGGCCGCAGCGAACGGTCGCGGCGATAGCGGACAAAATGCAGGCGGTTTTCCGCCAGCGGATCGAGTGCGGGCAGGTAACAGCTTTTGCCGGCGGCGCTCGCCAACCCCATCAGCAGCGCGGGATCGATTTCGCCATCGCTCGCCATATAGAAGGCGATACGGCGGGCGTGCAGAAATTCGGGACGGATAGCCAGAATCGATAGCAGCCGCTCACTCGCAAAGCGTTGCTCGGCCAGTGAAAGCTGGCGCCGGCGCTGGCGCAACTCGCGACGGAGACCCGGTGTCATGACTGCATGGCGATCTGGCTGCCGGTGGCTGGTGACTGGTGGTTCCAGACCCTTGGTTGACACGGGCGCGGGTACTGATCGCAGTTACAGGACTCGCTGCGGCGACAGCGCGCTACACAGCAATACCTGCATTGATACCTGCATCGAAGTAGTCATTGAGACCTGCACCGCTGGCCGGAATGACCAAGCGCTGCTGCCCGTAAATGAGGCCCCGGAAATGCCGCTGTCAATGTGGCCTTGAACCCGACAGTTCAAGGTGGGAGTCTGGACGTTGCATCAGGCTTTCCGGCGAGCGGACATGCACAACAGCAGCGCATCAAACTCCCTGGGTAGTGATATCGGCTCAAGAACTTCTTGACTGGCAAACACCCCAGGGTGGACTAGAGTATAGCCGACGCCTGTGGCGAAATGACAACACCTTCATCATCTGTTCGGACTCTGCAATTGTTTGAGCGCAGTCGATAGTTTGTCATCGAGACGCTGCAGTTGCTCGCTGTCGACGGTACCGGTCGCGACCTGGGATTCCGCGGTCAACAGGTCGTGACTAAGGTTGAGCGCAACCATCACCGCGATGCGCTCAAGACCGATGACGCTGCCAGTCTTGCGGATGTCGCGCATGCGCTGGTCGAGGACGACCGCCGACTTCATCAGTGCGTCCTGCTCCTCGGGAGGGCAGTTCACCTGATACTCTTTGTCGAGGATGCGGATGGTGACGAGGGTGGGGGCAGTCACTGGCGCTATTTTTCCAGATTGAGCGATTTGAAGCGGGAAATCATGTTTTCCACGTGCACCCGAGCCTGCTCATTTTTTTCCAGCAGTTTACCGCGCTCCCGCAGCAAGCGATTCTCACGCTCTCGCAAGGCATGGTTTTCCTGCCGCAGGCGCTCGCTGAGCGCGATCAGTTCATCGATCTTCCGCTCAAGGGTAGTCAGGGTGTCTCCGCTCATCGCATATTCAACTTGGCTTTGGCTGCCGTCACTATATTGCCGCCGGGGATAGAGGGTCAAGAATGATCCGCACCGCCGGGGATGGTAGGATGCTCTCTGCCAGCGGGAACAGCGCAATGGATTTTGATCATTTCGAAGCCTTGATCGTCGCTGCCGGGGACACCGGTAGCCTCGCCGAGCTGCACGGGACGCTGTGCGGACACCTCAGCGGCGGGCGGCTACTGGACATCGCCGCAGTGCAAAAAATAGCGGCCGATGTGCTTGCCCTCGGCGCGGCGGAGATCACCGGTCTCACCGCGTCTCTGCAACAACTGCATCGCGACGCCGACGCCGGCCTGCGAGATGAAGACTACAGCTTCGCGCCACTGTTGCCAGCGGACGAGCTGCCGCTGGCACAGCGGATAGAGTCCCTCGCCCACTGGTGCCAAGGCTACATTTCCGGCCTGGGGCAGTCCGGACTCGCGGGGGATACCGAGCTGTCCGCCGATTTCACCGCCGCCATCAGGGATATGGCGGCCATTGCGCACGCCGACCCCCAAGCTCCCGAAGACGACGACAGTGAAGCGGATTTCATCGAGCTGGTCGAATATGTACGGGTCGCAGCGCTGCTGGTGTTTACCGAAGTCGCCGCACAGGGCGCGCGGCCGCGCTCTGCCGTTTAACCGGCCAGAGCGCTCCAGATTATTGATCGCTGAGAGATATCGATGATTGAACAAAAGGAATACGCCCGTCGCCGCCGCGACCTGATGGCGATGATCGGCGGCGAGAGTATCGCCATCGTCACCGCCGCCGCGGAGAAACCCCGCAGTCGCGACACTTACTTCGCCTACCGCCAGGACAGCGATTTCCACTATCTCTGCGGCTTCTCCGAACCCGGCGCGGCGCTGGTGTTGATCCCCGACCACAAAGACGGCAAGTTCATCCTGTTTTGCCGCGAGCGCGATCGCGCGCGGGAGATCTGGGACGGCTACCGGGCCGGACCCGAGGGTGCACGGGAGGTCCACGGCGCCGACGACGCCTATCCGATCAGTGACATCGACGACATCCTGCCCGGACTCATAGAGGGGCGGGAGCGGGTGTATTACGCCGTCGGCAAGGATCAGGAGTTTGATCGCCACCTGATGACCTGGGTCAACAACATCCGCGCGCGCGCGCGTACCGGGGCAGTGCCGCCGAGCGAATTCGTCGATCTCGACCATTTGCTCCACGAAATGCGTCTGTTCAAAACCGCCGCCGAACTCAAGCTGATGCGCAAGGCCGGGGAGATTTCTGCCCGCGCCCACCGCCGTGCCATGCGCGTGGCCCGGCCCGGCCTGCATGAATACCAGTTACAGGCGGAGATCGAGCACGAGTTCGCCGCCGCGGGTGCGCGCTTCCCCGCCTACAATTCCATCGTCGGCGGCGGCGCCAACGGCTGCATTCTCCACTATGTCGAAAACTCGGCGGTGCTCCAGGACGGCGACCTGGTGCTGATCGATGCCGGCTGCGAATATCAGGGCTATGCCGCCGATATCACCCGCACCTTCCCGGTGAACGGCAAATTCTCCCCGCAGCAAAAGGCGCTCTACGAGGTCGTCCTCGCCGCCCAGCTCGCGGCCATCGACGCGGTGAGGGCCGGCAACCCGTGGAACGCGCCGCACGATGCCACCGTCGCCGTCATTACCGAGGGTCTGGTGGAGTTGGGGTTGCTGAAGGGCAAGGTTAGCGAATTGATCAAAAAAGGCGCCTACACCGAGTTTTACATGCACCGCGCCGGCCATTGGCTGGGCATGGACGTCCACGATGTCGGCGATTACAAAATCGACAATGAGTGGCGAATGCTGGAGCCGGGCATGGTACTGACGGTGGAACCGGGCATCTACGTCGCCCCGGACAACAAGAAAGTCGGCAAGAAATGGCGCGGCATCGGCATTCGCATCGAGGATGATGTCGTCATCACCCGCAAGGGCGTGGAAGTGCTCACTGCCGCCGTGCCCAAGACGGTAGCTGACATCCAGGCGCTGATGGCAGGTTAACTGTGGCTACACCCGTATCCCGCGAAGCGGCGCCCGACATGACTCCCGAACTACCCAAAGAAGCGGATATCGCAATTGTCGGTGGTGGCCCCGCCGGGGCCAGCCTGGCGCTGATGCTCGCCAGCGCCTGCCGAGCCAATGCCCGCCGAAATTGGCGCATTCTGCTGTTGGAGGCACCCCACTCGACGGCCCTCGCTATCGAACCGGCCGCTGAACACGCCGATGTGATGGCCATCGCATTGTCGGAAAGCTCACGCCAAATCTATCTGCACGCCGGTGTCTGGCCGCTGCTGCGCGAGCACGCCGCGCCCATTACCGACATCCAGGTCTCCCACCGCGGACACCTGGGTTCGGCGCATTTTTCCGCCGCTGAGCAAGGCCTTGTGGCCTATGGTCAGGTGATTGAGAACCATCGCCTCGGCGCTGCGCTGAACAGCGCGCTGGCAAGCGCCCCGGGCGTCAGCCGCGTCGCCGCCCGCGCCACCCGCTTGCTGCCACGCCGCAATGGCATGACGGTGGAAGCCGGGCGCCAGTCATGCACCGTGCAACTGGTGGTCGTTGCCGACGGCGCCCAATCCCCGCTGCGGGCCGGGCTCGGCATCGGCGCGCGCACCAAGCACTACGGCCAGAGCGCGGTCATCGCCACCCTCTCGCTCGCCGACGATCCCGGCGGCCGCGCCTGGGAGCGCTTTACCGATGACGGCCCCGTCGCGCTGCTGCCACTGCCCGCTGTCGCCGGTTCACCCCGGGCAGGGCTGGTGTGGACGCTGCCGCCGCAGCGAGCGGCCACTCTCGCCGCCGCCGACCCCGAGCAATTTCTCGCCGCGCTGCGCGACGCCTTCGGCGACCGCGCCGGCCCGATCACCGGCTGCGGTCCACGCAGCGTCCGTCCGCTGCAACGCGTCCTCGCCGACGAACAGGTACGCCGCCATCTGGTGCTGCTCGGCAATGCCGCTCACAGCTTGCACCCGGTGGCGGGCCAAGGCTTCAATCTCAGCCTGCGCGATGCGGCGACCCTGACCGCGTCGCTGATCGAAGCCGCTGACAGCGGACAAGCCCTCGGCGAACTCGCGGTGTTGCAACGTTATCTTGCCCTCCAACAGGCCGACCAGGCGCGCACTATTCAGTTCAGCGACCGCCTGCCAGCGCTGTTTGCCGGCCATCACGGGCTGCCGGGACGGCTGCTCGCGGAGGCCGCGAACCTCGGCCTGATCGCCCTCGACCTGCTGCCGCCACTGCGCGCGGGCTTTACCCGCCTGGGCGCCGGTCTGCTCACCCGCGAGGCCCGTTTTCATGGTTGATGTCATCGCACTCACGCCAGCGCGCACGCATGACGTCGCCATTGCGGGTGCCGGCCTGGTCGGCGCCACCTTTGCGTTGCAGCTCGCCGCGGCCAGCGCCGGCAAGCTGAAAATCGCGCTGATCGAAGCCCGCGCGCCCGCTGCGTCAGCACAAACGGCAGCGCAACCGGACGCGCCCTTCGACTCCCGTGTCGTCGCCCTCAACGAGGCGTCGCGGCAGTTCCTCGATCGCATCGGCGTCTGGCAGGGTATCGCTGGCCGCCGTGTCTGCCCCTACACCCGAATGGAAGTTCGGGATAGCGAGGGCACCGGCTTTATCGCGTTCGACTGTGCCGAGCTGCGCGCGCCCGACCTCGGCCACATCGCCGAAAACCGGGTCGTCCTCGCGGCGCTGCTGGAGCGGATCGCCCAACAGCCCGACATCGACTTGCGCTGCCCGGCATCAATCAGTGGCATCACCCGCATCGGTAACAATCTGATCAGCCTCGCGGGCGCTGGCGAACAGATCACCACACCGCTGCTGGTCGCCGCCGATGGCGCGCGCTCGCCGGTGCGGGAGCAGTTGGGCTTCGGCGTGCGGGAGTGGAGCTACGGCCACAGCGCCATCGTCGCGACCATTCGCACCGAGAAGCCCCACCGCCAGATTGCCCGCCAATGGTTTACCGCCACCGGCCCACTCGCCCTGCTGCCATTGCGCACCGCCAGCGGCGATTGCCGCTACAGCTCGATTGTCTGGTCGCAGCAAACCGCCGCCGCGGAAGCCTTGATGCGCCTCGAAGACGCCGCCTTTTGCCAGGCATTGGGCGAGACCAGCGAACACTGTCTCGGCACGGTCACCGAAGTTACCGGTCGCGAGTGCGTACCGCTCCACCAACGCCATGCCATCGATTACATCCAGCCCGGCGTCGCGCTGATCGGCGATGCCGCCCACAGCATTCACCCGCTGGCGGGTCAGGGCGTCAATCTCGGTATTGCGGATGCTGACGTGTTAGTGGAAGAACTAGTGCGCGCGCTCAATCGCGGCATCAACCTCGGCGATCTGGCCGTTCTCGGCCGTTACCAGCGCCGCCGCAAGCTGGAAAACCTCGCCATGATGGCGGCAATGGAAGGCTTCAAACGCCTGTTCGAGAACCCGTCACCGCTCGCTCGCCTGCTGCGCAACGAAGGCATGAGCCAACTCAATGCACTCGCGCCGCTGAAAAATCACCTCATCAAACAGGCCATGGGGCATTAGGGGATCGCTGAGTTAACCAGCGGTTCGTGAAGTACTGGGACGCCCTGCCATCGATCGCTTCAATCCGTTGCTTTTTTGCGCGCTGAATTTCTTCCAGCGCCGCCAGCGGTCGTCGGGGGAAACGCGGAGACGATACGCGGCTGGGGTCCGGAGATGGGTGCTGGCTGAACGCCGAGGTCGGTATTCTCTTGGGAATGGGGTGGCTAGTGCTCGGCGGCGAATTCGATCGGCGCCGACCAGATCGCGAGCACCAGGCAACCCTCATCGCTCGTCACCGCGTGCCGGCTGCCGGGCAGACTCACCAGGAGGGTGCCGGCCGGGTAGCGGCCGTTGGCGTCGCGCTGTGAGCCCTGCAAGACCAGAATATGTTCGTAGTCTGTGTGGCGATGTTCAGGCACGGTGGCGCCCGGCGCATAGCGTAAAAGCGCCGCGGCCGGACCTACGCCAGGCTTGCCGTACAGGGCATGGAATTCCACCCCCGCGCGCAGCGTCTCCCAGCTCAGCCGGTCGGGTTCGGCAGCGCGCTGCAGCAGCTCGGCAAATGCCAGCGAATGCCCCGTCACGCGCGCAGGCCAGCGAGCAGCGCCTGCGACTCGGCCACTGCCCCGAACACCCCGCCCTGCATCTTGATCATCTTGAGCGCCGCCAGGTGATTGCCGTGATCTGTCGCCCCGCAGCAGTCGGCCAGCAACAGGCACTCGAAGCCGCGGTCATTGGCTTCGCGCATGGTGGTGTGCACGCACACGTCGGTGGTGATGCCGGCCAGCACCAGATTGCGGACGCCCCGCACATGCAGCATGAGTTCGAGATCGGTGGCGCAGAACGAGCCCTTGCCGGGCTTGTCGATGATGGGCTCGCCGGGCAGAGGTGCCAGTTCCGGGATGATGTCCCAGCCCGGCTCGCCACGCACCAGGATCTTGCCGCAGGGCCCGGCCTCGCCAATGCCTGCGCCAAGGCGTTGCGAGCGCCAGCGCTTGTTGGCCGGCAGGTCGGCAAGATCCGGCCGGTGCCCCTCGCGGGTGTGGAAAACGTGGTACCCATCGGCCCGAAAGGTGGCAAGCACCGATCTGATGGGTTCGATGGGCGCGCGAGTGAGGGCGATGTCATACCCCATCGCATCCACATAGCCGCCGACGCCGCAAAAATCGGTCTGCATGTCGATCACGATCAGCGCCGTGTTTTGCGGGCGCAGGTCGCCGTCAAAGGGCCAGGGGTAGGGATCGGCGTCGAGATAACGTTCGGGCATCGTAATGACTCATCAGGCATCAACAGTGGCGCACGAGCGGCAGCACGGGCTGCGCTGCGTGTGTGGATTGCGTGTGTAGGATATAGCCTAGCAAATTTCGGGCGCGGGCGCGGCCTCAGGTGCTCACCTGAACAGGCACACTCCCCGCCAGCAGCCCAGCGCGGGGCGGGGTTGACGGAATGCCGTCCCATCGCTGCCCGTTCGTGCAGCGGCACCGGGTACGGCAGCAGTGTTTGTCGCCCGCCACGGACACTGGATCGTCAAAAAATCCACTTCACCATGGCCTGGGCGACGTCCTCGTCCATGCCGTCGATACCAAACTTGTTGCGCCAGATCTGGTACTCGACTCCGGCCTGCACCTTGCCAGCGCCGAAGCCGGCCAGTTCGCCGACGTCGACCAACAGGCGCGGCGCCGTCAGCAGGTTGTCCTGCAGCGGATCCTCGCCCCAGGCGTAATCGAGAAAGCCTTCGAACACCAGCGGTACCGGCCCCAGCTTGAAGGGCGCGGCCCAGACCAGGGTCACCTGCTGGCCGGTGTCGATATTGGAGGCTTGGTTGTCGCGGATGTACCAGTTGAACTGAAAGAACTGGAATCCGGGCAGCTTGAGATCCGCGGCCAAGCCGTACAGCCAGGTCTGCTCGACGGGTGACTCCGGGATCTCGAGGGTGGAAGTGAAGAGCACATCCAGCACCGGCCCGAAGGAGAGATCCTTGCCGAGGATTTTGCCAAACGACAGCCGGGGCGAGATTTCGGCGTAGAAGCTGCCGTCGGCCTCGGTGGTAGTGCCGAAGGCATCGCCCTCGCCATCCGGATTGGTGATGTCGACGAAGATGAAATTGTCGCCGTACTTCCAGACGTTGAAGTGCTCAATGGTGATGATACTGGCCTCGTCGCTCTCGCTAAATCCTCCCGCCGGATCGAAATCCGCATAGTCGGTGCCGTGTAGGTATTGGATGTTGGTGGTGGCGAACTCGGCCGAGCCGGCGTGCCCGGCGACTGGCAGCGTGGCGCAGGCGGCCAGCGCCAGGGTGCGCATGGCACTTAGCCGTCTCGGGCGGGGCAACGACTTAACGCTGGGGACGGCGGGACGATTTGCTGTGCTCATCAGACGACTCCTCGGGGTTGTGAAACCACTGTTAAATGCTTCGATGCATTTAGGTGGCGGCGTTAATAAATAGATGGCGGCGTTAAAACTTGGGGGTTGCTGTCTTCAGCGCGGGCTTGACGGGCCTTACAGAGTCAATCGGCAACCTTTGCGCTAGCTCCGCTAGCGGCGGCCATCGGCTGGGCGCAGGCGTAGAGACCGACTGCCACGATGAGGTAAGCCAGCGCCACCGCCGGGGTCTGGGCGATGCCGATCGCCTCGCCGTGCATAAAGCCGAAGAAGCTGAGCACGCTGCCGACCGCCGCGAAACCGGCCGCCTTGGCGAAGGTGCGATCGATCATGCAGGCGGTCATGCCGGCCAGGATCAGGCTGCTCAGGATGGCGCCGCCACCGAGCACTTCGAGGCCGTGATACAGCACGCCCTTGCCGGCCAGCGTGTCCAGGCCCACCGCCGCGGCGTTGGTGCCGGCGGCGCCCAACGCGCTGTCGATCTGCAGCTTGCCCCAGGCCGCCACCTGCGGAATCAAAGCCAGCACGATGGCCGGCGCATGGGCCTTGGGCGTCTCCTGAAAGGCCTGGGCGCCGATCAGCATGCCGATGTAGAGCAGGATCGGCGAGATCGCCACCACCGGGATCAGCGCCATCAGCACCGCCACGATGCCGAACCAGGACAGGAACAGCACCATCACGCCGGTGGCCGCCGAGTAGCCGATGCGCCCGCCGATGGCCTTCCAGCCCGGATGGCCGATGTAGACGGCGTTGATGAAGGGGTTGCCGAGCAGGCAGCCGATCAGGCTGACCACGCCGTCCGCTGTCAGCACGCGGGTGGTGGGGAAGCTGTCGCCGCCGGCCTCGGCGCTCTCCACGTTGTCCATGGCCTCAACCAGGTCGTAGATGCCAAACGGAATCGCGGTGACCAGGATTACCGCCAGGTATTCGAAGCCGCCGAACACATGCCCCAGCGCCGGCAGCGGCACCGAGAAGCCGAAGCCCGCGAACGAGGCGCCGAGCTTGTCCAGATTCATGCCGCCGAAATTGAAGCCGAAGGCCAGCCCACCCCAGGCGATCAGCGACCCGACGGCGATCGCCACCAGCCCGGCCGGGATGCCGCGCCAGTAGCGCACGCCGCCGAACCAGCTCGCCAGCAGGATGGCAAAACACACCACGCCGATGACCGGGTCCATGTACATGTCGAGCGCGGGCTTGAGCGAGATGAAGGCGATGGACACTCCGGCGAGCGCGCCCAGCAGCGCCGCCCGCGGCGTAATCATCTTGATATAGGGCGCGATGAAGCCACCCGCCATCAATACAAAGCTCTGCACGAATACCCAGGTGAGGCCCGCTTCCCAGCCCTTGATCGGGTCGCCGGTGGTGGAGGCGATGGGCAGCATGATGACGAACACCACCACGAACATGTGCGGCACCGAGATGCCCGACGGCAGCGCGCAGACGGTGTCGCGGCCCTCTTTTTTGGCAAGCTGCCAGGCCAGCCAGGCGTAGTACACCGTGGACAGGAACAGCATCAGCCCGGTGGCCGGCAGGATGCGCCCGAACACAATGTCGTCCGGCAGCTTCAGCACATAGCGCAGCAGCGCGGTGAGCGTGAGCACGTTGACCAGGATGTTGGTGCCGAAGCCGAAGAAGGCATTCCAGTCGCCGCTGGTCCACAGCTTGGGGGTGGTGTTCATGGCAGGCAACCTCGCGGGTGGGGGGTAGTTGGGTGGGTAAGTGGTCAGGCAACGGCCAGCTTCAAGGCGGCGCACACCGTAGCCGAGTCGCTGACCCAGCCGAAGATGCCGCCCTGGGCGCTGATCATGTCGAGCGCCACGCGGTGGAACTCGGGGAAATACGAGCCGACCGCATCGCTCACCACCAGGCACTCGTAGCCGCGGTCGTTGGCCTCGCGCACCGTGGTGTGCACGCACACTTCCGTGGTCACGCCGGCGACGATCAGGCTGCGGATGCCGTGGTTGGCGAGGATCAGCGCGAGGTCGGTCTGGTAAAACGCGCCCTTGCCCGGCTTGTCCAGCACCGGCTCGCCGGGTACGGGCGCCAGTTCCGGCACAATGCCGTGGCCGGACTCGCCGCGGATCAGGATGCGGCCCATGGGACCGAGATCGCCGATACGGGTCGGCCCCTTGCCGCGGGCGAGCTTGGCCGGCGGCGCGTCGCTCAGGTCCGGTCGGTGGCCCTCGCGGGTGTGGATCACCAGCATGCCCGCGCCGCGCGCCGCGGCCAGCAGCCGCTGGCAGGGTGCGATGGCGCCGCGCAGCAGCGACACATCGTTGCCCAGCATGGCGCCGAAACCGCCCGGTTCCAGGAAATCGCGCTGCATGTCGATGATTACCAGCGCGGTGCTGGCCGGGTCGAGGCGCAGCGGGTAGGGGGTCGCGGAAATTTCCGTTATTGTGGGTGTCCGATCAGAGACCATTGTATTGTTCCGGGCATGCCGCGCTTATTGCATGCATCGAAGCATTCAAACTGCATGCCAACTCCCAAGCGGACTGCAGATGCTTGAAAAAGCTGAATAGAGGGGGTGGGTACCAGTAGCCTACAGCGACTGGAGCCAATCCGGCGCACCACTTTGACTCGACTTGTTGTATACAATGGTGCGCTTCTCAGACGAAACTGGGGCCAACAACGACATGTCATTACCCGCCAAGGCGACGCCTGCCGATATCTACCGGCAACTCAAGGACATGATTCTGAGCTTTGCTCTCTACCCCGGCACCCGGCTGACGGAAAACGAGCTGGCCGATCGTTTCCGCGTCAGCCGCACGCCGGTGCGGGAGGCACTGCAGCGCCTCGCCGCCGAGGGTTATGTGGTCATTCGCCCCAAGCAGGGTTGCTTTGTGCGCGACATCGATATAGAGGAGATCAACCATTACTACGACGTGCGCATCGGGCTCGAAATGCGCGCGCTGGAACTTGCCTGCCTGGCCATGCCCGACAGCCAGCTCAAAAAGTTGATGGCCGTCTGGAACCCCGCGCGCGTGCCGCGCAAGCCACCCTCGGTAGAGGTCATGGTCGCGCGCGACGAGGGCTTCCACCTAGCGCTCGCCGGTGGCACCGGCAATGCCGTGCTGGCGGACTATCTAAAGGATGTGAATGAGCATATCCATATCGTGCGCCGGCTGGATTTCACCGACCCGACACGCATCGAGCAGACCTACGCCGAACACCACGATATCCTGCAACGGCTGCTGGCCCGTGACGTCGAGATGGCGAAAAATCTTCTGCAGCGTCACATCCGCAAGAGCGCCGACGTCGCCAAGGCAGTCACCCTCACCCAGCTCGCGCAGCAACGCATTCGCACGCGGGCCAAGTAGCCCGCCACCGGCGGGCGCCCCCGCTTCTTGGGCACCGTGGCCGGATTGCTCCAGCCGTTTCGCCGCAACTCGTGACTGATCGAACTCGGCGCGCGCTGCTCAAGACTCAACTGGATCATCGTGCGTTCTTCACAACTCAGGTGTTTGTAGTTCGTTCCCATCGCAACACATTACCTCCCGGCAAGTGTTGCACTTCATATTTGAGGCCGGGCAGATTCTAAGGATTGCCCCCGCTCGCTGGGACTCGCCTCGACCGGAATGCGATCCCGGTTTAGAATGCGGTCAGCAACCGACAGAACACCTCGATGACACAACGCACCCCCCTGTACGCGGCCCATGTCCGCCTCGGCGCCAAGATAGTCGATTTCGGTGGCTGGGATATGCCCCTGCACTACGGCTCGCAAATCGACGAGCACCACCAGGTGCGCCGCCACTGCGGCATGTTTGATGTCAGTCACATGCTCAGCGTCGATGTCGAGGGCCCCGCGGCCACGGCCTATCTGCGCCACCTGCTGGCCAACGACGTCGGCAAACTGCGCACGCCCGGGATGGCGCTCTACAGCGTCATGCTCAACGACCGTGGCGGCGTCATCGATGATCTGATCGTCCACAGCCTCGGCGCCAAACGCTACCGACTGGTGGTCAACTGTGGCACCCGCGACAAGGATCTGGCCTGGATGGCGGCGCAGGCGGGTTCGTTCGACGTCGCCATCACCGCCCGCCCCGAACTTGCAATGATCGCCGTCCAGGGTCCCGAGGCCATCGCCCGAGTGCGCGCCCTGGTCGATGCCGACGCCAGCGCCGCACTCGCCACCCTCGGCGGTTTTCACGGCATCGCCAGCGGCGGCTGGTTTTTTTCCCGCACTGGCTACACCGGCGAGGACGGTCTGGAAATTACGCTGCCGGGCGATGCAGCCGACGCCCTGTGGACCCGGCTGCACAGTGCCGGCGTGGCGCCCGCCGGGCTCGGCGCCCGCGACACCCTGCGCCTGGAAGCCGGCATGAATCTGTACGGCCACGAGATGGATGACGATACCTCGCCCCTCGAAGCCAATCTGGCCTGGACCATCGCCTGGCAGCCGGAGGACCGCGAGTTCAGCGGTCGTGGCGCGCTGATGCGCCAGCGCGACAGCGGGCTGGCGAGCAAACTCGTCGGCCTGGTGATGACCGAGCGCGGCGTGCTGCGCGCCCATCAACCGGTTCGCGTGGCAGGCGAGGATGCGACGGGAGAGATCACCAGCGGCACCTTTTCACCCACGCTGGGTTGCGCCATCGCCCTGGCCAGAGTGCCACTGGCGACGGCGGCGCAGGCCGAGGTGGAAGTGCGCAACAAGTGGTTGCCGGTACGGGTGATCAAGCCCGGTTTTGTCCGTCACGGCAAAGCGGTATTTGCCTGATCACCGTCGTCCTTTTTAGACCAAGCATCAACTCACCACCAGAACTCACCACCAGAGACGAGAGCGCAGCAATGAGCGATATTCCCAGTGAACTCAAGTACGTCGATAGCCACGAATGGATTCGCGACGAGGGCGGCGGTGTCGTCTCCGTGGGCATTACCGATTACGCCCAGGATGCCCTCGGCGATGTCGTCTACATCGAACTCCCGGAGGTGGGCGACGTCCTCAGCCTGGGCGATGAAGCCGGTGTCGTCGAATCGGTAAAAGCGGCCTCGGACATCTACTCGCCGGTTTCCGGCAAGGTGGTCGCCATCAATGAAGACCTCGAAGACGCCCCCCAAACCGTCAATGTCTCCCCTTACGGCGACGGCTGGTTCTTCAAGATCAAACTCTCCGATCCGGACGAACTGGACGAACTGCTCGACGCCGAAGGCTATCAGGAAGTCGTCGACGCAGAGGCCGAGTAACCACCGACAGGGGAGTCACCGCCATCGCCATGCTGGAAAATCTACTCCGACTCAAGAAGGGGGCGGAGCGCCGCCTGCGCGCCGGGCACCTGTGGATTTACAGCAACGAGGTGGACACCGCCGCGACCCCCCTCGCGGCGCTGATCCCGGGCGCGGCCGTCACCGTGGTCGATGCCCGCGGCAAAGCGCTGGGCGCGGCCACAGTGAACCCGGCGAGCCTGATTTGCGCCCGCCTGTACAGCCGCAGGGCGGATCAGGCGCTTGACGCCGAGCTATTGACCAGGCGCCTGCTGCGGGCGCTCAGCCTGCGCCAGCAGCTCTACCCCGAATCCTTCTACCGCCTGGCCTATGGCGACGGCGACGGCCTGCCCGGCCTGGTGGTCGACCGCTTTGGCGATTACCTGTCGGTGCAGCTCACCACCGCCGGCATGGATCGCCGCCGCGACCTGGTCATCGAAGCGTTGATCGCGGTCACCGGGACAAGGGGCATAGTGCTGCGCAATGTTGGCTCATTCCGCCACCGGGAGCACCTGCCCGAGGCCATCGAGGTCATCTTTGGTGACGTGCCGGAACAGGTCGAGCTGGTGGAAAACGGCACGCGCTTCATCGCCCCGTTATTGCGCGGGCAAAAAACCGGCTGGTTTTACGATCA
>JBPPNE010000270.1:0-4475 GCA_051306415.1 Porticoccaceae bacterium
GGCCTATGTGCTGTACCTGATCCTCGCGGCGGCGCAGCAAGTGGCACTGCCGGCCTACAGCGCCGCCATGCTGGGCTTCGTGCTGCCGCTAACGGTCGTGACGCTGATCGTGCTGCTGGTGCGCCATCGGATGCTGGCCGCAGCGATGACTGCAACCTCTGAGGTCTGATTGATGTCCACGACACGGCTGGCCCTCACCCGTCCTGACGACTGGCACCTGCACCTGCGCGACGGTGATCTGTTGGCCTCGGTGCTGCCGGACACTGCCCGGCGCTTCGCACGCGCCATCATCATGCCCAATCTGAAGCCGCCGGCGACCACGACGGAGCAGGCGTGCGCCTACCGTGACCGCATCCTGGCGGCACTGCCGGCGGGCATGCCATTCGAGCCACTGATGACGCGCTATCTCACTGAGACCACGTCGCCCAAGGAGATCGCGCACGCCGCGATCGAGCTCTACGCCGAGCTCTTCGAGCAGGCTGGCGCGCTCGATAAGCTGGAGGCCTTCGCCAGTTTCCACGGCCCCGACTTCTACGACCTGCCGCGCAACCGCGACACCCTCACATTGGAGAAGCGGGACTCGACAGTGCCCGGTGAGGTGCGTTTCGGCAAGGAAACCGGCGTGCCGCTGCGCGCCGGAGCAACGGTTGCGTGGAGGCTGGAGAAATGATTCAGAATGGCTTGCGTTTGGTCGATGCCATTCGAGTGGCATCGGTGGGCGAGTAACCAATATTGACGAGGGAATCAAGACAGTGACGAATGAAACAGAAAATCTCCTGGTGGGGATCATCATGGGTTCGAAGTCGGACTGGGAGACCATGCAACACGCGGCGGAAACCCTTGCGCGGCTCGGTATTGCGCATGAGGTTGAAGTGGTCTCGGCTCATCGCACGCCTGACAAGTTGTTTGGCTACGCCGAGGCTGCCGAGGGGCGCGGTCTTGAGGTGATCATCGCTGGCGCCGGTGGCGCGGCGCATCTGCCCGGCATGACCGCCGCCAAGACCTCCCTGCCGGTATTGGGCGTACCGGTGCAGTCCAAGGCGCTCAATGGCATGGATTCGTTGCTCTCCATTGCCCAGATGCCTGCTGGTATCCCGGTGGGCACGCTGGCCATCGGCCGGGCCGGCGCGATCAATGCCGCCCTGCTGGCGGCAGCCATCCTGGCCAACAAGTATCCATGGGTCGGCATCGCGCTGAAGGCGTTTCGCAAGGCGCAAACCGACGCGGTGCTGGCTCAACCCGATCCACGCGGGGTGGACCAATGAAAGTCGGCGTGCTCGGTGGCGGTCAGCTGGCGCGCCTGCTGGCCCAGGCGGGGCGACCGCTTGGACTGGAGTTCATGTTTCTCTGCCCGGATCCGCAGGCCTGTGCCGCCGCCTTCGGCGAGCATCTGTGCGCCGGGTTCGACGATGAAGGGTCACTGACACGACTGGCCCAGTGGGCCGACGTGGTGACCTACGAATTCGAGAATGTGCCGGTGCAAAGTGTCGAGTTCCTGGAGCAGCGCGTCACGGTGCACCCGCCGTCGACGGCGCTGGCGGTAGCCCGTGACCGGCTGAACGAGAAGAACCGCTTCCGGGCGCTGGATATCCCCACGCCGGCGTTTGCTGCGGTGGAACGGCTGGACGACCTGCGGGAGGCGGTCGTGCGAATCGGGTTGCCGGCGGTGCTGAAAACTCGCACCCAGGGCTATGACGGCAAGGGCCAGGCGGTGCTGCGTGAACCGCAAGATCTGCCATTGGCCTGGACAGAACTGGGCGGTGTGCCATGCATTGTCGAGGCGATGGTGACCTTCGAGCGCGAAATCTCCATCATCGCGGCCCGCAGCACTTCTGGCGACAAGGTGTTCTATCCGCTGAGCGAAAACCACCACCGCAATGGCATTCTGCGCCTGTCACTGAGTGGTGTGAAGGATGCCGCGCAAGATCGCGCCGAGGCACTGATCGGCCGCTTGCTGGACGATCTCGACTATGTGGGCATTCTGGCGCTGGAGCTGTTTCAGTGTGGCGATACCTTGCTGGCCAACGAGATCGCCCCGCGGGTGCACAACAGTGGACACTGGACCATCGAGGGGGCGCGCATCTCGCAGTTCGAAAACCACCTGCGGGCGCTTCTGGGCTACGCGCTGGGCGATACCGCCATCACCCGCCCATCGGCCATGGTCAATATCGTCGGCACGATGCCGCCGGGGTTGGGGAAGTCCCTCCCGGCCGGCAGTACCTTGCATCTCTACGGCAAGGCCGAGCGACCGGGCCGCAAGATCGGTCACCTGACGCTGCTTTCCGATCATGACGAAAATGGACAATTTTGCGAACGCCTCGCCCATTGTCTGACGCTGGTCGGGGAGACCGAACTGGCACGGCGCGTGGCGGTCCGCCCTGATTGACATCCTGCATTCTGGAGACACCGGAAGACCGGTTGACGCAAAACCAATGCAGGAAACAAAGAAGAGGGCCATGGCCTACTATGATCGATCCGATTATTCTGTTTTTTCTTCTCGGTCTCGTCGCCGGGCTGCTGCGCTCGGAACTGCGTCTTCCGGCGGCGGTATACGAGTTCGTGAGCATGCTGCTGCTGCTCGCCATCGGTCTGAAGGGCGGTATCGAGCTCGCCCAACAGCCATTCGGCGACTTGTTGCCGCAAATGCTGGCCGTCGTGGCCATGGGCTTGGTCTTGCCCCTGGCCGCCTTTCCCGTGCTGCGCTACGCCGGCCGTTTCAAGCGTGCGGACGCCGCTTCCATCGCCGCCCATTACGGCTCGGTGAGCGTCGGCACTTACGCCGTTGCAGTCGCCTGGTTCGGGGCGCGGGAGATCGCCTTCGAACAACACATGCCCCTGCTGCTGGTGTTGCTGGAGGTTCCCGCCATTCTGGTGGGTATTGTGCTGGCGCGCGGCCTCTCGCGGGAGACACGCTGGGGCTCGGTTGTCCATGAAGTGTTTCTGGGTAAAGGCATCGTGCTGCTGCTCGGCGGGCTGCTGATCGGCTGGGCGGCGGGTCCCGACGGCTTGTCTTCGATCAAACCGTTGTTCTTCGATCTGCTCAAAGGCATTCTGGCCATCTTTTTGCTTGAAATGGGTCTGATCGCGGCGGCACAGCTAGGTGCTCTGCGCCAATACGGCCTGTTCCTATTGATCTTCGGGGTGACGATGCCGCTGTTTTCGGCACTGGTGGGAACCGGGCTTGGCTGGGCGCTTGGCCTCTCTGTCGGCGGTACCGCCATGCTGGCCACGCTCGCGGCAAGTGCTTCTTACATCGCAGTGCCGGCGGCGATGCGCATTTCGGTTCCCGAGGCCAATCCGACTTTGTCACTCACCGCTGCGCTGGGAGTCACATTTCCGTTCAATGTCCTGGCAGGCATCCCGCTTTATCACGCGCTCGCGGTGAGAGCGCACACACTTTTGGGGGGCTGATGGAAGATGAAATCAATGAACATATATACGCGCAAGCTCCTGACCATCATCACTGAAGCAGTTATCGAGAACTCCCTCATCCGTGATATCGAGCGACTGGGGGCTCATGGCTACACCGTTACCGACGCCCGCGGCAAAGGTGGTCGTGGTGTTCGCAGCGCCGGCTGGGAAACGAGCAGCAATATCCGTATTGAGGTGGTATGCGGTGTGGAGACAGCCGAGGCGATTACGGCCCATCTCAAGACGCATTATTACGACAACTACGCCATGATCCTGTTCACCAGCGAGGTCGAAGTACTGCGGCCGGAGAAGTTTTGAGGCCGCCGCCATGACGCGGATGGGCTGCCCGCCGATGCCGGCGGCGCGAGTAGCATCAAGCGCCTGTTCATGACCCATCCACCGAGCGCATCGCGGCGCTGGCACAGGGTGCCGGGGTTTGCGAACACACGTACCAGCGTAATTGCAACATCAAAAGGAGACGAGTAATGAAATGTCCAACCTGTAAAGAGATCAGTCTGGTAATAACCGACCGGCAAGGCATCGAGATCGACTATTGCCCGGAATGCCGTGGCGTGTGGCTGGACCGCGGTGAGCTCGACAAGCTCATCGAGCGCGCGGAACGCCCGCGCGGCGATACTGCCGAGCGGGAACGCGAACCCGGGCGTCAGGAACGTCCCTATCGCAATGACGAATACCGGCACAAACCGCGCAAGTCCTTCCTGAGCGAGCTATTCGATTGAGAGGGAAATCCTTATGGAACAGGAGATCGAATTCCAGATAACGTGGCAGACCGCCCGCCGCCGGCAATGGAAGGCGAGTCCCTGACCAGTGCTGCATGCGCCTGTTCATGATCCATCCGGCGCTCAAGGCGGCACTCTGATGCGTGCCCGGCTGGCCGCGTTGGCACGGGCATTGAAGCGCGAGTTCGCGGTTTATCGCTGCGCGCTCGCCCATCCGGATACGCCCTGGCTTGCCAAGGCGCTGCTGGGGCTGGCTGTCGGTTACACCCTGCTGCCGTTCGATCTGATCCCGGACTTTCTGCCGGTCATCGGCCAGCTGGACGA
>JBPPNE010000271.1:0-26618 GCA_051306415.1 Porticoccaceae bacterium
CGCTCGCCCTACGGCGCCTGCCGCAACGCGGTGCGCGCGGATTTTCCCGCCGGCGGCTCCAGCTCGGGCTCGGCACTCGCGGTCGCCCTCGGTGTCACCAGCTTTGCCCTCGGCACCGACACCGCGGGCTCCGGCCGGGTGCCAGCGGCGTTGAACCGCCTGGTCGGGCTCAAGCCCACGCGCGGGCTGCTGTCCACCACCGGCGTGGTGCCCGCCTGCCGCTCCCTCGACTGTACGACCTTTTTCACCGCCACTGCGCGAGAGGCGCGTCAATTGCTGGCGCTGACCGCGCGACGGGATGACACCGATCCCTACAGTCGCAGCAATCCACAGTGGAACGACGGCGGCGCCTTTGGCACCCCCCGCCCCTTCGTGTTTGGCGTGCCGCGTGAGCAGGATCTCGAGTTCTTTGGCGATGTGGAAGGACCCGGTTTGTTCGCAGCGGCGGTCGCGGCATTGCGCGCCTGCGGTGGCAGCGCGCGGGAAATCAATCTGACCCCGTTTCTGGAAGCCGCCCGCTTGCTGTACCAAGGCCCCTGGGTCGCCGAGCGCCAGGCCGTGGTCGGCGATCTGATCGTCCGCGATCCCGGTGCAGTGCTGCCGGTGATTCGCGCGGTGCTGGCGTCGGCGCCCGCGGTCACCGGCGTCAAGACGTTCCAGGCCCAGTACCGCCTGCAAGCACTGAAGGCCGAGTGCGACCGAGCGCTGGCGCGGCTCGACTGCGTGCTGACACCCACTATCGGCCGGCCCGTCAGCAATGCCGAACTCGCCGCCGAGCCGGTGCTGCGCAACCAGGAACTCGGCTATTACACCAACTTCATGAACCTGCTCGACTACGCCGCCGTCGCGGTGCCGACCGCAATCATGTCTGGCGCTGCGACCGACGGCTTGCCCTGGGGGGTCACCCTGTTCGGCCGCGCTTTCACCGATCAATACCTGCTCGGCGTCGCCGACGCGCTGCAGCGCCAGCTTGACCTGTCGTTGCCGAACGGCCGCCGTCTTGGGTTCGCGGCGCCCACCACCAGCGCACGCCACGACCGCGTGCGCGTCGTGGTTTGCGGTGCCCATCTCGGCGGCCTGCCGCTGAACTGGCAACTGACTGTGCGCGGTGGCTATTTGATCGAAGCGACAAAGAGCGCGCCTAACTACCGGCTCTATGCGCTGCCCGGCGGACCACCGCAGCGGCCAGCCATGGTGCGTGTGAACCCGCTAACAGCCACAGGCGGTGGCGCCGCGATCGACGTGGAAGTCTGGGAGTTGCCGAGTGCCGAGCTGGGCTCCTTTGTCGCCGGTATCGGTGCACCGCTCGGACTCGGCAAGGTGCAGCTCGCTGACGGCCGCTGGGAAACCGGGTTCATCTGCGAGCACGGCGGCGTCGAAGGAGCGGAGGACATCACCGCTTACGGCGGCTGGCGCGGGTATCTGCGGCGTTGAGCTGATCCGCTTTGCCCGGCGAACGCCTTGGTCCGCTTGCACCGGATCAGCCGTGTAGCTAACGTGCATGTGCAATCCACGATTTGTCGAATAAAACCTCGCGTCCATTCGGCGTCAAACCGAATGACCATCGACCGGAACCAACAATGAAAACTATCATGCGGTTGTTCTCGGCGGCGCACGCATTGATGGCACTGCTGTTCGCCAGTGCAGCAATCGTCCTGATCACAATAGCGGCACGGGTTGGCTGGTCAGCCGTCACCCTGGGGCTGGATCGGGATTCTGCGCAGGGAATTATCGAAGCCATGGGCTTTCTGGCCGCTGCCGTGGTCGCGTTGCAGATCGCGCAGACCATTGCCGAAGAGGAAGTCGTACGCGACTCCACCATCAGCGGGCCGACCCGCATCCGCCGGTTTTTGTCGCGGTTCCTCGTCGTGGTGGTAGTCGCAGTCTCCATCGAAGCGCTGGTCGCCACATTCCAGGCCATGCACGATGACGCGGCGGAGCTGCGCTATGCGGCCGGCCTGCTCGCGTCGGTGGGACTGATCCTCATTGGCTGGGGTGTATTCCTGCGAATGAATCGCTACGCGGAGGAACTGGAACCCGAGGCAATGGAAGCAGCGAAACGCGAGGACCGGAAACTCAAGTAATGGCCCTGCGGAGCCAGACCGCGTCGAGTTGCCCTAGCTGATGCAGTCGCCGGCAAACGCTACCTTCCCAAGGACTGGAATGCTGCTTATCGCGGGCCAGCGCACACTGAAATTTCATGGGAGAGATCGTGGCCAACAAGAACGAAATCGCAGCCTTTATCGCCGCCGAGTTTCCGCAAACCAAGTGCGTGGTCCGCGAGGTCGGTAACAATGGCGCTACGGTAGAGCACCCCGTTGGCCCGGCCGAACTGCGTCCGGGCGGCACCGTGTCCGGCCCGGTGCTGATGGCCGCTGCGGATGTCGCACTGTACGTTGCCCTTCTCGGCGAAATCGGCATCGTTCCGCTGGCAGTCACCACCAGCCTCACCATCAACTTTCTGAGAAAGCCGGCGGCCGACAAAAGCATCGTCGCCGTTTGCAAACTCATAAAAATCGGACGGACGCTTGCCGTGGGTGAAGTGTCGCTGTATTCGGAAGGCGTTGCTGAACCCGTCGCCCATGTCGTCGGCACTTACTCCATACCACCGCGCATAGAGAGGGAGGCGTAAGCTGACCGGTATCTCAAATGCCGGAAAAAATTCTTTCCGCTGCCCGCTAACCAGCGGTGGCAGGCCTCGCGGCAACCCGGGATCGCAATAACCAGCACGCCAGTGCCGGCAGGATCAGAGTGGCTCCCAGCATGTTGGTCACGAACAGAAAAGTCAGCAATACGCCTATATCAGCCTGGAACTTGAGGGAAGCGAAAATCCAGGTGCACACCCCCACGCCGAGGGTGATGCCGATAAAGATCACCGCCTTGCCCGTAAGCCGCATGGCCTTGTAGTAGGCCGCGCGCAGCGAATCGCCAGTCTCTATGAATCCGCTCATGGCGGCGTAAATGTAGATCGCATAATCGACGCCGACGCCGACGCCCAGGGCCATCATGGGAAGGGTATTCACCTTCAGGCCAATATTCAGCATCGCCATCATGGCGTTCCCCAGCACCGATACCACAGCCAGTGGAATGACGATGCACAGGGTGCCGGTGACGGACCGAAACGCGAGCAAAGACAGGACAATGGTCACCCCGTAGACCCAAGCCAGCATCGGTCGTTCCGCCGCCGCGACAGTCTGGTTGGTGGCTGCGATAATACCGACATTGCCCGAAGCGAGGCGAAGATTGAATTTATCCTTCGGAAGGGTCGATTTGAATGCCTCGATCCCTCTTATGACCGCATTTATCGTCTCGGCCTTGTGATCAATGGTAAAGATATTCACCGGCATCGCGTCGCAGGAGGCATTCATGTAATCGTCGCCGCCGCCGCGCTCCAGATCATGCAGGGCCGAGGCCATGTTGTTCGGATCCCGGGACAGGTGGAACCATCGCGGACTGCCTTCATTGTTGGCCGCAATAATCAACTTCATGGACCGTGCGAGAGAGTCGACCGAATGCACGCCGGGGAGATTTTGCAGGTACCAGGCAAATCGATCCATTTCCGCCATTACTGCGTAATCGACGCACGCGTTCGGTTGCGCTTCGACTATTACCGACAGTTTGTCTACGCCAATGGAAAATTTATTGGCGATCACATGGCTATCCACATTGTAACGGGCCTCCGTACGCAATTCGGGAATGCCTGCATGAAGATCGCCGATCTTCATTTCTTTGCCCTTGTAAACACCCCAAAGCGTAACCATCACGACCAAAGCCAGGATCACTAGGGACGGGCCGGTGTCGGTCGCACGCGCCAGGAATCGCCATATTGGGTCGAGCCGGGCTTCCGTCTGCCGGTGCCGCTGGCGGTATCGCTCAAGATTGTTGATCTTCACGTAAGAAAGCAGCACGGGCAGCAGGACCATCTTGGTCAGCAGCATGATTGCCATGCCGACACTGGCGGTAATCGCGGTCTCGCGGACGATTTGAATGTCGATCAGCAGAATGGTGGCAAAGCTCACCGAGGTGGTGATAACCGCCAAGGCACCCGGCACCAACAAACGGCGAAACGTACGCTGGGCCGCTTCAAGGCTATCGACACCGTGGGACGGGTCAAGCGCCGGCACCATCGGCCGACCGTTAGCGTCTGTATCGCCGCCATACATCACTTCGCCCATCCAGCCGCTCACCATCTGCACGCCATGACTGACGCCGATAGCAAATACGAGAAACGGCACCAGGATGGACATGGGGTCCAGGCCATAGCCGAGCATGTCCAGAGACCCGAGAAGCCCGATAACGGCGACCAGTGCGACCAGTGGCGGAAGCAGGGACAAAATGGCGGATCGCGTATAAAACCATAGGAGCAATCCGGTTATTGCCAGGGTAACGCCGAAAAATATCATTACGTCACCGGCACCGTCCGCGATATCGCCCGTGGATTTCGCAAATCCAATGATGCGAACATCAATGTTGTCACTTTCAAACCGGCCGCGAATTTTTTCCTCCAGGTCTTTGGCAACCGTTCTGTAGTCCAGCGGTTGCCGGGTGGTGGGGTCGCGCTCTATGAGCTCTGCCCTGATCAGGGCTCCGGAAAAATCATTGGCTACCAAATCACCCAGACGCCCGGATTTGATAATGTTATTTCGAACGATCGGCATCCATTCCTCAGTTGGCCGAAACTCAGCGGGAATGACATTGCCGCCGGAAAATCCGTCCTCAATCACCTCGATATAAATGACATTCGGGGTAAAAATTGAGGTCACCGTCGATCGTGCGATCCCGGGCAGAAAAAATATCTCATCGGTAGCCGATTGCATTACCTTAAAAAATTCGGGGTTGAAAATGGTCCCCTGCTTTTGCATCAAGGCGACGATGATCTGGTTACCGGATCCGAAATCATCCTGGTACTTTACTAAGGTCTTGATGTAGTCGTGTCCAAGAGGCATGAGCTTCTCAAACCCGGCATCCACTCGCAGCTTTAACGCATTGATACCCATGAAGAGGGTAAATGCGACAAATCCAAGCAGAATAATTGGCCGGTAGGAAAACATTAGCTTCACAATCCGGTCCATCATAGATTCTCTCGTAATCATATAAGCGCCGCGCTGATGCTAAGGTTTGTATCCACTGTCAGAAAAATCGGTCGCTTCTGAGCCCTACGGCAGATTAAAACTCTCTGTCCCAGCATTGCCGAATAACAACAACCGCCCTCCGCCTATGTTCTGCAGGGACACAAAACCGTTGAATCCGTCATAGGGAAGAATTTCCGCATTGTTACTCCCATGGCGCAATCGCAGAATCGTGCCTCCGGCTCCTACGGCAATGACGTCGCCATCGCCGACTTCCAGTGCGTCATAAATATTGGCGGTAGTTTCAGCGGCAATGGCGGACCAGGTAGTCCCGGAATCTTCAGAGCGATAACAGTGTCCACGTAGGCCATATATCAGCAATTCATGCGAGGCCAGCGTTTTAACTCCAAAAAACGACCCGGCATAGGGCGACTTGAGAATGCGCCAGTGCGAATCCGAATCTTCTGTCGATTGCCCGGTGGGGCGATAGTGCACGAGGGTGCCGAGCTCGCCGACGATCAGAAACCCGTCGTCCAATGGCGTTATCGCGTTGAAATTGGGCTCTGGCTCCAGGCCCGCATTTTCGAGCATGTCACGCAGGGCTTCAGTGTCGACCGACTCCCAGTGTTTGCCACCGTCTTGGGTGACGAGCATAAGGGAAAAAGCGCCCACGGCAATGCCATGGAGTCGATCGGAAAAATGCAAATCCAGGATTGGCTTGGGAACATCGCCGTCTGGAATCAGGTCTTCGTAGACTATCTCCCAGTTGCGGCCACTGTCGGTGGTGTGCAGGATCAGGCTATCGTGTCCCGCCGCCCATCCTTCCTTGTCGTCGAGAAACCTGACTGTGGTCAGCAAAGTCTGGGTTGGCACGCTATCGGCCTGCCGCCACTCACCGCCATCGTCGCTGTAGACAATGTTGCCGAAGGCGCCCACGGCGACGATGCGCTGTCCAGCTCGGGCCGAAGCTGTCAGCAATGCCCTGCTGGCCAATGCCGATTTGGTGGCGTCCACTTGCGCGGATTCAGCTGCGCAATGGCCAGCTGCGCCCAGCCCCACAGACAGTGTCGCGCAAAGAATCAGCCACGACGACCGCAGAAAGTGCATAAAGGCGTTCGTCGACACGCTAATCCGGCATGGTTTCAATTCCATAACCTGCTCCAGACGTCTCCAGATTGGGCGCAACAGACTCTATCTGGCGCACTAAACAAAAAGGCAACCTCGTCTTGAAGTTCGCCCGCCGTGCGGCTGCGCAGTAACGATTTATACTTCTAGACTCGATAGCGCCTGACGTGTACGGTCCTAAGCTTCAACATACTCTTACTGTGGCGAACAGAGTGCGTTAGCTTCTCGAAAATGAACGGCTGGTATTGTCCAGCCGTTCATCACACCGCTTGCCATCGAGGAATTCGAGATCTGTTGGGCTTAGCGAGTGCCCTGAGCCCGTATGGAACCAGGCGTGAAATAGGAGTCATCCGTCCGCCAGCTCATATCCGGACCAGGGTCCTCATTATCGAGGCCCATGAACATCATCCTACCTGATTGAAGATCGTATGAGTCCAAAAGCGTGTAGAACATGGTTTGCGCGTCATAGAGATTGACTATATGGAGTTCGATGGGCCGCCACAGCTCGCCACGACGGTCATAGTTGTCCGCGAGCAGCACCCACCAGCTATCCTCGTCCAGATATAGCTCCCGGTAGCCATATATGTGGCTAGTGCCCTCTCGCAGCTTACCGGTGAGCTTCCATACTCGATGAAGTTCGTAGCGTGGCAAATCCTGATTGAGCCGCCCCTCATTGGTAATGATGTCCGCTATCTTGGTGTCTCCACTATGGAGTTTGTAGGAATTGTAGGGCACATATTTTTCAACCCGGCCTTCCAACTTCCATTCGAAGCGGTCATTCGGGCCGTTATAGCCATAGCCGGAATCCACGGTCATCAGGCCACTGCTGCCCGGGAACGGATAGGCATAGTTGATTTGAGGTGCACGCTTTACTCGCCGCTGCCCGGGGTTGTACTGCCAAGCCTGGCGAAGATTTTTGGTGTAGGTGATCGGATCATGCGCAAGCAGCGCCTGCCCGGCCTGCTTGACGGGAGCCGTAATGGTTTGGAAATAGCCGTATCCGGTTCCGGGAGCGCTGGGGTCGAAATTTTCAATGGTATTGGCGGGATCGCCGTATTTCCAGTGAATCTGCACCGATAGCTTGTTTATCTCGTAACCGCCACTGGCAGTAGTCGCCGCTGTGTTATCCCAGAAATTGATCCATGTGGGCAGTGGCCTGGTTAGCGCATTGACGATACTTTCCTCGCCGTTTTTGGGTATTGGAAACGGCCAGGATATCGCTGCATTCTTGAAGCCGATCTGGTTGCCCGCGACTACCACTTCGGCAGTTTTGGCATTTGCCAATGCCGCCGTATAAAAACGCTCCTCGTATACCGCGCTTCGGCGTGATGGATAGATGTTCATTTTGTATCCGGGAATCACTTCGAACAATTTGATCTGGCCCGGTGTCAGCTTGTCTGCGTATTGCTTGTAGTTCTCCTTGGTGATGGTGAAGAGAATCTTGTCGCCCGGGAAGGGATCTGGGTGATGGTCGCCGGGCTTGAATCCCGGCGGCACCGGGATCGGCTCATATTTCCACTCGGGGATGGTACCGTCGGCGTTTCCGGCTCGGATCGCGCCAATCGGCGTGAGCTCGGTTCCGTTCAGCCCAAGCTTGGCGATTTCGGCACTGGACAGCGGCTCTGCGGCAACATCAATTGCGATGCCAGACAGCAGAAGACCGGCGACCACCAGAGCATTGCACGCATTTCCACGCAGCTTGTTATTTTTACGCTGTATATAAAACATCAAGGCCATCCTCAAAAATGGTATTTGAATGTCAGTGACAGATTGTCTCGGTCGAAATAGGCGCCCGCCGCGTTGTCACCCAACCATGCTGAGTAGGCCATTTCCAATGACGTGCGAGCCAAATAGCTGAACTCGACGCTTGCCCTGACGATCTGTTGCCCCTCCTGCAGGGCACCACCGATTCCCGCGGCCTGAGGCTGGTAGCCGTCCACGCCGTGAATCCAGACCACCGTGGGCTTCATATCCAGATTCGCGAAAATGTCGTTGTATTCCAACTGTGCCACCAACGCATATCCCCACGAGAACGACGTAATGGGCTGATCAAGGCCATCAGCCCCTTCAAAATTTCCCGTGAAAGCGGGCCCGGAGCCGTGATGGACGACATCGGTCGGATCACCGCCGTGAAGATCCTCGATCCACTGGGCATTGAGGTTCAGGATCAGGCTGAGGGTGTTGGCGCCGAGCAGCGCGGTCGAATCGGAGTAAGTCAATGCTCCGAGATAAGTCCACATATCATTGCTCTCGTTGCCGCACCCGGTGATATTGCCATCCGGTCCGGCCAATCCCGGCGGCAGCAATCCAAACGCCGTTTGAATGCCACCGAGCCCGAACAGGTTGCCGCATTGTCTGGTGTCGTGGAAATCGGGACGGTAGTTCAGCTCGGTCTGAAATGCGAGCCCCAGACTCCCGGGCAGCACGCCGTTCAGCGAAACCGCATAGGTGTCGAGATCCTGTGCGTACTCCCAGCGATAACCGCCCAGGGTTACCCCTATTGGAGAAAAAGGATCGGGCACATTGAAGCTTTCGTCCACCGTCGCCACCGGCATGAACGCATGGGAGCGAACCCAGTAGAAACCCAGATCGGCGTCGTCCAACCCGCTGAGAATGGTGTGAACGGCGACACCCCACTGGCCACCATTGTCAGGCTCATCAGTGCCGGTGTAGGGGATGCCCGGGATCAACAGGTCCGGCTTGTACCCGCTGCCGAAGAGATCAAGTGGACTGAAAAATGTGCCCGTGCTGAAAAACACCGAGCCGCGCCAGTTCCACACATAATAGGCTTCAACCGTCACATCGTCCGTGATACCAAACTGCCCATAGATCATTTCCTGGGGCATCAGGGTTTCCTTGATCTCCGTCCCCGGCGTCGTGGTCTTGCCGAAATCCACCGGGTTCTGCATCTGGCTTATGCCGCCGCCCAGAATGTCGCTTTCACCCCAGTTGACGACCTGCTTGCCGACACGGATATTCAGCAGGTGTCCACCAGGGCGCCAGCTGCCATAGCCGAATAAATCGAGCACCCGGAATTTATTGCCCGCCAGGTTTTGCCCGTCATCGGAAATGCCGTCGAGCTCACCAACCGGCGTCGGGCGAGAACAGTTGTCACAGTCCTTGTGCATTATGGTGTAGTCATAGGTGTACGACACGCGGGAAAAAAAACCGAGATTGTCTTTCTTCAACCCCATGTCGACCAACAACGACAGCGGCGTGCTGTAGATATCGCCTCCGTCCGGGAAAACCCGTGTATTGCCCGAATACGGTGCCGCAGTGCCAGGAATGAATGAGCGCTCATCGGCGCTTTGAGTACGCATCGCGGCGCTCGCGGTCACCGTGGTGTCGATGAAGGCCTCGAAATCGTCCGCCTTGAAGGTGAGAGCAACGGCCTGTGCCGTCGCGAGGCAGGCGACGCACACCACTGTTTTTGACCAGAATTTTTTTGAGGCTTTGAAAACCGACGACCGGTCGCGGACAACCGGCGCCCGACAAACTAACTCCGCGTGTGAACGCGCTGGTGACCGCATCGATTGATACAAGGCACACCCCCTCTTTTGTAATGGTTATTATCGTCCTGCCCACCGCTGACGGTGCTTAGCCAGCGTCCTCGCGCCGCGAGAAAAAGCCGCTGGTTGGGTCATTGGCTACCCGGCATTTTCTGCCAAGCATTTTTTGCCACGGCCAAGAGAGTGCGGCTGGATCAATTATTGGTAGAACATTATTTCTCGCGCGCGAACTGACCTTAGCACCAAAAACTCCGCATTTGCAACATCATGAAGCAAATTTCATCAGCAGGGCGCAATCGTCGGCGACAGATGGCCGATGGCGCGTTCTGGTTTGCCGCCTACACGGGGGCGCTCAGTGGCGAGCTGTTTGTGGGGCTGTTCAAGCAGTTGATGCACCGCCGCCGGCCCCTGCATCTGGTCGTTGATGGCTTGCCGGCGCACAAGAACGCGGCCGTGAAGGCGTATGTGGCCGCCACCGAGGGTCGCCTGACCCTGCATGCTCTGCCGGGCTACGCCCCCGATCTCAATCCAGACGAACGGGTGTATAGAGGCAATATCACCTCCACTATTTCCCCACATTCTTCAATCTACAAGCTTTGTTCAAAGCATCGCATTGCTGTACCTAGGCCATCCATTCAACGAGTCACACATAGATCAGATCTGTAAAACCGCGTGACATCCAATATTTTGGACCCGTTTCGACTGAACATAATTGCTTCACTGGATAGCACTTGTCAGACCATATTGCGACAAGGAGCAGGCTACCCCAAGCGGCCAACGTTTTGATGATGTTCCTTTCCTGTCCGATGTTGGTGTAAAAGAAGTGTCCGACGAGCGTGGCGCACCTTGACACGCCCATCATAAAGCCGCCAATCGCCGGCAATGCGACGAGAGCAAGAAAAATCACCTCGTCAGGCCAGTGGATTTGACGGAGCAGAAATTTACGAAAATACCTCGGATGACGGAAATATATCCCCAAAACAATGAACAGTAAAATGTTGAAAACAACGGGGGCAAAAACCGCCATAAGAAACCGCTCGGCGAGACTTGTCTGCTCTTGTTTTTTCATAGATGGGGACAACGCTCAGGCACCGAATCAACGTCTATGCCACACGATCAAGCACCAACTCAGCACTCTCTGCCAGAGCAAATTTGCGGCGATCCGTCGCGTAATCCCAGCGCTCAACAGTGCAGTGCACCGTGGCTGGCTGATGCCGAATCAAGTTCACCGAGTTCGGCGCCTTGGCGCGCACGCGCCGCGACACCGCGGTGCCCGCCTGCACGACCCACATTTCCCGCGACAGTTTGTGGTGATCGCGCAGCGGCCGCACATAGGGCAGGTGGATGTGGCCCCCCAGTATCAGGTCGGCGCCGGCGCGCGCCCAGGCGTGCAGCGCGGGATCGCGGCCATGCAGCAGGTTTTGCTCATCAATCGGGCGGATCACATGCACAGGCTGATGGGTGACGATGATCTTGAGTTGCCCGGTAGAAGCGTTGCGCAACCGTTGGCAGGTGCGCTCAATCTGCTCGGCAGACACAGCGCCGTCCTTGCGGCGATACCGGCGCGTGGTTTTGACGCCGAGAATCAGCAGCGCGGCATCTTCGTATTCCGGCTGCAGATCGGGACCGAAGGCTTGGCAATAGCGGTGGTAGGGATCGAACAATCGCGTTTTGAGATCGAACAGCGGAATGTCGTGATTGCCCGGCACCACCACCCGCGCCGCAATGCCGAGGCGGTCGACAAATGCTCGCGCGGCAGCGAATTGCGACGACCTCGCGCGCTGGGTGATGTCGCCGGAGAGTACGGCGACATCCGGCCGTTGCCGGTGGGCCAGTTCCAGCAGCGCCTCGACAACCGGCGGCTGCTCGGTGCCGAAATGGGTGTCGGACAAATGCAGGATCACGCTCATGTGGCAGTGCTTTCTAGGGTTGGCTCCAAGGGTGTCAATAACAGCAGCGGTTCCGGGGCGACGCGAAAAACCAGCGGTGCTTGCAGCCAGCAGATTTCGCCGTCCACTGCCACTTTGTAACGCCGCCGCGACTGGCTTCGCGGCGGCCTCACGCTGAGCCGATGCGCCGCGAAAGTATCTACTTGCCCGGCCTCGCCAAGATGGCCGAGCGCGCCGCGCAGCAGCAGCCCCAACATGGCCAGCGTGCCCACGGGTTTGGGCACTATCGCGACCAGCCACTCGTGGCCGATATAATCGGCTTCAGCAATGCCTATTTGCTTCAATTGCAGTCGATTGTTTCCCACGAACAGCGTGGGCGTGCGGATCAATTCAGTCTGGCCCTCCAACTCCATCTCGATATGCAGCTGCTGCCGATGACGCAACAGGCTGATAATGCCCGAGCAGAACGCAATGAAACGGCTGCGGCCGAAGCGTTGTTTGAACGCCTCGCGGTCTTCGAGTAGCTGCGGATAGAGCCCGAGACTGGCATTGACCAGAAACATGCGCTCATTCACCAGACCTACCTGTACCGGCTGCACCCTCGCTGTCAACAGTGCCTCGGTGGCCTCTCGCGTGTCCTGGGAAATACCATGGGTGCGGCCGAAATAGTTGAAGGTGCCCTGGGGCAATACGCCGAAGGGCCTGCCACAACCGAGGGCGGCCTGAGCCACTGCATTGACGGTGCCGTCGCCACCGGCGACGACCACGGTGCCTTCCTGCTTTTGCGCTTGCTTGACCGCACGTTGCGCCAGCGTGGGGATCTCCTCGCCCGAGGCGGCAGCCCAGAGTTCGTAGCGACACCCGGCGCGGTCGAGCACCTCGCGGATTGTCGCCTCCGTCTGCCCGGCGTCGTTGTGCCCGGACCCGGCGTTCAGCACGATAAAAAACGGACTCTGCTGCATGCTCTCACCCTCCCCTAGATCATCTCGGCAAGATCGCCCTTGTCTTCGAGCCAGCTCTTGCGGTCGGGGGCGCGCTTCTTGGCGAGCAGCATATCGAGGAGCTGATCGGTGCCGTCGCCCGCGTCCACCCGCAGTTGCACCAGGCGGCGGGTGTCCGGCGCCATGGTGGTCTCGCGCAATTGGAGTGGGTTCATCTCGCCAAGGCCCTTGAAGCGGGTGATCTGTGGCTTGCCCTTTTTCTTTTCCGCCTCCAGGCGGCTGAGGATACCCTGCTTTTCGCCTTCATCCAGCGCGTAAAACACTTCCTTGCCGAGATCGATGCGAAACAGCGGCGGCGTCGCGATGTAGACGTGACCCGCCTCCACCAAGGGCCGGAAGTGGCGGACGAAGAGCGCGCACAAAAGCGTCGCTATATGGGCGCCGTCGGAATCGGCATCGGCCAGCACGCAGACCTTGTGGTAGCGCAGACCGCTGAGGTCATTGCTGCCGGGATCGAGGCCGATGGCGACCGCGATGTCGTGGACTTCCTGCGACGCCAGAATCTCCTGGCTGTCCACCTCCCAGGCGTTAAGGATCTTGCCGCGCAGCGGCATGATCGCCTGGAACTCGCGGCTGCGCGCCTGCTTGGCGGAACCGCCAGCGGAATCGCCCTCCACCAGAAACAGCTCGCCGCGCTCGGGCTCGCTGCTGGCGCAGTCAGCGAGTTTGCCGGGCAGCGCCGGACCGCTGGTAATTTTCTTGCGGGCGACGACCTTGCTGGCGCGCAGTCGCCGCTGGGCGTTGCCGATGCAGAGCTCGGCGAGAGTCTCGGCTTCATCGGTGTGCTGGTTGAGCCAGAGGCTGAAGGCGTCCTTGACGATACCGGAGACGAAGGCAGCCGCCTCGCGCGATGACAGTCGCTCCTTGGTCTGGCCGGAGAACTGCGGCTCCACCAGCTTGAACGAGAGGACGTAGCAACATTTGTCCCAGATGTCCTCGGGGGTCAACTTGATGCCACGGGGCAGCAAATTGCGGAACTCGCAGAATTCCCGCAGCGCCTCCAGCAGGCCAGTGCGCAGGCCGTTGACGTGAGTACCGCCCTGCACCGTGGGGATCAAGTTGACGTAGCTCTCCTG
Source organism: Porticoccaceae bacterium (assembly GCA_051306415.1). Classification (GTDB taxonomy): domain Bacteria; phylum Pseudomonadota; class Gammaproteobacteria; order Pseudomonadales; family Porticoccaceae; genus CBDDRG01. The sequence goes on from JBPPNE010000271.1 coordinate 13,670, forward strand.
CACCAGCTCGCCGCCCTCCGGCAGCCAGAGCAAAGCCCAGTCCACCGCCTCGGTGGACGCGGCAAAACTGCCGGCGAAGGGCTCGGCGGGCAGCGCGGGATATTCCTGCACGGCGCTCGCCAGGTAATCGCGCAGGCCGTCCCGATAGCACCAGTCGTCGCGCTCGCCGCTGGCTTCATCAAGGAAACTGACGGCGAGGCCGGGGCAGAGCACGGCCTTGGCGCGCAGCACATGGCGCAGCCGCGACAACGAGAATTTGACCGAATCAAAGTAGTGCGGGTCCGGCAAAAAGTGCACGCGGGTGCCGGTATTGCGCTTGGCGCAGGTATCGACGGCGGTGAGTTCGGTCTGCTTGTCGCCGCCGGCGAAGGTCATCTCGTAGACCTTGCCGTCGCGGCGAATGCCAACCTTGAGCCAGCTCGACAGCGCATTGACGACGGATACGCCGACACCGTGGAGGCCGCCGGAGAAGCGATAGTTCTGGTTGGAGAATTTGCCGCCGGCGTGGAGGGTGGAAAGAATCACCTCGACGCCGGAGACGCCCTGCTCGGGGTGAATGTCGACGGGCATGCCGCGGCCATCGTCGGTGACGGCGACGGCGCCGTCGCGGTAGAGCACGACATCAATGCTGCGGGCGTGACCGGCCAGCGCTTCATCGACGCTGTTGTCGATGACCTCCTGGGCGAGGTGGTTGGGCCGGGTGGTGTCGGTGTACATCCCCGGCCGTTTGCGCACCGGATCGAGGCCGGTGAGAACTTCGATATCCTCGGCGGTGTAGTTGCTCATGCGTTTTTCATTCGCTGTCCCGGTGTGAGGCTATGTGCGCTTTGGTTGGTGCTCGCACAGCGACGCTGTGCAGTCGTCATTGCGTGTCGATCACCGATGCCGCGGGCACAGCGGTGAAGAAATCCAGCATCGCCGGCAGAAACCGTTCATAGCCCTGAAAGCCATGATCGCCGCCCCCCTCCACGGTCAGGCGGCAATCGCGGTAGCGTTCCACCGCCTGGTTATAGTCGAGCACTTCGTCGCCGGTTTGAACCAGCACCCAGAGATCGTGCGGGCGAGACAGCTCGCTGACCTCGAAGGCACGCAAGTGCTCCAGGTGTTCGCGCTCGAAGTGGCAGCGCTCGCCGGTGTGGTAGTTGATCTGTTTGCCAAGCAGATGATCGGCGCCACGCCAGGGCGCCACCGCCGGATTGATCAGCACGGCCCGGCAGCGGTATTTTTCCGCCAGCCAGGTGGCGTAGAAGCCGCCCATGGAGCTGCCGACCAGATGCACATCACCACTGAGTTTGCCGATCTCGGTTTCCAGCACCTGCATGGCAAGCTGCGGAAACGGGCTCAGAAACGGACAGACAAAGGCGATATCGGCACGCTCGCGGGCGATCCAGGCGGCGGTCGCCTCGGCTTTGCTGGACTGCGGTGAGCTGTTGAAACCGTGGATGTACAGCAGTGTGGTCATGTTTCCCGCCTGCGCCGAATGACCACGCGATTATAGCGGCGCGCAGCCACTCCCGGGCGCGGGCAGCGGACTTTTTATCCCGGCGCGTTGATCAATCGTCAATAACCGCTACTGCCGTGATCCACGCGCTGGTGATTGTCACTGTCGAGGTAGACGACGCCGGTATCGAGCCGGCCGTCGCCGTGAAGGTCGATCCAACGAAAGCCCGGTGGGTCGTCGGCGAGCGCAAAGTCGCGACTGTTGACGGCAAACTGGAAGCAGGTGGACGGCGTGGTGCGGACGACCGTGCCTGCCCAGTCAGCCGTGAACACCTGATGGACGTGGCCGGTGAAGATAGCTTTGACATTGCGGTGGCGGCCGACCACCGCCGCCAACTCCGCCGCATTGGCAATAGCTTGGCGATCGAGCCAGTCACAGCCCACCGGGACCGGCGGATGGTGCATGAAGATGACCGCAGGATTGTTCACTTCACGCGCCAATGTGCGGCCGAGGAATTCGAGCTCGTCCGCCGCCAGCGCGCCGGGGGCTTGACCGGCGACCGCGGTGTTCAGCGACAGCACCCGCCAGGGGCCAAATTCCAGCAGCGGCCAGTATGGCGACGATGACAGGCCCTGCTGCATCACTGCGAAATCGTCGTGGTTGCCCGGTAGCCATGCATAGGGTAAATCGAGAAATTTGATCTGCTGGTTGAACAGCTCGTAGGCTTTCGCACTGCCGCGGGCGGCGATGTCGCCGGTCACCATGACCATATCCGGGATCGGCGTCATCGCCGCCACCGCTGCCAGCACCGCGCGATAGCTCTCGTGAGTCTGAATGCCCGCCAGGCGATGCTCGCGATCATCGCCGATATGGGGGTCGCTGATCTGGATCAGCCGCCAACACTGGGTCGCCGCCGCTTGCATGCGCTGGTCACTCCTTCACAGCGGCTCGGCAGCGGACCCGCGAGCAATCAGTCGCTGCTTCAGCGCTGTTCACGGCTCCCCAGGCAACAGAGTCGCGCTGGAAATTTCACCCGCGCGGATGCCATCTGCGTTCGCCATCGAATAGCCGCGACTGAGGCAAGCCGCCAGCAACTCGCCGAGAAAGCGGTTCCACTGGGCCTTTTCGTCGGGCTGGAACATGCGCTCATTGGGATAGGGATTGCGCGGGGATACCCGCATCGAGTGATCGCAGGCAACCACTTCGGCGAGCTTGGCGTCATGGTAAACACGCACCCGCATGGGCGGCGCAACCAGCCAAGGCGACTCACCGCCCGTCTCCTGGCGAATGCCAACCAGGACTGTAAACGGTGTTGTCTCCAGCACCGCCAGCACCAGCGGGCGACTGTCGCAGGGCGAAAAAGCGATACGCAATTCGCGTCCGGTAATGAACAGTGGAAAAAGCTTGCCGAGGCGAAAGTAGTTGGTTTCACACTCCGCCATGAAGCCTTTCAAATCCACCCGGTAACGCAATTTGGCCTGGTAGAGCGATGTCTGCTCCGGCGGCGGCTTCCGCAGCAGTCCTGGCTGCCAGTCGAGGTATTTCGGTTTTTTGTCCATTCTAGGGCCTGTTAACGCTGTTCGTCGTCGTGTGCTCGATACCGGTATCGGCCCGCAAGCGCTCCCGGTTCAACTGCAACCATTGCAGGCTGATGATCGTCGCCGCATTGTTGCACCGTCCGCCCGCGAGCGCCGCCATCGCCTCCGCCGCCGTCATCACGCGAAAGAGGATATCCTCATTTTCGTGCGCCAAGCCGAAAATACCACCGCCGCCCGCCAGATCAGCCAGCCCGCAAAACAGTTGGATTTTCTCGTTGCTGCCACCGGGACTGGCAAGATAGTCGCAGATCGGCATCAGCTCCATGTCGGCGACACCGGTCTCTTCCAGGGCTTCGCGACGGGCGACATCTGCGGGCGTTTCGCCCTCGCCCACCATACCGGCGACTACTTCGAGCAGCCAGGGGCCGTTGGGCTCCCCCAGGGCGCCGACACGGAATTGCTCCACCAGGCCGACCAGACGCGCCCGTGGATCGTAGAGTAGTACGCCGACGGATTCACCGCGCACGAACAGCTCGCGACGTATCGGACTACTCCAGCCGCCGCCAAAGCACCGGTGGCGCAGACGAATTTCCTCGATGGTGAAAAAGCCCCGATAGGCCGTCGCGCACGCTATCACCTCGACATCCGCGCCTGTCAGTGTCCCGCTGTTCGCCATCGTCGCCAGGCCATTTTCGCCAAAGTGATCCGCACTCTAGCCGGCGAGCCGATTTCTGTCCATGGCGGATACGGCGGAAATATATCTGATAGACTTCGCCCATTTTAGCCTGCACTGATGGAACCCAAGCCAATGATGAAATCTGTACCAATGCCAAAGCGGAGTATGTCGAAGAGAATACGCGGCGCGCTCGGGTGTGCGCTCCTGGTCGGCTTGCCGGGTGCCCCGGCTGCCGCCGAGACGCTCGCCGAAATCTATCAGCTCGCCCTCGCCAACGACCCGCAACTGCGCGCCGCCGAGGCGAGCTATCGCGCCGCCCAGGAATCTATTCCGCTGGGTCGGGCCGGCATTTTGCCCAAAATCAATGCGTCCGCTCAATTCAGCGACGGCGATGGCAATACCAAGGGCAGGCGGGCGCTAAGTCCAGTGTTTGCGCCCACGAGTGACGGCCACTCGGACGACGAGGGTGAAGTCTACACGCTGTCACTGACCCAGCCGCTCTTCGACCTGCCGGCCTGGTTCACGTTCAAGCAGGGCTACGATCTCGACCGGCAGGCCAAGGCGCAGTTCGCCGCCGATCAGCAGGCGGTCATCCTCCGCGTGACCGGCGCCTATTTCGAGGTCCTCCGCGCCAGCGAAAACCTGGCTACCGCGCAGGCGGAATTGCGCGCCATCGGCCGCCAGCTCGAACAGACCAAGGAGCGTTTCGACGTCGGTCTGGTGCCAATTACCGATGTCCATGAATCCCAGGCCGCCTACGATGACGCCACCGTCAACAAACTGGAAGCCGAGGGCGCGCTGAATGTCGCCTTCGAGGCCCTGGAAGTACTGACCGGCAAACCGCAGGATCGACTGGCCGGCCTGTCGGCAAACTTCGCGGTCGATAACCCGGAGCCACTCGACCGTGAATCCTGGGTGAAATTTTCGCAGGACAACAATTTCGCGCTGGCGGTCGCCCGCGAGGCCATGGCCGCAACGGAGAAAAACGCCCAGGCAAAGAAGGCCGAACACCTGCCCAAGGTAGGCGCCAGTCTCACCTACTCCAACAGCCACACCGACGGCGCCTTCCTGCGCGACGCCGATCCCACCGGCACTCCCCCCACGACCTCAAAGACCCACCAGCCGTTTTTTGCCGATGCCGAGCCGACGGTGTTTACAGTGAGCATCAATGCGCCGATTTTTACCGGTGGATTGGTCAGCGCCCAGCGCCGGCAGGCCTATCAGCAGTATGTGCAGGCGCAGGAAAACTATTTGCTGGCGCAGCGTACTACTACTCAGCAGGCGCGCTCCCAGCACCTGAAGGTGCTGACCGACGCGGCCCGGGTCAACGCGCGTAAACAAGGCATCACCTCGGCGCAGAGTGCCGTCGATGCGACCCAAGCGGGCTACGAGGTCGGCACCCGCAATGTCGTCGATGTACTGCTGTCCCAGCGAACGCTGTACCAGGCCCAGCGCGGCTACGCCAACGCCCGCTATGACTATATCGCCAGCATGCTCCAGCTCCGGCAAGTCGCCGGGCAACTGAGTCCCGAGGATATCAATCGGCTGAATGAGGCGCTGGATCCGGCCCTGAACGTCACCAAGGCTGAGCCGCAATAGTCAAGAGTACGCGCTTGAGCGCACCCCGGTTGGCAGCGGCAACGCCTTGCGCCGCCGCTGCCATCCGGCTGCGCGCGGCGGGATTTTCCAGGAGTTCCACCACCACCTGAGCAAGCGCGTGGGGATTCGCGCACACCCGCAAACCGCCGGTATCCATGAGCAGTTGCGCGACCTCGGCAAAGTTATCGAGGTGTGGCCCGGAGAGCACGGGCACGCCCCAGGCGGCGGGTTCGATCAGATTGTGACCGCCCACCGGCACCAGGCTGCCGCCGACGAAGGCCAGGTCGCAGGCGCCGTAAAAAGCCAGTAGTTCGCCCATGGTATCGCCCAGTAAAATCGGGCAATCGGCAGCGGGAACAACCCCTTCACTGCGCCGGGCAAGCGCATAACCGGCGCCGCGACAGAGGCCCGCCACTGCGGCAAACCGCTCCGGATGTCGCGGCACCAGCACCAGCAGCAGCTCGGGCACGCGTAGACGAATCTCGGTAAAAGCCGCCAAAATCAGCTCGTCCTCACCGCGGTGCGTGCTCGCCACCAACCAGACCGGGCGCTTCGCCGGCCCACGCCACTGCTCGGCCAGCGCCCGCGCCTTATCCTTGATGACGTCATCGAGCTCGAGATCGAACTTGATGTTACCCGTCACCTCGAGCCGGGCGGCGGGCAATCCCAAGGCTACAAAGCGCTCACCATCGGTTGCACCCTGGGCCGCTACCGCGCTCAGTTGCCGTAGTATCGGACGCGCGAGCCAGGCGATTCTGGCGTAGCCCGCTGCCGATTTTTCCGACAGCCGGGCGTTGGCAAGCACCACCGGCACGCCCCGCCTGCGACAGGCGTGAATCAGGTTTGGCCACAGCTCGGTCTCCATGATCACCAGCAATGCAGGGCGCACCCGATGGAGAAAGCCGGCCACGGCAATGGGCAAGTCGTAGGGCGCATACGCGTGATAAACACTGTTGCCAAAGGACGCGCGCACCCGCTCCGATCCCGTCGGCGTCATCGTAGTCACCGCCATCTGGGCATCGGGATACTGCTTCTGCAGAGCGCGGATCAGCGGCACCGCAGCCAGAGTTTCGCCCACCGAGACCGCGTGAATCCAGATCACTTTGCGACCGCTCGGCGGCTCCGGCACCTGCCCGCAGCGCTCCCGCCAACGCTTTGCATAGGCGGGAGCGCTGCGGGAGCGCCACCACAGACGCAGCGGAATCAGCGGGATCAACAGATAGAGCAGCAGGGTGTACAGCCAGCGAGCGAGCATAGAGTCTCTATTCCAGACGAGGCGCGGATAACCCGTGGAACATGGATAACAGAGGGGCACCGTCGATAGCGGTGGCGATGCCTCAATAATGCAACGCCACGGCTTCACGCCTCGGGGCAGGCAGGATACCCTCGCGACCCAACCCCGGCAAAAGTTTTCGTTGGCGAGGGTATACTGGCCACTTCCACCAGCAGCTCTGCCAATGCCCACTACTCTCAGCACCACAACTCTCAGCACCACAATGCCACCGCTGGGGAAACCGAGTGGGAATCCTGTCCTGCAAATGGATGTCGTCGTTGTCGGCGGCGGCATCGCCGGGTTGTGGCTGCTCAATCGTCTCGTGCGCGCCGGCTACAGCGCACTGCTCCTCGAACACCAGGCACTGGGCAGCGACCAGACCAGCGCGAGCCAGGGCATGATTCACGGCGGCGTCAAATACGCGCTCAGTGGCGCATTGACCGGCGCGTCCGAAGCGATTGCCGCGATGCCCGACCACTGGCGCGCCTGCCTGCGCGGTGAAGGCGACGTCGATCTGCGCGGCGCGCGCGTGCTCAGCGACCACTTCTATCTGTGGTCGAGCGGTAGTGCCGTATCAAAACTGACCACGTTCTTTGCCAGCAAGGCGGTTCGCGGGCGCGTAGACGCCATCGCCGGCAACGAACGTCCGGCGCTATTTCAGCCCGACGCACTCAACGGCAAGGCGTTCAAGGGCAGCCTGTACAAACTGGCGGACATGGTGCTCGACGTCCCCAGCGTGATCGCGGCCCTCGCTGGCAACTGTCCAGAGGCTACCTACCTGATCGACTGGCCCCGGGCGCGCTGGGGATGCGCGAAGGCGCAACGCGCGAGTCTCGACATCGACGACGCCGACGGCGGTACGCTGACGCTAGCGCCGGCCGCCTTTGTGCTCGCCGCTGGACAGGGCAACGGCGCGCTGCTTGACCAACTGGCGGCAAATTCACCACGGATGCAGCGCCGGCCGCTGCAGCAGGTGATGGTGAAACATGCCTATCCGCACCGGTTTTACGGCCACTGCCTCGGCCTTGAGGCGACGCCGCGGCTGACGATTTCCAGCCATCCCTGCGATGACGGCGAGCAGGTTTGGTACCTGGGCGGCACCCTGGCCGAAAAGGGTGCCCACCAATCCGCCGCCGAGGTGATCGCGCGCGCGCAACGGGAACTCGCGGAGCTGATGCCCTGGGTCGATCTCGGCGCCGCCCGCTGGGCGGCGCTGACCATCGACCGCGCCGAACCCCAGCAGAGCAACTTCGCCCGTCCCGACCAGGCCTTTGCGAGCTGGATCGACAGTCGCACCAATGTTATCGCCGCCTGGCCCACCAAGCTTACGCTGGCGCCCAATCTCGCGAGCACCGTGCTCGAATTGCTCGCCGCGAAAAAGATCGCACCCTCCGGTCGGGCCGCTCCGACCCTGCCACTGCCACGGCCACCGCTCGCCCCGGCACCCTGGCAAACAGCATTCGAGCGCTGAACGATGTCGTCATCCATTCAACTCCCACGGCGCCCGCTCGGCGACACCGGCATGGACGTCAGCATCCTCGGTCTCGGCACGGTCAAGCTGGGGCGCAATCAGGGCGTCAAGTACCCGCGCGATTTTCACCTGCCCGATGATCGCGCAGCAGCGCGGTTGCTGGCGCTCGCCAAGAATCTCGGCATCAACCTCATCGATACCGCGCCGGCCTACGGCAGCAGTGAGGAGCGTCTTGGATCACTGCTCAAGGGCCAGCGCCACCACTGGCTGATCTGCACCAAAGTCGGCGAGGAGTTCGTTGGCGGCAAATCCGTCTTCGATTTCACCCCAGAGCACCTCCGCGCCAGTGTCGAGCGCAGCCTGCAACGGCTACAGACTGATGTTGTCGATATCGTGCTGGTGCATTCCGACGGCAATGACGCAGCCATCATCCGCCAATTCGGCACCCTCGATGCACTGGCGGAGCTCAAGCGCGCTGGCAAATTGCGCGCCTTCGGCATGTCCACCAAGACCGTCGCTGGCGGTATACTGGCTGCGGAACGATCCGATGTGGTGATGGTCACCTACAATCTGCGCGAAGCGGCCGACCTGCCGGTGATCGACTACTGCGAGCGGCATTGCAAGGGCGTACTGATCAAAAAAGCGCTCGCGAGTGGACATTTAGTATCCAGCGACAAAGGCGCTGACCCGGTAGCTGATAGCTTCCGCCTGATTCTGGCCCACGGCGGTGTCAGCAGCATTATCGTCGGCACCATCGACCCGGCGCATCTGTCTGTTAACGTCGCCAGCGCTGCTGGCGCCGCCCCTAACTCGCGCAATTGACAGCACAGATGCAGCTCTGGCATTTTCCGCACACCCTGATCAGCCACATCGTTCTGGATCCCAGCGCGCTGATCTTTTGCAAACGCTGGCGGCTGGCAATAGCGTATTTCCCTGATAACAACTCGCCACAGAAAAAATGGCTAGATGTGGCTATCGAGAGGAAAGTGTCGCGATGACAGCGCTACCAGAGACAAACACCACACCCCAGCGTCCATTGAAATTCCTCTTGTTGACGGCAGAGCGCTTCCCGCCGTTTCGGGTCGATCTGAGCGTACTCTTTGCGCAAGAAATGGTTGGCCGAGGTCATACCATTGACTGGCTGATGCAGTCGGACGACAATTGCGAACACGTTCATTGTGTCCGCTGGTCCAATTGCAATGTTTGGGTTGGCCCCACGGATAATGGGGTCAGCGTACTCGCGCGGGTAAATAAGCACTGGCGGAATCTGCGCCACAATCTACGCGTTTTTGCGCTAATCCGAAGCGCGAAATACGACATCGTGCAAGTCCGCGACCTGTTCATTCCAGCGCTATTTGGGCTGTTAGCGGCAAGAATGGGCGGTGCCCGATTCACTTACTGGCTGTCCTATCCATTTCCCGAGGCATTTCTTTACGAAGCAACACAAGGAACGGCACGCTACCCCGTTTTTTATGCTTTGCGAGGCCACCTGTGTTCGTTTTTGCTGTATCGAATTATCATACCCAATGCACATCACGTATTCGTGCAAAGCGCGCAAATGAAGCGGGACGTCATTGCCAAAGGCGCCGATCCTGAAAAATTAACCCCGGTTCCCATGGGCATAAGCCTGCAGACATTTGCCAAATATGCCTACAGCGTGGATCGGCCAGCGGACCAGAATCCGCGCATCGTTAACCTGGGCACTTTGATCAAGATACGGCGCATGGATTTTTTAGTGCGCGTGCTGTCTCGCGTATTGCTCGAAATTCCCAACGCCGAATTGTGGTTTGTCGGAGCAGGCGAAGACCCAACTGACGAACAGCTTTTACGGGATGAAGCGCAGCGTCTCGGAATTGGCAAGCACGTGATCTTTACCGGCTTTCTTCCTCAAGCTCAGGCACTGGAACACGTAGCTACGGCGGATGTTTGCGTCTCCCCCTTTTTTCCAACCCCGGTATTGAATTCTACGTCTCCCACCAAGCTGATCGAATACATGGCTATGGGCAAGGCTGTCGTGGCCAACGATCATCCAGACCAACGTTTGGTCATTGAGGAAAGCGGCGGTGGATTGTGCGTTCCCTACGAAGAAGCAGCGTTTGCGGCCGCCATAGTCGCCATTCTGCGAGATCCAAATAGTGCGACCCTGATGGGTCAGCACGGACGCGAGTACGTTACCCGCAACCGGAGCTATAGATCTATTGCTGACGCAGTCGAGCAAACTTATCTGGAGCTCTGCACAGCAAAACCTTAATCCTGAACAAGGTCAATGCCCGCGCCGATGTTAAACCCGGCACCAGACGAGATTCCTTTCCACCCCTCGCGCGATTCTCGGGAAGGCAAGCTGAAGGCGATTTGGCAAAGCACCGAGGAACGTAAACCGCTGATATAGATTCAGCGACAGGACTCGCCTGTCATCGCACAACCTTGCCATGATCAGTCGCCGTATTCATCGTGCCGTCGCACCCAAGCTTGCGGATAGCCTTCCTGATCCGCTTCGTCGCGCCCCTTGGGGGTAAGATCAAGATAGTGGTAGGCGCCGTTCAGCATATCCACACCGCGGGAGTAGCACGAGTAGGTGTGAAAAATATCGCCGCTATCGTCCATGAAAAACACGCTGACACCCACGGTCTCCGAGCCCCAGGGCTTGCCGGTCTGGTAGTTCTGGTAGGCGGATCCCCGTTCGGATTGCTCGTCGGTGAACGACACATAGTAATCGTAGTTGAAATCGCTACCGAAGGACGACAGCCATTTGAAATTCCAGCCCATGCGCTGTCGGTAAGCCGCCAGCTTTGCGTAGGGCGCGCGGGAGATGACGACGAAGCGGGTATCGCGATGAGCCAGATGGGCGTCGATACCGTTGAAGTTGTCGGCCCAGAACGAACAGCTCTTGCAACCGGCATCCCAGGTTGGATCGAACATGAAGTGATAGACGATGAGCTGGCTTTTGCCGGCGAACAGATCCGCCAACGTCTGCTTGCCTTCGGCGCCTTCGAATACATAGTTCTTGTCGACGCGCTCCCACGGTAGATCGCGTCGCCGCTGGCTCAGCCGATCTCGCTCGCGGGTGAATTCCTTTTCTTCGACAAGAAGCTGTTTGCGGGCTTCTATCCATTGATGGTGTGAAACAATCTTGTGCGTAGTCATAGCCTGCCTCCACGAGTTCGTGAACGTATGCCGCCGACCCGTCGGGTTGATGTATGTTACTTCAAGCGAAACACCTGTTATTTCCGCGTTAACCGATTGTCTGACCAAACGAGGCTACATGGGAGAACGCGGCTGCGTCAAATATTGCGGCCACACATCACGCGCCTGCACATACCGAACGCACCGCCGCCTCGGCCCGCGGCGAACAAGTCCGAGGCGACCGTCGTAAAGCCCCTGGCTGAAATCTGCCGGCCGCAGAAGGTAAGACCGCTCACTCCGATCAGGCGTAGGACGGTGATAACGCTACCTTCAGAGTTGCCGGGTCTGCCACTGCTGGCATATCCTGCTGCCGACTCAGATAATCGTTCACAGGGGATTTCACGATGAACCTAGCGGGAAAATCGGCCATCGTCACTGGCGCAGGGCGCGGCATAGGTCGCGCCGTTGCGCTGGAACTGGCAGCGCAGGGTGCGAAGGTACTGGTGGTGGATCCCGGTACTGACCGCGGTGGCAAAGGCACGGAAAACGCACCGGCGAGCCAAGTGGTCGACGTGATCAAGGGTGCTGGTGGCGGTGCGGTACCCTGCTTTCTACCGGTGGACGACTACCAGGCCGCCGGCGATATCATCGGCCAGTGCGTGGCGGCGTTCGGCCGCGTCGATATCGTCGTCAACTGCGCTGGCGTGCTGCGCGAGCGGATGATCTGGAATCTCAGTGAAGACGACTGGGACACGGTGATCCGCGTCCACCTGAAGGGCCACTACAACATTTGCCACCACGCGTCGAAGGTGATGCGTGGGCAGCGTGGCGGGCGCATGGTGAATTTTGCCTCGGACGCCTGGCGCGGCAGTGTCGGCCAGGCCAATTACGCCGCAGCCAAGGGTGGCATCGTCAGCCTGACCCGCTCTCTGGCGCGAGAGCTGGGGCGCTACGGCGTCACCGCGAATGCCATCTGCCCCATTGCCGCAACCCGGATGACCCTTGACCCGGGTGTCATCGACGGCATGAAGCGGCGCCTGGAAATGGGCCTGATCACCCGCGACCGCTACGACAACCTGATGGCCATGCCCGGGCCGGAGTACGTTGCACCCTTCGTCGCCTATCTGGCCACAGATGCGGCGGCGGATGTGAACGGCCAGATCTTCCATGTGGAAAAAGGTCGGGTGTCCATCTACTGCGAACCGGTGGAAGCCAAGGCCCTGTTGAAGTCCGACCGCGATGGCCTGTTTACCGTCGATGAACTGATCGCGGCGGTGCCATCGACGCTGATGGTGGGCTTCCCCAATCCGGCGCCGGTGATCCCGGAGGAGTGAGTGACCCCAACTGGGGCGCCGCCCGGCTAGCGAAACCTGACTGCGCCGGATTCCACGCTGATCAACCCCACCAATTCGGCGCGCAGGCGATCCCCCGGCTGCAGTGGGCCAACGCCTGCGGGGGTGCCGGTCAACACCAGGTCGCCCGGTTGCAGGGTGAAAAACTGGCTGATGTGGCAAATCAGCGGAATCACCGGCGTCAGCATATTGGCGGTGTTGCCGTCCTGGCGCAGTTCGCCGTTCTGGTACAGGCGGATTTGCACATCTTGCAGATCGGTGACCCGCTCAGGCTTCACAAAGGGCGACACCGCGCAGGCACCATCCCAACCCTTCGCCTTCTCCCAGGGCTGACCGGCCTTTTTTAACGCGCTTTGCAGCTCCCGCAAGGTCAGGTCGAGGGCGACGCCAACGCCGGCAATGGCTGCTTTGGCGGGGTCGGCATCACAGCGCGTCAGCGTGTCGCCAATCAGAATCGCGAGCTCGGTCTCGAAGTG
>JBPPNE010000272.1:0-2764 GCA_051306415.1 Porticoccaceae bacterium
CGCCAATCGCGGCGTTGTCGGGCGGGGCATTCTGCTTGACGTTGCCCGCTACAAGGGCGTCAAGCACTTGCAAGCCAATGAAGGCATCACCCTCGACGATGTGCTGAAAACCGCCGAAATGCAGAAATGCATGATTGAAAAGCACGATATTCTGCTGATTCACACGGGTTGGCTGAAGCGTTTTTACGACGAGGGCGTGGATGCCTTTTTTCCAGGCAGGACGATGAGCGAGCCGGGCCTGGCTTACAGCCCCGAACTGGTGGACTGGTTCCACAAGATGGAAATTCCCTCGTACGGCACCGATACCGTCGCCTCGGAACAGACGATGCACCCGGAGTCGGGAACCATGATTCCGCTGCACGCGGCGCTGTTGCGCAATCTGGGTGTGGTGTTCAACGAAATCGACTGGCTGTACGACCTGGCGGAGGACTGCGCCAAGGACGGTCAGTACACCTTCCTGTTTGTCGGCGCACCTCTCAAGGTGGTGGCCGGCGCTGGATCACCGGTGAATCCGGCTGTGATCAAGTAGCGCTAAGGATGCTCTGAATAACCTGCGTCCATTCACGGTTCGACCCTTCGACAGGCTCAGGACTCACCACGAACGGAATTAGTAAGTTATCGTTCGTCCTGAGCCATGAGCTTGTCGAATGGTCGAAGGACTTTTTCAGAGCATCCCTAACTCGGCACAGTATTACCCGGCCACCGTTCAAAGGCGCATCCGCTTCGTCACACCGGCTCGGGGGTTCCGTATTGGCAGGACCCCTCGGGCTGGCGGCACCCGGCTGTCGACGTCGATCCAATCCGCGACCTATCCTCTGCCGAAATAGCAGTTACCGAAACAGCGGTGTCACCTCGGCCATGAATGCCTGTTTGGACTCCCGCCACGGCGTCAGATGGTCGAGATGGTCGTAGGCCATGGTGAGCAGACAGCCAAACCCGCCGGACTCCCGTTGTAAATTGGCCAGCTTGTCGGCCACCGTCGCCGGCGAACCCACCAGCCAGTTGTGATCGGCGAGGTATTCCACGGTGACATCGGCGTCGGTGACATCGGGTTGGTGCTTCATGACACCCGCCATGCCGAACTGCTTGAACAACGGCAGCAGATACTCCCGCCACACTCGCCCGATGGGGCCATCCAGTGCCAGCCGCCGCGCCTCACGGTCGGTTTCGGCCACGAACACATCACGACCCAGGCGCCAGTCTGAGCGCTTGGCTGTGCGCCCTGCCGCGTCCGCCGCCTCCTCGACGATGCGCCAGTTATCGCGCAGATAGCCGTCGCCCAGTCCGATGCACGCCGGCAGGTAACCGCAGGCGCCGGCGATTTTCAGGGACGACGATCCCGGACTCAACGCCGTTATCCCGATGGGTGGATGCGGTCGCTGGTACGGCTGCAAGTGAAACCGGGTCGGCGACTCATCCGCTGGCTGCCGCGCGGTCCAGAACTCGCCGCGATGCTCGAAGGGTCCATCGCTGGTCCAGAAGCGCACCATGATGTCGAGGGCTTCGGCCATCATGCGGCGATTCTGTCCGGCCATGGCGTCCACATCGAACATGGCCCAGTCACCGGGAAAGCCGCCCGCACCGACGCCAACGATCAAGCGGCCCTGCGCCATGTGGTCGAGGTAGGCAATACGCTGCGCCAGTTCGGCGGGATGGTGGTAGGGCAACAAAAAGGCGCCGCTGGCGAAGGTGATCCGCTCGGTGCGATCGATGGCCTGCGCAATCAGCAGATCGGGCGACGGGCAGGGTTCCCAGGGCGTGGTGTAGTGCTCGCCGATCCAGACTTCATCGAAGCCGGCGCGATCGAGAAAACCGATGTAGTCGAGATTGTGTCGATGTCCCGCTCCAATACCGCGCTCGGGTGGATTGTTGGGCATCATGAAGGCGCCGAATTTCATTATTGTTCTCCTGTTGTGCTGGCGAGTCGCAGTGTAGCCGGTAGCTTGCCGCTTGTCGTCGAGGGTTGCGACGTCCTGCAAACGCATCAGACGCCGTCGAATGTGCGAGACAGGATGTCGCTGCGTCTACACTGATCGCGGTGATCGCCAGCGGCCCGTCCGGGCGGCGTAATAGTGCCAGCCCGCCGGGTTTGCCATGACCACAATCACCGCGTTACGCTCGCGCTGAGCGGTGTCGAACGACTCGGCTGGCTCCCCCCTAATATGTCCGTCGAATAGCGAATCCGGCAATCCGATGTCCGAGATGATTTTTCGCGCACCCCCACTCCCACCCAGTCCGCTGGGGCGAGCACTCGAAACCCTTTACCGAGCGGACGAAGACCGCCTGGTGGCGAACCTGCTGGCACAGGTGGACGCCGCCGGCATCACCTTCGCCGGGGTGACGGAACAGGCCGCGGTCTGGGTGCAGGCAGTGCGCGACGATGGTCGCGATCAGCGCGGCGTGGCGCTGCTGCTGCGGGAATACGATCTTTCCACCGACGAGGGCGTCGTGCTCATGTGTCTCGCGGAAGCACTACTGCGCGTGCCCGACGCCGCCACCGCCGACCGGCTGATTCGCGACAAGCTGGTGGCCTCCGACTGGGGGCAACATCTCGGCCACAGCGACTCCCTGTTCGTCAACGCGGCGACCTGGGGGCTGCTGTTCAGCGACCGCCTGGTGAATGCGCCGGGAGGCACCGGCCCCGGTGCGATCCTGCATCGACTGGCGGCGCGTCTTGGCGAGCCGGTGATCCGCGTCGCCATCCGCCGGGTCATGGCGCTCCTCGGCGAGACCTTCGTGCTGGGGCGGGATCTGGACGAAGCCC
>JBPPNE010000273.1:0-2414 GCA_051306415.1 Porticoccaceae bacterium
CAGTGTCGCCAGCCCGAACAGGACCAGCATCAGGGTGATGATCCAGAAGCGCACGATCACGCGCGGCTCGGGCCAACCCTTGAGTTCAAAGTGGTGGTGGATCGGCGCCATGCGAAAGATGCGCCGGCCGGTCAGCTTGAACGAGGCGACCTGCAGGATCACCGATACGGTTTCCAGCACGAAAATGCCGCCCATGATGAACAACACAATTTCGTGGCGCACGATCACCGCGATGACGCCGAGCGCGGCGCCCAGCGCCAAGGCGCCGACGTCGCCCATGAACACCTGCGCCGGATAGGTGTTGAACCACAGAAAGCCAAGTCCGGCGCCGCCGAGCGCGGCGCAGAACACCGCGAGTTCACCGGCGCCGGGAATGTAGGGAATGTGCAGATAGAGCGCAAATTTGGCGTGGCCGGCAAGATAGGCGATCACCCCCAGCGCGGCGCCCACCAGCACCGAGGGCATGATGGCGAGGCCGTCGAGGCCATCGGTGAGGTTGACCGCATTGCTGGTGCCGACGATAACGAAATAGGCGAGCAGGATATACAGCGGCCCCATCTGCCAGGCGACCTGCTTGAAAAACGGCACGATCAGCTGGGTTTCCGCTGGTGATCCCGCGCTGACGTAAAGAAACACCGCGGCGGCGAGACCCGCCACGGATTGCCACAGATATTTCCACCGTGCCGCCAGGCCCCGGGAGTTTTTCTTAACCACCTTGAGGTAGTCATCCGCCCAGCCCACTGCGCCGAACCCCAGGGTGACCAGCAACACCGTCCACACATAGCGATTGCCGAGGTCGGCCCAGAGCAATGTGCTGACGAAAATCGACATCAGGATCAGCGCACCGCCCATGGTCGGGGTGCCGGACTTGCTGAGATGGGTCTGAGGGCCGTCGGTGCGCACCGACTGACCAATCTGCAGGGCGTTGAGGCGACGAATCATCGCCGGACCGAGCAGCAGGCTGATGCCGAGG
This sequence comes from Porticoccaceae bacterium, assembly GCA_051306415.1. Taxonomy (GTDB): domain Bacteria; phylum Pseudomonadota; class Gammaproteobacteria; order Pseudomonadales; family Porticoccaceae; genus CBDDRG01. Next base: position 974 of record JBPPNE010000273.1, read on the forward strand.
GCGGTGGCAACGCCGAGAATGGCGCGGAAGGTCAGATACTTCACCACCGCGAAGGCGCCGACATACTGCACCAGGTATTCAGCTAACCAGAGCAGCATCATCGACCCCCTGTCGTAGTGATGGCATTGACGATATCTTCCATGCCGGCGCTGCGGGAGCCCTTGACCAGCACGGTGACCGCCTCGGCGCCGTCCTTCTCAGCAAGGAGGGAGACAAGCGCTGTCGTCAGCGATCGCTTGTCGGCAAAATGCCGCCCCTGCACGCCAAAGGTATCGACCGCGCAGGCGCTCAACGGTCCGACCGCCCACAGTTGATCAATCTTTTGCTCAGCCGCGTGACGGCCGATCTCGCGGTGTAGCGATTTGGCGAGAATCCCCAGCTCCGCCATGTCGCCGAGCACGAGCAGGCGCCGACCGGCGAAGCCCGCGAGGCTATCGATCGCCGCCTTCACCGACCCCGGATTGGCGTTATAGCTGTCGTCGATGATCCGGCTGCCGCCGCGGCCGTGTTTGAATTCCATGCGCCCGGCCGCCGGCGTCACCGCGGCGAGGCCGGCGGCGATATGGCCGAGCCCGGCGCCAGCGGCAGCGGCACAGGCGGCGGCGGCAAGGGCATTGCCGAGGTTGTGGCGGCCGGCCACCCGGAGCTGAACCGAAATCTCGCCCTGTGGGGTGGACAGCGTGAAACTGGCGCGGCCCTCGCTATCGAGAACGACATCGCGGGCAGTGAAGTCGGCGGTTCTCCCCGCAGCACTGAAGGTCAGCGTGTTCACGCAGGGCAGGTTTTGCCGCCACTCAGCACCCCAGGGTTCATCCAGGTTAAGCACCGCGACACCGGCGGCACTGAGGCCTCGGTAGATTTCGCCCTTGGCGGCGGCAACCCCGGCAATGGAACCAAACCCCTCGACATGGGCGGGCAGCACATTGTTGATCATGGCCACACTGGGGCGGGCGATGCGACACAGGTAGGCGATTTCACCGGGGCCACTGGCGCCCATTTCGATCACCGCAAAGCGGTGTTCGGCGGCGAGCTCAAACAGCGTCAACGGCACGCCGATGTGATTGTTCAGATTGCCGCGGGTGGCCAGCACCGGGCCGCTGTGGCGCAGGATCGCCGCCACCATATTCTTCACCCCGGTCTTGCCGCTACTGCCGGTAATCGCCACCAGCGTGCCGGTAAACTGGTCGCGGGCGAGGGCCGCCAGCTGACCCAGCGCAAGGGTGGTATCGGGCACCACCCATTGGGGGATGACCAGATTCTTGTCCGGGCGCTCCACCACCAGGCCGCAGGCCTGGCGCGCGGCGCTGGCGAGAAAGCGATGGGCGTCGAAGCGTTCACCGCGCAAGGCAACGAACAGATCGCCGGCCTGCAAGCTGCGGGTATCCGTTGACACGCTGCGGAAATGGCAGTCGGGATAGAGCAGGGTGCCGCCGTGGGCCAG
>JBPPNE010000274.1:0-3297 GCA_051306415.1 Porticoccaceae bacterium
GGGGTCGATCACATCGTCCACCAGCGCCGCCTCGGCCGCCGGCAGTATGTTGGTCTTGGCCTTGAACTGTTCGATCAGCTCACGCTTGCGAGCGTCGCCGTCGGCCAGTTCGGCGAGCTGGCGGCCGAACAGGATTTGCACCGCGTCGTCTGGGGAGATCGCGCTGAAGGTCGCGAGCGGCCAGGCCACCAGCAGATCCGGCTGCATACCGAGGCTATTCATACCGTAGTGCGCGAGGCCGAAAGCCTTGCGCAACATCACCGTCAGTCGCGGCACCGTGGCGTGTTCGATTTCGTACAGCAACCGGGTGGACCAGCGAATGATGCCGTCCATCTCCGACTTCGGGCTGGGGTAAAAACCGGGAATATCCTGCAGAAAGATCAGCGCGATACCGAACACATCGCAAAAATTGATAAAGCGCGAAATCTTCTGGCAGGCTTTGACATCCAGCGTGCCCGACATATTGGCGGGCTGGTTGGCGATGAATCCCACCGCGCGCCCGTCCAGGTGCGCCAGACAAGTCACCACATTCATCGCGAAGCGCGGTTTCAATTCGAAGAATTCGCCGTCATCGACCAGGCTGCGAACCACCTTCTTGATGTCGTAGGCAAAGCGCAGATCGGTGGGCACCACCTCCATCAGTTCGTCGCAGCGGCGCTCGCGGCTGTCCCGTGTCAATCGGCGCGGCGGCGACTGGTTGCAGTTGTCGGGCAGGTAGGCCAGAAATTCCTTGATCTTGCCGATACACTCCGGCTCGCTCGCCACCAGCAGGTCGCCCATGCCGCTCTCCTCGACATGCTTGCGGGCGCCGCCGAGCTCCTCCAGCGTGACATCGATGCCCATTTTGCTTTTCAGCAGCGGCGGCCCGGCGATCATCATGCTCGCCGTTTCCATCATCGGCACGAAGTCGCCGAACGCGGATAGATTGGCGTGGCCGCCCACGCAGGTGCCCATGATCGCCACCACCATCGGCACGTAGCCGCTGAGGGCGGCGAGATTGGCGAACTGCGGGTTGTCGTAGGCGCCCTGCGAGCTGACTTCCTCTTCGAGGCGCGCGCCGGTGCCCTCGGAAAAAATCACCAGCGGAAAGCCCTGCTCCTGAATCAGCCGCTTCAGACGGGTGAATTTCCACTCGCAAATCTTGCCCATGGAGCCGGCGCGAAACTGGCTATCGTAGGCCGCGACACCGACCATGCGGCCATTGACCTGACCGTAGCCGACGACGATGCCGTCGCGCGGCGTGTCTCCCGGCTTGGTGTCGCGGGCGAGATCGCACTCCCGCGCCAGCGGCGCGATTTCGGTAAAGGTGCCCGGGTCCATCAACAGCTCGACCCGCTCCCAAGCCGACAACAGGCCGCGGGCGTGGCGCTTGGAATAATCGATACTGGCGAGCGCCGCGCGCCGGTCGAGAAAGGGTTGCAGCACATCCTGCATCGCCGTCTGCGTGGTTTTTTTGTCGCTCGTCATGCTGACACTGCCTCGTAAAAGAGTCGATAAATATCTGACTAAGGCCGCGCCGACTGCGGCCAAGTAAAAAAGCGGATCAATGTAGCCTGATTGCGAGATCCGCTCAACCGCCGCACTGGCAGAGGCACCGGGTTTCGGACTGTATAATCGACAGCCTTCATCCGCGGGATTACAACCATGCGCGCCGCCGCGCTCCAGCGCTGTTTCAACCTCGATGACTTTCGCCGCCTCGCCCGGCGGCGGTTGCCGCCACCGCTGTTCCACTACATCGACGGCGCCGCCGACGACGAATACAGCAAACACAACAACACTGCGGCTTTCGGCCACTGGCAGCTGGTGCCGCGCTGCCTGGAAGATGTCACCCGCATCGATCTGCGCACGCGGGTGCTCGGCTGCGATATCGACTGGCCGGTGATTCTCGCCCCCACGGGGATGTCGCGCTTCTTTCACCACGACGGCGAACTGGCCGTTGCCCGCGCCGCGCACCGGGCCGGCACCCTGTATTCGCTGTCCACGGTGGCGACCACGCGCATCGAGGATGTCGCCGCCTGCACGCCGGGACCGAAGCTGTTCCAGCTCTATGTGCTGCGCGATCCCGGCATCAACAATGAGCTGATCGATCGCTGCCGCGCCGCTGGCTACGACGCCCTCTGCCTGACCGTGGACACCGTGGTGCAGGGCAACCGCGAGCGCGATTTGCGCACCGGCATGACGGTGCCGCCCAAGCTCACCGCCAAAAGTTTCGCCGGCTTCGTGTCGCGCCCGGCCTGGTGTTACCGCTATCTGACCAGCCCGGCGCTGGGCATGGCCAACCTGTCCCACCGCATCGCCGAGGGCAGCGGTAGCCAGGTCAGTTCGCTGGGCGCCTACATCAATGGCCAGTTCGACCGCGCGCTGAACTGGCGCGTCGCCGAGGCGGTGATCGCGCGCTGGCAGGGACCCTTCGCGATCAAGGGCATTCTGTCCGCCGCCGATGCCCGCCGCGCCGCCGACATCGGCGCCAGCGCGGTGATCATTTCCAACCACGGCGGGCGCCAGCTCGATGGCGTACCGGCGCCCATCGAAATGGTCGCGGAAATCGCCGACGCCGTTGGCGGTCGCGTCGAAATCATTGTCGATGGTGGCGTGCGCCGCGGCACCCATGTGTTGAAAGCCCTCGCCCTCGGCGCCAGCGCCTGCATGATCGGTCGACCCTATCTGTACGGCCTCGGCGCCGGCGGCGAAGCCGGCGTCACACGGGTACTGGAGCTGCTCAAAAATGAAATCGAACGCGACATGATCCTGAGCGGGCGCGCGAGCCTGGCCCAGCTCGACCACAGCCTGTTGCGCCGGACGCAAGCTTTCAGTGCAGACTTCCCACGGCCCGAAAACAAGCATAATCTCGCCACTATTCTCAATACACCGAACGCCAATTCCGAGGCCTAGCCATGTCCAACAACCAAAACTCCGCCCCCGGCAACTTCGATGCCATCATTGTCGGCGCCGGCTTTGCTGGTCTCTACATGCTGTACCGGCTGCGGCAACTGGGTTTTTCGGCGCGGGTAATCGAGGCCGGCAGCGGCGTCGGCGGCACTTGGTTCTGGAACCGCTATCCCGGCGCCCGCGTGGACATTGAAAGCATGCAGTACTCCTATCAGTTTTCAGAGGCGCTGCAACAGGAATGGCAGTGGTCCGAACGCTACGCGCCCCAGGCCGAACTTCTCGCCTACATCAACCATGTGGTGGAGCGTTTCGATCTGGCCCGCGACATTCAATTCAACACGCGGGTTGTGGCGGCCGTGTTTGATGCAGCCAGCAGCCGCTGGCAGGTGACCACCGACAGCAACGATC
>JBPPNE010000275.1:0-2971 GCA_051306415.1 Porticoccaceae bacterium
CGACCACGCCTCGGTTGGCCTTGGCGGCAGTGCAGGCAGCCCGATCAATACCGAGTCCGCCGTGACCCTGCCGAGCGGGCGTTTCAGCAGCAGCCTGCGCAGCGAGTACATCGACTATGACGATTTTTCCGACCAGCGCCTCGCCGGTACCGAATTGCATAGCCTGGATACCTTGCTATCGCTGTCGCTCGGCCTCGCCTGGGGCGTCACCGACGACCTGACCTTCGGGCTACGCATCCCGTACATTCAGCGCAACAATCTGCGCGAGGCGGACCAGAACGTCTACAGTCACGGCAGTGGCGCGCACTCGCACAACGACCGCATCCAGGGACTGGGCGACTCGGCTGGCCTCGGCGATGTCACCCTGTTCGGCCAGTACCGCTTCTTTCAAAGCGTTGACAAGCGAACCCATCTGGCAGCACTGTTTGGCGTCAAGGCCCCCACCGGCGAGACCCACGAGATGTCGGATAAATACCGCAGTTTCCCCCGCGAGCGGCTAGAAACCGGCTCCCAACCAGGTTCCGGCTCATGGGACAGTCTGCTCGGATTCAGTGCGACCCGATTTGCTGGCGCCTTCTCCTACGACGCCAGCGCCCTCTACTCCTTCGTGGAAACCGGCGCCCAGCACACCAACCTGGGCGATGTTTTCAGTTACAACGCGGCGGTGTCCCACCGCCTGGGTGGCGGCCGGCCGGCAACGCCCTATGATTTGGTCCAGGAGCACGCCTGGGATCTGATTCTCGAATTGAACGGCGAATGGCGCGATGAAGAGGTCGTCGGTGGCGGTGGCCACGGCGATGAACACGCCGAAGCGGGCGATCACAGTGGCGGCCACGCCAACAACCACGGCGGCAACCTGGTGTATCTGTCGCCCGGCGTGCGCTATCTGAACAAGGCCGGCTGGGGACTCGCATTGTCCGTCGGCGTGCCCGTCGTCGAAAATCTCAACGGCACCCAGGTCGAACCGGATTACCGGGTGATCAGTGCGGTGAATGTCGCTTTCTAGACCAGCGAGAAAAACCTCTGGCCGTCCTCGAACAGGACGGCCAAGGCGTCGCCGCGGGTTCTATCTCGCCGTCGTCCTCGCCCTGGTCTGGACTGGCATTCAATCGCCATACATTCGCGCGCAAACCGGCAGTGACCATTTCAATCTCGCGGTGACAGCGAGCTTCGACGCCAGCGGACGCCTGTGGCGATTGCGCACCGACGGCGAACATCTCTACGCCGACGCTTCGACAGACCTCGGCCACAGCTTCAGCGCGCCGATCATGGTGAATCCAACTCCTCGGGACATCGGCATCGGCGGGGAAAACCGCGCGGCGATCAGCTTCGATCCCGACGCCGCTATCCACATCCTCTTTCCGGTGCGTGCCGGTACCGGCCGCATCGCGTTTTACAGCCGCTCCATCGACGGCGGCAAGAGTTTTAGCTCGCCGCAAGAAGTACCGCTTCCAGTGCCACCGCCAACGACGTCATCGTCATCGTCATCGTCATCGTCATCGTCATCGTCATCGTCAACAAAACCAGCGCTTGAACTGAGCATGCACACGCTCGCAATCAGCCCCGACGGCAGTCGCTACCACCTCTGGTACGCTCGGCAGCACGAACGCACTGCACTCTTTGCCACGGCGTCGGCAGCCTCTGATCCTGACGACGCCATCGACAGCGCCGCCGAACTCCCGCAAAAGCTGGCGGACGATCTGTGCGAATGCTGTGCGCCGGCACTGGCCTTCGACGCCGATGGTCGGCCGGTGGTGGCCGCACGCGTCATCTTTCCCGGCAACATCCGCGACCACGCGCTGGTGCAATGGAACCACGGGGGACAGTCCGATCAGGGGAAGGGAAAGCCATCAATCCAGCGCGTCACCCACGACGACTGGTCGATCAACACCTGTCCGATTCAGGGGCCTTCGCTCGCGATCAGCGCGGATGACCGCTATCACCTGGTCTGGTTTACGCTCGGCCAGCACAAAGGCGTGTTCTACGCCTACTCCGATGATCGCGGCAAACACTTCTCGCAACCGCTCGCGGTCGGCGACCCGAAGGCTCTTGCGATGAACGGCGCGGTAGTGGCGCAAGACAAACTTACGGTGCTGGCCTGGCAGGAATATCGCGACGGCAAAACCCGCATGCTGACCCGCATATCCATCGACAACGGGCGGACCTGGTCACCGCCCAGCGCAGTGGCGGCCACCGCGGGCAACGCGGATCTGCCGTTGCTGTTACCCAGCCCCGCCGGCATCTACCTGTCCTGGAACACCGCGCGCGAAGGCTACCGGCTAGTACCGATTGTGCTCCCTCGCCAATAAAACACGGTGACTGAGCGCCAACAACGATTTCGAAAACACCGAACGCGAGTGACGCAAGCCCTGACCAAGGTCTGCCCGGAGCAGCTCTCTCCACCCGCTAACGGGCATTCTGTTTGTCGCCACCAAGACACTCTGGCGATGTCGGCGCAGTGCCAACGGTGCTCCATTCTTCTGGCGTGTAGGTGTGCAGCGCCAGCGCATGCACCGGATTCTTCAGCACCGCGCTCAATAGCCCGTAGATGCGCTGCTGGCGCGCGACCTGACGCTGACCGGCAAACGCAGCGCTCGCGATGACCACCTTGAAATGAGTCTCCGAATTCGGCGGCACATTGTGCAGGTGGCTCTCGTTGATGACGGCGAGGTGCGCTGGCGCCAGCGCGTCCGACAACTGCTTTTCGATAAACCCGGCAACCGACATAACGACTCCTGAAACAAACTGGGTAAATTCTGGCTGGCAGCTATCAACGGTCAGCCCGCGTTTGGGCGTTATACGGGCGACTGTCGAGCCGCCTCTTTGCCGGGCATTCCGCGCGCAAAGCACCCTGCGCGAAAGCCTCGCCGTTGGGGCGCCTTCAAAAGCCGCCGCAACGGCGAGCCGCTACACTAGCACCCCTCCCCGTCAGCCACCACTTCGGACGCCATGAATATCCGCGCCCTGCTCA
>JBPPNE010000276.1:0-3514 GCA_051306415.1 Porticoccaceae bacterium
TAGAGAAGGATCGAGTTCGGCAAGGGCATAGCTGGCCTGCTTGCCGTCGAGATCGCCCGCTAACTTGACGTCGACAGCAACCTTGATGGTCTTCAGCACCGCCGCCCGCTGGCGCACGGCGATCCGGTAAATGTAGCCTTCGATGGCCCCGGTGATGCGTGGCGTCTCGATGTAGAGGCCATCGCCGGCACCGTCGTCCTTGAGTAGATTCCGGTAGAGTTCGAGCTCTTTTTGCCGCTCCAGCAGCTCGGTCTCCAGCTTCGCCACGGTTTTCCGCACCTGTTCGAGGGACTGCCGATCCACCTCCGCCGCAACCTCGCTGTTCATCAATAGCTGCCGCTGGGCCTCCAGCTGCTGCCAGGCTTCGGCGACCACCGCGTCGAGGTCGCGCCGGGCCGCCATCTCGTGGCCGAAATAGCGGCTGCCGGCGAGAAAACCTGCGATCAACAACAGAGCACAGACGGCCGCGAGCACCCATGGCCGCCACGGGCGCCTTAGCCTCGCGAGCAGTCGCGCTTTGAAGTCGGCGGCCACCGATGGCTCCTAGGGCAGCAACGCCGGGGCATCCAGGCCCAGGGTTTCGTCGAGACCGCAGAGGATATTCAGCGCCTGCACCGCTTGCCCGGAGGCGCCCTTGACCAGGTTGTCGATCACCGCCATGACCACCACCTTATCCCGGCCGCCGGGGCGAACCAGACTCAGGCGGCAGACATTGGAGCCGCGCACACTGCGCGTTTGCGGATGGGAGCCGACGGGCAGCACATCGACAAAGGGTTCATCGCGGTAGTGCTCTTCGTAAAGCGCTTGCAGATCGACGTCGGCGCGGCGCAAATTGGCGTACAGCGTCGAGTGGATGCCACGGATGATCGGCAACAGGTGCGGCACAAAGGTGAGCCGAACGAGCGCCCCCGCGATATCGGCAAGGCCCTGCTCGATTTCGGGCAAATGGCGGTGACCGGCGGCGCCATAGGCCTTGAAGCTGTCGTTGACCTCGGCGAACAGACTGTCCATCTTGGCCTGTCGCCCGGCGCCGCTGACGCCGGATGCCGAATTGGCGATCAGGTCGGCCGTATCCACCAGACCCGCTTCCAGCAGCGGCATAAAACCCAGCAGCACACTGGTGGGATAGCAGCCGGGGCAGGCGATCAGGCGCGCCGCGCGCATGCGCTTCCGGTTCAACTCTGGCAGGCCATAGACCGCTTCCGCAACGAACTCCGGGCAGCCGTGGGGCTGGCCGTACCATGTTTCCCACAGCGCGATATCGCGAATGCGGAAGTCCGCCGACAGATCGATAACGCGGCTACCGCGGGCGAGAATGCCGGGCACCATGGCCTGCGCGACGCCGTGGGGCGTAGCGAAAAACACGACGTCGCACTCGCCGAGGTGGCCCTCGTCCGGCTCGCTGAAGCGCAAATCGAGATGGCCGCGCAAGTTGGGAAACAGGTCCGCAACGGCGACGCCACTTTCGCTGCGCGAGGTTATCGCGACGATTTCGACTTCCGGGTGGGCCACCAGCAACCGCAAAAGTTCAACCCCGGTGTACCCGGTGCCGCCGACAATACCGATCTTGATCACGCCTGCTTTCTCCGCTTGGTATCTTCCCCGGAGCGGGGCTGCTTATAATACCCGAAGCTCGATGCCCGCCCGGCATGACCCACAGGCAATAACCCACCGGCAATGACCATAAGCAGGGATGGACATAGAATAATGGCATCGTCGGACAGCGTTTTTCGGCGCGCGAGCGCGGCTTCAGCGCCGCCATGAACTGCCCCAAGTGCGGCCACGAACAGCGCGTTCAGGGCGATAGCTGTCCCCACTGCGGCGTTATCTTTGCGAAGTATTTCAAACATCATCCGCCGCAGCGGGAAGCGTCGGAACTGGAAGCGTTGACGATCGAACTCGATCCCGGCAATGCAGAGGACTCCCCGCTCAAACGACTGCTCTTCGGCGACGACGACAGCCGAAAACCCGGCCCGCTGCCGCCGCGGGCGTTGCTGCTCGCCGGGCTCGCGCTGTGGTCCTGGTGGCTGATCGGCGCATCCATCGACAGCAACTATGTCGGCAACTCCTTTCTGCATCTGATCAATCTGCCGTTTCACGAGGCCGGGCATGTCATTTTCCGACCCTTCGGCGCCTTCGTCACCTCCCTCGGCGGCACCCTCGGGCAATTGCTGATGCCCGCGATTTGCGTCGGCGTGCTGCTGATAAAAACTCGCGACCCCTTTGGCGCCGCCGTGAGTCTGTGGTGGTTTGGCGAGAACTTTCTCGATATCGCGCCCTACATCGACGATGCCCGCGCCGGTGTGCTACCCCTGCTCGGTGGCAACTTCGGCCATTCCGCACCCTACGGCTTCCACGATTGGGAGTACCTGCTGACGGAGTCCAGCCTGCTGGCCTACGACCACGCTATCGCCAATGCCTCCTATACCCTCGGTGCCGCAATCATGTTGCTCGCTCTTGCCTGGGGTGGCGTTCTGCTCCATCGGCAGCGCCGGCAGGCGCAAGATCGTTAGCGGACGCACGGGGCCGGGGAAATGCGAGTCCGCACTGCTGACATTTGCCTTGAGGAGCAGTAAACAATGCCGCATGAATGGATCGAGGCGCTGCACATCATCAGCGTGGTCTGCTGGTTCGCGGCCCTGTTTTACTTGCCCCGCCTCTTCGTCTACCACGCGCTGGCGGAGGACTCGATCAGCATTGAGCGCTTCAAGGTGATGGAGCGCAAACTGTCTCGCGGTATCGCCACCCCGGCGATGCTCGCGAGCCTGACCTTCGGCATCTGGCTGGCGAGCTTTGCACCGGATTACTATCTGAGCCAACACTGGTTCCGCGCCAAAATCGGGCTGGTGGTGACGCTGCTGATCTACCACCATTGCTGTCTGTTTTATCTGCGGCGCTTTCAGCAGGATCGCAATACCCGCAGTCACCTGTTCTACCGCTGGTTCAACGAGGCGCCCGTGTTGTTGTTGATCGGCATCGTTGTGCTGGTCGTGGTGAAGCCCTTCTGAGATGAACAGGTGAACCGCCAAGGTCAGCCTACCCTGGGCCACGCGCGTGCCGCAGAGGCCAAGGCCGCCGCTCACGCGCGATCCGCCGCCCGCACGCGCGCGATCATCAGCGAACCCATCGGCCGCACTTTGGCGCGGCTGACCGTGCCGATGATCGCCGGCATCATCTCACTGATGCTGGCCAGTCTCATTGACGCCTATTTCCTCGGCCAGCTCGGCACGCCGGAACTCGCTGCGCTGGGATTCATCCTGCCCGTCGTCTACAGCGTCCACAGCGTTGGGCTCGGGCTCGGCATGGGAGTTTCGGTACTGACCGCGCGCCTGCTGGGCGAGGGTCGCTTCGACCTCGCCGCGAGCCTCGTCACCGACAGCCGTCTGCTGGTGCTCGCGGCCGGCATCCTGGTGGCCATCCCGCTGTACCTGTGGCGAATCGAGCTGTTCACGCTGATGGGCGCGGGCCCCAAAGTACTGCCACACGTCCTCGAATACATGTCGCAGTGGCTGCC
>JBPPNE010000277.1:0-10080 GCA_051306415.1 Porticoccaceae bacterium
TTGAACCCCCGATTGACAACCGCTATACAAAGACTAGGTACCCACCGCAGACTAAGCGGTAACGGCGATGGATTACCCAGGGAATCCGCGCCCACTCAGGGAGAGAGAGCAATGTCACTGGCTGTCGTCCACACCCGCGCGAAAGCCGGCATCCAAGCGCCGGAGGTCACGGTTGAGGTACATATTTCCAATGGTTTACCCAGCCTCAATATCGTTGGCTTGCCGGAAACCGCGGTCCGCGAAAGCAAAGATCGCGTGCGCAGCGCCCTTTTGAACGCGCACTTCGAGTTTCCGCCCCGCCGCATCACCATCAATCTGGCGCCCGCCGATCTGCCCAAAGAGGGCGGCCGCTACGATTTGCCCATCGCCCTCGGCATTCTCGCCGCATCCGGTCAACTGCCCGGTGAAACCCTGGCCAACTACGAATTCGTCGGCGAACTCGCGCTATCGGGCGAATTGCGTCCGGTGGATGGCGTGTTGCCCACGGCACTGGCCTGCGGCCGCCACCAGCGGGGACTGATCCTGCCCGGTGCGAATGCACTGGAAGGCGCGCTGGCGCGCAACACCGTCATCCTGGCGGCGAACCATTTATTGGAAGTTTGCGCGCATTTGCGCGGCCATATGGCGCTACCACAGCAAACCTTCGTCGCCACCGACGAGCGTACTTCGGGTTTAGATCTCAGCGATGTGATCGGCCAGCATCACGCCAAGCGGGCGCTGGAAATCGCCGCCGCCGGAGAGCACAACCTGCTGTTGAGCGGACCGCCGGGAACCGGCAAAACCATGCTCGCGAGCCGACTGCCCGGCATCCTGCCACGACTGACGGACGACAGCGCGCTGGAAGTAGCCGCGATTTACTCCGTGGCGGGTTACGGCCCGCGCGACAATTTTTACGAAAGCCCCTTTCGCGCGCCCCACCACTCCGCCTCGGGCGTCGCCCTGGTCGGTGGCGGCAGCATGGCGCGACCGGGCGAAATATCCCTCGCACACCGCGGGGTGCTGTTTCTCGACGAACTGCCCGAGTTCCCCCGCAAGGCGCTTGAAGTCCTGCGCGAGCCGCTGGAATCGGGCGAGATCGTGATCGCGCGAATTCAGGCGCGATCCCGCTATCCCGCCCGCTTCATGCTGGTCGCCGCGATGAACCCCTGCCCCTGCGGCTACCTCGGCAGTGCCCGCTGTCATTGCACGCCGGATCAGGTTCACCGCTATCGTGATCGCATATCGGGCCCGCTGCTCGACCGCATCGATTTGCAGGTGTCGGTGTTGGCGGTGCCCCGCGAGCAACTCACCGGAACTGCCCCAACAAGCGAGACCAGCGCGAATATAAAAACCAGAGTCCGCGCCGCCCGGGACAGGCAGTTGCAACGCCAGGGCACCACCAACAGCGCCTTGACCGGCAGGCAACTCAAACAATTCTGCGCCGTCAACCGCGACCAACAACGTCTGCTCGACGCCGCCATCGATCGCCTCGGGTTGTCCGCGCGCGCTTACCATCGCGTACTCAAGGTTGCGCGCACCATCGCCGACCTTGAAGGCACTGCCACGGTGGGCGATGGCCACATCGCCGAGGCGCTCAGCTATCGGCTGGCCGAGGCGCGCAATACACGGCACTGAGCGCGCATTTGCGCCCTTTAGGCTAGCCGTTTAACCGTGCAGATCCATTGCCTGCTGGCACGTGGGCGGAACCTCCGTCAGCGACTGCCGCCCCTTCCCGCAACGGGCTCAACGCTCCAAGCGGAAGCCAATTTTGATTGTTGCCTGCCAGTGTTTGACCTTGCCATCCTCAATATAGCCGCGCGTGTCCACCACCTCGAACCAGTGCAGATTGCTCAGAGTTTTAGCGGCTTCGGCAACGGCAGTGTTGATGGCGTCATCGGTGCTGAGGGTGGAACTACCGGTGACTTCGATGTGCTTGTAGGTATGTCCGGGCATAACCAATCCCCTTTGTCGAGCGAACGGATAGTTGTTATCGGAGGAGTCAATCCGGCGTATCCCGTGGCATCGCTGCCAGGCCGTTGCGGATTTATCCCCTTGGCTTGAGTCTAGGTGACAAGCCACCGCTTCGCCACTATTTTCACCGATTTTTAGGCGGTCGCCTGCACTACCAACACCTTCATCGACCCATCCCCGGCGAAAGTCTGTTCGAACTGGGCGACCGGCAACGGCCGTGAATACAGATAGCCCTGGTGGTGGGTACAGCCGATGGCTCGCAAGAATTCGGCCTGCGCAACGGACTCGACACCCTCGGCAACGGTCCGCAAATCCATATGCGCGGCGATGGCGACGATGGCCTCGACGATGACCGCGTCACCGGGATCATCGAGAATGTCGCGAATATAGCTGCGGTCGATCTTGATTTCATCGAGCGGCAGATGCTTCAGGTAGTAGAGGGACGAGTAGCCGGTGCCAAAATCGTCGATCGCGATATTCACCCCGAGCGCCTTCAGCTCGCTGAGCGTGTTGATCGCGTTGTCGATATTTTCAATCAGCGTGCTCTCGGTAATCTCGATGGTGAGCAGCCGCGGATCCAGCGCAAAGCGAGCGAGGGATTCGACCACGCAAGGCACAAAATCGGCGTGTTTGAACTGCAGCGGACTGACGTTGACGGCAACGCCCGGGGTGCGCGTTGGAAACAGTTCACGCCAGCGGTGCAGCGTCGCGCAGGCCGTCTGCATCGCCCATTTGCCGAGCGCGTAAATCAGCCCGGTTTCTTCCGCAACGGGGATAAATTCGACCGGGGAAATCATCCCCCGTTGCGGGTGATGCCAACGCATCAGTGCCTCCGCACCCACCACCTGTTCGTCGCCGTCCACCTTGGCCTGAAAGTAGAGCTCCAGCTCGCCGTGCTCAACAGCCTGACGCAGCGCCTGTTCGAGGGCGAGCCGCGTATCGGCGACAAGCTGCAAATCCGACTGGTAAAAAGCAATGGCGTTGCGGCCGTGCTTTTTGGCTTGATACATGGCCACATCGGCGCATTGCAAGATGGCTTCCGCGCTCTCGCCGTCGGCGGGGAAAATGCTGATGCCAATACTCGTCGTTATCGAGTATTCATAGCCATTGACGGTAAACTTATCGCGCATTCGCTCCTGCAGTTTCTCCGCCACCTGCCGCGCACTGACCGCGGTTTCATCCAGCCCCGTCCCGACGAACGGCAGCACAATCACAAATTCATCGCCACCGAGCCGCGCGACCGTATCCTCTTCTCTCAGCACCATCTTCAGGCGAGCGGCAACCTGCTGCAGCAGCAAGTCGCCGGCGCGATGCCCCAGACTGTCGTTGAGCAGCTTGAAACGATCGAGATCGATGAACAGCACCGCGCCCTCGGTGCCTGCGCGCAGCGTGTGGACACAGGCATGATGGAGACGGTCGAGCAGCAAACGGCGATTGGCGAGGCCCGTGAGAGGATCTTGGTAGGCGAGTTTTTCGATCTCCTGTTCGGCCAACTTGTGGTTGTTGATATTGCCGCTGGCGCCGCGCACCAGCACCGGCGTGCCGGTGGCATCGACCTCGACTTCCCCCTGCGTATTGACCCAGCAGACCACACCGCCGGGCGTCACCACCCGATGTTCGACGCGAAAACCGTCGCGGTGCTCCAGCGCGTTCGCAATCGCGCGGTCGAAGGCGTCGATATCGTCCCTGTGGACGATTTTGCGAATGCCTTCGTAGGTGTCGGGAAGCGTGCCCAGCGCCACCTTGAGATATCCTCCGAGCCCTCAGCCCAGACGACCTTCGATGTCGCAAGATTCACTTCCCAAGTCGCAATGCCATAAATGCCCGAGGCCAGGCGGATCATGGTTTCCTTGCGGGCAAGATCCTCGATGAACTGTTGCCGCTCGCGCTCGTGCCGCTTGCGCGCGGTGACATCGCGCACAATGGCCAGCACCGCCGGCCGGGTCTGCCAGACCACCCGGTTCAATCTGGCCTCCAGATCAACCGGGCTGCGATCGGCGCGGATCATGCACCAGTCGATGGCGCCGTAGCCAAGCTCAAGCGTCTCCTCGACGAGTGCCAGAATCGCCTTCGGTGTCGCGATTCGGTCAACCTGAAACGGCGCCGTCAGCGCCACCACGGAACGGCCGAGGAGGTCTCCGCGCCCGCTCTGAAGCATGGCCGCGAAAGCTTCGTTGCAGACGACGATGCGGCTTTCATCGACGATAACCGCGCCGTCGCCGATGGAATCGATCAGTTGCTGGTAGTTGTCCCGGGTCTCGCGCAGCGCCTCGGTGGCGTTGACCAGGCGGGTAATATCCTGAGAAGTCGCCACATAGTAAATGACGATGCCGACTTCGTTGCGGATCGCGTGAAGGCTGTCCCAATAGTGCTGGACCGTACCGTCTTTGGCATGGCGAAGGGTGTGTCCGCTCCAGGAATCCAAGCCGACGTCACCGTGCAGCAGCGCGCGCAGTTGGGGATCGGTCTGTTCGCGAAACACTTCCCCAGCGAGGGTGAAACGGTGGAACTCCTCCCGATAATATCCGCTCAACGCAAGACAGGCCTGGTTTGCCCTGATGACGCGTCCATTTCCATCGGCGATGAGCTGCGGAAAGCCGGTTTCAAAGACTTTGTCGACAATGCGCAGCTCGGCACGCACGCGATCAGCCTCGCTGGCGTCGTGAAACGCCACGACGACGCCCCGCACCACCCCGTCAACCGCAGGCATGGCGGCAACGCGTCCGGCGATGGGTAATTTTTCGCCCGTGCGTTTGATCAGCGTCAGTTGATCGAATTCCGCCGGCTCGCCCGTCTCGACCACCGTTGCCACGGGATACTGGGCCACCGCACCGGTGCGGTTATCGACGACGGCGAACATAGCTTCCAGTAGGTGACCGGCAACCACCTCGCCCACCTGCCCGCTCAGCCGCGCCGCCGCACCGTTGGCGTGCCTGACAGTGCCGTCAGCGTCCACGATGATGACGCCGTCGCTGGTCGACTCCAGGGTTTGCTCCAGGCGCTGCTCGCGCTCGTAAAGCGACCGAAGCAAATGGTTCTGCTGCTCCAGCGCTTTCGCCATGGCAACCATGGGGCCATTGAGGTAACGGCGAACGAACAGCGACAACACCAGCAGATCGCCGAGCGCGATCAGTCCGAAAACCCAAACCGGGCGCGCCGGATCGATACCACCATCCAACGGGCTTGCGTACTGAAAAAGTGTCCACAACCCCAGTGATAGCAGAAATAAAGCACCCAGGAGCAGACTGAGCCTGAACTGCAACCCCATCACGCTGAGCTTAATCAGTGAACCTGTATGCATGCGGACTCCAAACGGGGACGGCACTCGGGGAGCTCTGAGCAACTTGATTCAGTTCCGGGCTCGCCACACTCATCCGGGACGAACGCCAGAAGGCTGTAGTCATCCCGAGAGAGCCCAAGGAATTCATCGGCGACATCTCAGAGACGCGGTTTACCCACCAGCGTAGTATGCCATTTGTCAGGCTGAACGAATGCGGTGGCGACCATACGCAGCTGAAAAATCGCTAGGACAGAAAATCCCAGTCGAGTTGCTCGAACTGAGCGGCAGGCAAGGGTCGAGAGTAGAGGTAGCCCTGGTGGTGAGTACAGCCGATACTGCGTAAAAACTTGGCCTGGGGCAAGGTTTCAACACCTTCGGCAACCAGGGTCAGGGCAAAGCTTTTGGCAATCGCGACGATCGCCTGGACGATAGCGGCATCGCCGGGATCGTCCAGAATGTCGCGCACATAGGATTTGTCGATCTTGATCTCGTTGAGCGGTAAATGCTTGAGGTAGTACAGCGACGAGTAACCGGTGCCAAAATCGTCGATGGCGATATTGACACCGCGGGCTTTGAGTTCCTTGAGTCGGCTGACGGCGGTGTCCATGTTCTCGATCAGGATGCCCTCGGTGATTTCCAGCGTCAGCAGCCCGGGTCCGATCCCGCAACGCGCGATGTTGGCGATCACGGCGGGGACAAAATCCGGATGTTTGAACTGTAGCGGACTCACATTCACCGCGATGCTGATGGCTTTATCCGGGCGCCGCTCCCGCCACCGCGCCAGCGTCTCGCAGGCGGTCGCCAGCGCCCACTGGCCCATGGCGTAAATCAGCCCAGTTTCCTCCGCGACGCCAATGAAATCCTCGGGCGACACCAGGCCCCGGCGCGGATGATTCCAGCGCATCAAGGCCTCGGCGCTCACCACCCGGCCGCGTTCATCGACCTGTGGCTGGTAGTAAAGCTCCAGCTCGTGGCGCTCGACCGCATGGCGCAAATCCTGTTCGAGAACAAGCCGGGCGTCGGCATCGGCTTGCAAACCGGGCTGGTAGAACGCAATGGTGTTGCGGCCTTGCTTCTTCGCCTGATACATCGCCGCATCGGCATGGTCGAGAATGAGCTCGGCGCGCTCGCCGTCCGCTGGAAAAATCGCCGCGCCGATACTGGCTGAAATATGGTAATCGCGGCCATCCAGATCGAATTTTTCCTGCAATGCCTCGGCAAGCTTGCTGGCAACCAGCTGGACATGACTGGCGGCGGCGTGAAGATCCTCACCGATCACCGGCAGCAACACCACGAATTCGTCACCACCCAGGCGAGCCAGCGTGTCCTCCTTGCGGATCAGCGTTCCAAATCGCTCGGCAATTCCCCGCAGCAGCAGGTCTCCGGCGACATGCCCGAGGCTGTCGTTGAGCAGCTTGAAGCGATCGAGATCGATAAAAATCGCCGCGCCGTTCTGGCGATTGCGAACCGCCTGCGTGCAAGCCTGCTGCAGGCGGTCGAGAAAAAGTCGACGATTGGCCAGGCCGGTGAGGGGGTCGTAGTACGCCAGGCGCTCGATTTCCTGTTCCGACAACTTGCGCCGGGTAATATCGCCGCTGGCGCCGCGCATCGATATCGCATTGCCCCCCCCGTCGATCTCGACCTGTCCCTGGGTGTTGATCCAGATGATTTCGCCACCGGGATTGACGATCCGGTAATCGACATTCATTGCTTTTTCCGCTTCGATAGCGGCTGCCATCGCTTGATCAAAGACCGCCAGATCATCGCGGTGGATCCCTTTGCGAACCGCCGCAAGAGTCTCTGGTGCCGGCGCCGCGCCACCGCCCAGGATTTGAGCGGCGTGATCGCTCCAAGTCAGCGTGCCAGTAGCGAGATTCAGCTCCCAGCAAGCGATACCATAGATCGCGGAAGCCATGCGGATGGTGGATTCTTTTCTTTCCAGGTCCTCGATTAGAGTCTGCAACTCACGCTCGGCCCGCAGGCGTCGGGTGATATCCCGGACCGTGGCGAGGATCGCCGGCTTGCCTTTCCAGGTCGCCGGGTTCACGCTGGCCTCCAGATCGACGCGGCCGCCATCGGCGCGCACCATGCTCCAATCCAAGGTGCCGCCGCCGTGGCGAAGCAGCTCGCTGACGCGGCGATCGAGGACATCCTGTGACGATGGCGTGCCATCGATCTGTATCGACGCCGACAGCTCGGCCACTCGGCGACCAATCACCTGAATGCGGTTATAACCCATGATCCGCGCGTAGCGCTCGTTGCTTTCGACAATGACGCCGTCGCGCACAAATACCACGCCGTCGCCGATGGATTCGATTAGGCGTTGATAGATGTGTCGGCTTTCATCGAGCGCGCTGGACGCCGCCATCAGCTGGGTGACATCCTGCATGCTGGCGACATAGTGCGTAATATCGCCGGAGTGGTTGCGCACCGCGGTCACGGTATCCCAGACATGGCGCAGAACACCGCCCTTGTCTGGTCTTAGCGTGGCGCCGCTCCAGGATACGCGTTGACCCTCGCCACGCAGGAGCGAGCGGAGTTCGGGGTCGCGCTGGTGGGCGAAGATGTCGCGACGCAGATTGAATTTCATGAACTCGTCGAGGGAGTAACCGCTGAGCGCAACCATCGCATTGTTGGCGCGGAGGATGTCCCCACTGGCGTCGGCGACAATTTGTGGGGTACTGGTTTCAAAGGCGATGGTCGCGACCGTGCGCTCTTCGCGAACCCAAGGGGCGCGTTCGACGTCATGAAACACCAGCACCAGGCTGCCAAACCAGCTCTCGACGCCCGTGATCGGCGTCGCTTTGGCGGCAATCTGGCTTTTGTTGCCAGCGCGATCGACAAGCAAGATATCGCGGGCGAGTTCAGTGGGCGTTCCGGTGGCCATTGCTTTAGCGGCCGGACAATCGATGGCGTCACCGCTACGACCGCTGACGGCCTTGAAAATCATGGCCACGGGTTTGCCGCTGGCCTGCTGGCGTGACCAACCGGTTAACTGCTCGGCAACGGCATTCATGCGCCGGATACACAGGTGGCTATCCAGCACCATGACGGCGTCGCCGACCGATGCGAGAATGCTGTCGATGGGATCGGGAGCATCGCCCATAACGGCGCCATCGCCCCGGGTATGGTTAGTTGGCTTCCTGTCCAATTCAGCTCCTGCGCATGGATAGAGGCGACTCAGATAGCGCTGCGAGACTCGTGCGGCCGTGTGGTCAGAGATTTACCTGCCACTGGCCCGTCCCTTCTAGGGGTGTTATCAGGCCTTCCGCCGTTATTTTATTGCGTGCCCAGTTTACTCTACGCGCTAGCGTCGCGAATCTCAAGTTCTCTGGCGCAGGGGCAACGGTCAACGCCCGCTTTCAATCAATCCTTTATAACGGACGTAACGAGAAAAACTGTAACGGCGACGAGTCTCGCCAGCGTCCGTTATCGCTATCCGATCAGCGAGAAGTGCTCCGGAAAGATTAGCTCTGCTCACCGCGCCCGCCAAATTTTTCGCGATTCTCCGCGCGCTGGCGAGCACTCTTGCGCAGCAGCACATAGGTGGCGCCGAGGCCACCGTGGTGGCGTTGGGCGCTGTGGAAGGCGAGCACTTCCTCCAGCTCGCGCAACCAGTGGTTGACGCAGCTCTTGAGCAGCGCCGGCTCGTCGCGGTACTCGCCCTTGCCGTGGGCTATCAAACCGCAGCGGATATGGTGCGCGAGCGCGTCGCGAACAAAGTCTTGAACAGCATCGCGGGCCTGGGCGACGGACATACCGTGGAGATCGATACGGGTTTCCGGCGCGTACCTGCCCTGGCGAAGATTCTTGAACACGCCATGCTGAACGCCGTCGCGGCGAAAGCACAGGGGATCCAGCGGTTTGATCCGCGCGATATGTTCGATACCTGCCAGCGGATTGCCACGGCCCTGATCGGCACGAGTCGCCGCGCGTCTTCGCTGTTGTAACCCCGGCGTTATGGCAGGCACGCGGCGAAGCGCGGATGCTTCACCCTTGACCGGAGTAACGGCACCGACCCGGTCGCGAAACAGCTGTTTGTCATCGTCGTCTTGCATCGCCGAGAGCATAGACAAATCCGCCGTGCGCGCACAAGCCCAGCCTGCCCGCCGTCCGGGGATGGAATCCCAGCGAGATTGGCTATAATGATCCGTCACCAACGGGCTTGTCGCCACCCACCAACCGCCATCCCCACTGGCGTGGGACGGCGCCGGCTGAGGCGTGACCAGCCCGCAGCCAACATGGAATCCATCATCATTTATGAAAACCCTGTATCAAGACATCTTCGGCTCCGTTGCGGATATTCAGGCCCGCTTCGAAAGCGCCGGCTACATTTGTAGCAACCAGATCGCGACCTGTATCTACATCGCCCACAACCTGCAAAAGCCGGTGATGGTGGAAGGCCCCGCCGGCGTCGGCAAAACCGAACTCGCCAAAACCACCGCGCAGATCCTCGGCGTACCCCTGGTGCGCTTGCAGTGCTACGAAGGCCTGGACGAGGCCAAGGCATTGTATGAATGGAAATACGCGAAGCAGTTGCTGTATACCCAGCTGCTGAAGGACAAGCTCGGCGAATTGCTCGATGGCGCCACCGGCCTGCGCGCCTCCATGGCCAAGATTCGCGACCACGAGGATCTGTTTTTTTCCGAGGATTTTCTCGAACCGCGACCACTGTACAAGGCACTGCACTACGAGCAGGGCTGTGTGTTGCTGATCGACGAGGTGGACAAATCCGATCACGAGTTCGAAGCCTTTCTGCTCGAAGTGCTGTCGGACTTTCAGGTCTCGATTCCCGAGATCGGCACCATCAAGGCGACGGTGAAGCCCCTGGTGATCCTCACCAGCAACAA
>JBPPNE010000278.1:0-18154 GCA_051306415.1 Porticoccaceae bacterium
TTATGAGCCAGCCGCTGATCCGCGCCGCGGTGGAGCGCGCGGAGGAGCAACTGGCCGGCCGTGGCCGGGTTTTACTGCGCCCTTCCGGTACCGAACCTGTGGTGAGAGTCATGGTCGAGGGCGATGACGCCGCACTGGTCGCGCGACTCGCCCGACAGGTCGCCGATGTCATCGCCGATGCCCTCGATTGAGCCCGGTTATCTTGTATGTGCAGATTGACTCCGCTACCATGAGCGCCCTTTTTAGGCCGGTGAGTTATGCGCAAACCGCTGGTAGTGGGCAACTGGAAAATGCACGGGCGGCGCGCGTCCGTTGCCGCTCTGGTGGGGTCTATCATTGGTGATCGGCAGGGCGGTTCAGCGGAAGTGGTGGTTTGTCCGCCATCGGTGTTTTTGGCTGATGTGGCTGCGCAGATCATGGGAGCTGGAGTTGCGCTCGGTGCACAAGATCTCAGCGAATACGACGAGGGCGCCTATACCGGCGATGTGTCCGGCGCCATGCTGAAGGATTTTGGCTGCCAGTATGTGATTGTTGGTCACTCGGAGCGACGATTTATTTTTGGCGAAACCGATGTCAGGGTGGTGGGGAAATTCGCCGCTGCCCAACGCTGGGGCCTAACCCCCATCCTCTGTGTTGGCGAAAGCCTGGCAGAGCGCGAGGCGGGTAGCACCTTGGTGGTGATCCGCAACCAACTGCAAGCAGTGGTGAATCGCGTTGGGCGGGCAGCCTTGGCCAGTGCGGTTATCGCCTATGAGCCGGTGTGGGCAATTGGCAGTGGGCGTACCGCGACACCGACGCAGGCGCAGGATGTCCATCGCGCAATCAGAGCGGAGCTCGGTGAGTACGGTGCGGCTACACCCATTCTCTACGGTGGCAGTGTCAAAGCCGCAAATGTCGCGGAACTGCTTTGCGAGGATGATATCGACGGTGTTCTGGTGGGTGGCGCGGCGTTAAATGCCGACGAATTCAATGCAATTTGTGCGATAGCAGATCGGAACTGATGGAAACATTGATATTGGTGGTTCACCTGCTGACAGCAGTTGCGATTGTTGGCATGATCCTGTTGCAGCAAGGCAAGGGCGCTGACGCCGGCGCTTCCTTTGGCTCGGGTGCTTCGCAAACCTTCTTCGGTAGTGCCGGTAGCTGGAATTTTTTCAGTAAGGTGACGGCGATTTTGGCGACGCTCTTTTTCATTACCAGTTTTGGCCTCGCGATCATCGCGAAAGACAAGGCGGGTATGGCGAACGGTGTGTTGCCTGAACTGGAAATTCTCGAATCCTCAGCGGCGCCCGCGGCGGCTAGCGACATTCCGGTGGTGGATGCGAGCGACAAAGCTCAGGGCGATGACTCGGTGCCGAAAACATCGGAGCTGCCGCAAGTTGAGGATAAATCTAGGGTACCGGTGCCATCGGCACCGAAGTAAAGCGTTTGCCCAAGTGGTGAAATTGGTAGACACGCTATCTTGAGGGGGTAGTGGCGCAAGCCGTGCCGGTTCAAATCCGGCCTTGGGCACCATCTTTTTTCGAGCACGGGAGTTGACGCAGGTGCTCGGACTGCGGTCGAAGTTTTTCCTGCTTTGCTGTTGGAACTGTTTTGGCAACGACCGCAATCAACGCCAACGTGGTGGGAGCTTGCCGCACCGCTGGTAGCGCTTACCGCCACTTTACCTCTGCGATTCCTCGCACCCTCTATCGAATTATTGATCGCGCTGGCTGTATCTGGCGCCATCTCCCGGATTTACCTTCGCATCAAACCATTCGTGTTTTGCGGCTGTCACCAGTCAGTGGTCACTTGCCGCGCGGGTGATGGCGGATGTAGAGTGCGGCGGTATTTTGCGCTGTCGCGTAAGGCGATGGCCGATGTTATTCAGGCCGATATTACTCAGACTGGGGAATGGCGAATGTTTCACGGCAAGACTTTGGTGCTGCGGTGGATCGACAACGATTTTGTGGAATTGTGTTTCGATTCGCAAACGGATTCCATCAACAAGCTGAATGCGGAGACTCTCGGCGAGTTGGTGCAGGCGCTCGATAGCCTCGATCAGCAGAAAGCTGTGCGTGGCCTGCTTGTCAGCAGTGGTAAGCGGGTATTCATCGTCGGCGCCGACATCACGGAATTTCGCCACAATTTCGCTCAGCCCGAAGCTCAGTACCGCGAGCGCTCCGAACGCATTAGCCGCACCCTGACCCGGTTCGAGGGGCTACCCTTTCCAGTGGTGGTAGCGATCAACGGATTTGCCATGGGTGGAGGACTAGAGCTTGGCCTCGCCGCCGATTACCGGGTGATGTCGTCGGCAACTCGTATCGGCCTGCCCGAAACCCGGCTGGGAATCATCCCCGGTTGGGGCGGTACGGTCCGCCTGCCCCGATTGATCGGTTTCGAGAAAGCGGTGAACTGGATTGCCCATGGCCTGCATCAGGACGCCGCGACGGCGCTCGCCGATGGTGCTGTAGATGCGGTGGCAACGCCAGGCGATCTGCGTGATGAAGCCATCAAGCTGTTACGGCGGTGTGCCGATGGCCACTGCGACTACGGGCTACGCCGTGAGCTTAAGGCGGCACCTTTATCATCCGGCGATTTAGCGGATTGTCCGGCAATTGCGGAAAAGGTCAGGGCTGCGGTGGTGTCCCGCGTTGGCGAACATTATCCCGCGCCTGTCGCCGCTGTTGATGTGATGATTGAATCAGCGGAGATGCACCTGGAGGCGGCGCTGCGGGTAGAGCGCGAGACCAATTTTCAAACTGATTCAAACTCCCCAGTGCCGGGCGCTCGTCGGGTTGTTTTTGAGCGAGCAGTACACTGCCAGGATCGCCCGTGAGCAGGCGGCCAAGACATCCGCCAAGGTGGCGCGGGCGGCGGTGCTCGGCGCTGGAATCATGGGTGGCGGCATTGCCTATCAGAATGCCGTCAGCGGCCTCACGGTGATCATGAAAGACATCCATCAGCAGGCTATCGACACCGGCTTGCGCGAGGCTGAGAAGTTGCTTGCCAAGAGTGTCGAACGGCGCCTCATGAGTGCCGAGAATGCCGATGCGGCGCGCGCGCGAATTGCGCCTTCATTGTCCTACGATGGCGTCGAACACTGTGACGTTATTGTTGAAGCGGTGGTGGAAAATCCGGACGTCAAGGCCGCCGTGCTGAAAGAGGTGGAGGCACTGTTGCCCGACTCGACCATCATGGCCTCCAACACGTCTACCATTTCGATTACTCGCCTGGCCAGCGATCTCAGGCGTCCGGACAAATTCTGCGGGCTACATTTTTTCAATCCCGTTCACGCGATGTCGTTGTTGGAGATTATCCGCGGTGAAAAGACATCCGCGGCGACGATCTCAGCTTTGGTCGACTACGCCCTGACGCTGGGTAAAAAGCCCCTGGTGGTGAATGACTGTCCCGGATTTCTGGTTAACCGCGTGTTATTTCCCTACTTCAATGGTTTAAATGTACTGCTCCGGGACGGTGCCGACTTCGTCCAGATCGATCAGGTAATGGAGCGTTGGGGTTGGCCCATGGGGCCGGCCTATCTGCTGGACGTGGTCGGTATGGATACCGCTGTCCACGGCGCCGCGGTGATGGCTGAAGGCTTTCCAGGACGGATGCAGCCTGATTTTACCGGAGCTACCAAAATGCTCTTCAACAACAACCGTTTTGGTCAGAAGAATGGCCGCGGTTTTTACACGTATGAGCCCGACAAAAAAGGCAGGCCGACCAAGTTGTTTCAGCCGGAAGTGTGGGAGCTTTTTGCCGGAGAAGTGGCACCGCGGCGGAACTTTACGGAGGACGAAATCATTGCGCGGATGATGGCGCCCATGTGTACAGAACTTGCTCGTTGTCTTGAGGAAAATATCGTTGCGTCGCCGGCAGAGGCGGATATGGGCTTGATCAATGGCCTCGGCTTTCCGCGTTTTCGCGGCGGCGTATTTCGCTGGCTTGATGAGATCGGGCTCGACCAGTTTTGCGCCCTGGTTGCGCCCTATCACAAACTGGGCGAGCTCTATCAGCCGACGGCGGCGATGCGTGCGATGGCAGCGAACGGCGAGCGCTACTACGGCTAGATGGGGGAAACAAATTCGGCAGACTGCTCGTCTTCAAGCGTTACTGGCCTGCGGTGGCCAACGCAACGAGATAAGGCGATCAGGCTTGTGGCAGGAAACGCATAAGGCCGACATTGGTCGGCCTTATGCGAGATCGGAGATTCCCCCGAATATTTTGTACGGCAGCGGCAGATTTAGTCAGCTGTATCGGAAGATTCGGTCGCGCTCTCAACGGCATCAGACGCCTTTGCCGCGGCATCGGAGGCTGCTTCCGCCGCCTTGCCGCCAGCTTCCGCCGCCTTGCCGCCAGCTTCAGTAGCGGTTTCCTTGGCGGCCGTGGCGGCTTCGCCAACGGATTTTGATGCATCATTGATCATGGATGCAGCTTTTTCGCCGGTGCTCGACTCGTCGGACGTGGGCGCGCTCTTGTCACCACACCCGCTGATGGCTACTGACAGCAGTGAAGCAGCGAACAAGGGCAGTAATTTTTTACTGGATGGCTTCATGAAGGTAAGCTCCGTGCCCAATGAATGAGGCCGTATTAAATAACCGGGGAGTGGTGCCGTCAACCTTTAATTTGGCGCCCGCGGGCGATGGGTGCCGAGTCCAATTTTGCTAGACTTCCGTGCTACCAGGGAGGCCAGATGATTGAAATTATCGAGGGGTGTGATCCTGAATCCACCTTGGATGCGCTTTGTGATCGCGGTGACGGTATCGTGGCTGTCCGTTACAGTTTCGCGCAATACTACCTTGCCGATTCTCCCATTATCGATCTGATTGGAGTCTTTGCGGTGTCCGGTGGCGGGCAGTGGATTGGTGGGCTAGTGACAGATCAAATCGCGGCTGCACAAGATCACCTTGATGGGGTGGATGTCGGCGATGTGCGAACGCAGTCTTCCCAACAACGTCTGCGAGAGATCGGCAATCGGCTTGGCGCACCGCTGATCGATTTCGGTGCACCTCTACGCCTCGCGCCCACCCATATTCCGAAACCTTGGGGGCAGGAGATCTGGTACACGGGCATTGAATTACGCGGCCAGTCTGGCGTCACTGATGGGGTTCTGAGCGTGCCACTACCCTGGGTACTGTCGCTCGCACGTCGCCGCCTTCTCGGCAACAGCGAACAGTTAAATTTGTTGAAAATCCTGGATCCTCGGCCCGAGCCCGTTTATGGCGATCTCTATTTTGAACTTCATGAAATAAAGCGCGAAGTCTATATCGTTACCCACATAGATCGCCAAGCCTGGCCCGACGGCGAGGGAGCTATCCGCTTTGGTTTTGACCAACATCTTCGCGCCCAGTACCCCACCGATGCAGACTTTCGCGCGGCCTACCTCAACGCCGTATTGGCGTATGAGCAGATACGGCGAAAAATCGACTGCGAACTCGACCAGCGGCGCCTGGAGATGGGTTTGTCCGCCGCGGATCCGGTCGCCGCGGATGCGGTGAGACATTGGCTGGATTGTGTGTCGGCGGAGGATCGCGCGGACGAGGAGCAATTGCGAGCGGCGATGAACCGCTTTACGCAGTCCAAACCGCTGAAGGTCGGGGATGTGGTCAAGGTTCCGCGACTGGTGCCGCATGCGCTTCAGCACGGTGTGCGCACGGTCGAATTTCAGACCCCGGTGTACGAGCGCAAAATCCTGTCGTTTGCTCAGAAAGTGCTCACCCAGGAGCACTGGGATACCCGCGCCGCGGTTGCTTTGATGAGCGTGGAGACTCCGCCGGATGATGCCGGTGAGATTGTCGAGATCGGCGTTGGCCTGCGTCGCGAGTTGGTGGTTGGCTTCGAGGATTTCGACGTTCAACGGCTGACTCTGACGCCGGGTGCGGAGTGGCGGTGGCCAGCGGACGGCGATTACGCCCTCGCAATGACCTTGGTCGGGTGCGTCAGTGTTGGCGAAGTGTTGCTGGAGCCCGAATCCGCGGCGCTAGTCCCAGCTCGCCGGTTGGCAATCCTGACCAGGAATTCCGGTGATGAAGACGCTGAGCTGCTGATATCGCGGCCCCGGCGCGGCTGATGGATTCGATCCGGGTGATCGCTGGCGGCTCAATTGCTCGTGTGATATTGCCGGGACGGGGCCGCTGTGGCAAACTCTTGCCCCCTTTTCGGGTACCCGAAGTGCCATAGACACCCAGGGGTCGGGCGAGAGTGGCGGAACTGGTAGACGCGCTGGATTTAGGTTCCAGTGGGGCAACCCGTGAGAGTTCGAGTCTCTTCTTTCGCACCAATTGTAAAAGTCCTTTAATTCACCGTGTTAACGAGGAAAATCCATGCAGGTTTCGATTGAGACGACCGCTGGGCTCGAGCGTCGCCTGACCGTTGGTTTACCCGCGGAGCAAATCGACAATGAAGTCCTGGAGCGCTTGCAAAAGGCATCCAAGACGGTGCGCATTGACGGATTTCGCAAGGGCAAGGTGCCCCTTCAGGTCGTGCGTCAGCGGTTCGGTAGCGGAGTTCGCCGCGAAGTGGTGGGAGAGATCCTCAACAGCTCTTTTTACGACGCGGTGGCTCAGCACAACCTTCGCCCGGCAGGCCCCCCAGCGATTCAGGAGATCAAGGATAAACCGGGCCAGGACCTTCAGTATGTGGCGACATTTGAGGTCTACCCAGAAATCCAACTTATTGATTTTTCAACATTAGTGATTAGCAAGCCGGTCGCCGAGATCACCGATGCGGATGTCGAGAAGGTGATTGAATCGTTGCGCAGGCAGCGTGCCAAATGGGTGGAAGTCGAGCGTCCCGCTGTCGATGGCGATCAGGCCAATGTCGACTTTACCGGCACCCGCGATGGTGAGGCGTTCCCCGGTGGCAGTGCCACCGGCATGGATCTCATCCTGGGTTCCGGGCGCATGTTGCCGGGGTTTGAGTCCGCGCTTGTGGGATTGTCGGCGGGGGATCAGAAAACCCTTAGCTTGACGGTCCCCGAAGATTACCGGGCAGAGGAATTGCGGGGTGCCACGTTGAGCTTCGACGTCAAGATCAATGCGTTGCGGGAATCCCAGCCAGCGACGCTCGATCAGGGCTTTTTTGCCCTGTTCGGCGTGACCGAGGGGGGCGAAGAAGAATTTCGCTGTAAAGTGCGTGACAACATGGGGTTGGAATTGGCGCGGGCGACAAAAAACAAAATCAAAAACCGGCTCATGAACCTGCTCTACGAGCGCCACGATATTCCGCTGCCACAAGCACTGCTTGCCAATGAGATCGAAGGCTTGCGAGAGCGCATGCTGGCTCAGTTCGGGGGTGGTCAGCAATTTGATCCATCGCTGCTCCCCGATGACGTTTTTGTTGATCAGGCCAAGCGCCGAGTGACTCTTGGTCTACTGATTGTCGAAGTCGCGAAGGCCGGCAAGCTGGCTGTGGACGGTGATCGGGTGCGTGCACAGGTAGAGGAAATCGCTGCGACCTACGATCAGCCAGAGCAAGTTGTTCACCATTATTACCGCGACGAGCGCTTGTTAGGCAGTGTGCAAGCGGCTGTCATGGAAGAGCAGGTGGTTAACTACCTGCTGGGGCAGGCTAAGGTTTCCGATGAGATTGTCGATTATGAGAGTGTCCTGACCCCAGATGCGCAGCCTGCGGCGGAGGAAGATACAGGGAGTGAGGGTGACAGCGGCAGTGAGGGGCGTGAATAGACCTGTCGCAGGGCCAGTGGCAGGGGGCAGGGGCGTCGCGATTCAAGGTGGTTTTGCCTGCTTGTCTTCTCTCCCGGCACAGTTACAATGCGACTTAATGATTTCAGAGAAATGACATGACCTATAGTGAGTTCGGATTCGCACCCGCAGTGCGGGGTGCCGGCGGGCTGGTGCCGATGGTGGTCGAGCAGACCGCCCGTGGCGAGCGCGCCTATGACATCTATTCGCGCTTGCTGAGAGAGCGGGTCATCTTTTTGGTGGGCCCGGTAGAGGATTATTCGGCCAATCTGGTCGTGGCACAGATGTTGTTTTTGGAGTCGGAGAATCCAGATAAAGATATTCATCTTTATATCAATTCTCCAGGTGGTTCGGTGACCGCCGGATTATCGATCTACGACACCATGCAGTTCATCAAGCCGGACGTCAGCACCATGTGCATTGGCCAGGCGGCCAGTATGGGCGCGTTTTTGCTAGCCGCTGGCACCCCCGGCAAACGCTTCGTGCTGCCCAATTCTCGATGCATGATCCATCAGCCGAGTGGCGGTGCGCAGGGTCAGGCGTCGGATATCCATATCCATGCCCAGGAAATTCTCAAGATCCGTGATCGGTTGAACCAGCTTCTGGCACAACACACGGGACAGTCCATCGACAAGATCCAGCTCGATACGGAACGCGATAATTTTCTCGATGCCGCCCAGGCCAAAGCCTATGGTTTGGTCGACGGAGTGCTTGACAAGCGGGTATAGAAGGATGTGCAGAGCCCAAGACAAACTCCTTTTTTTGGTTTAGTGTTTGCTAGGCAAGTCGGTGACGATTTTCCGTTGAGGAGAGGACGGTGGCTAAACAGCAAGGTGGGGACAGCGACAAACTTCTGTACTGCTCCTTTTGTGGCAAGAGCCAGCATGAGGTGCGCAAGCTAATTGCGGGGCCTTCCGTCTTTATCTGCGATGAATGTGTCGATCTGTGTAATGACATTATTTCCGAGGAAATTCGTGACGCCGAGACCACGGAGGCCGGTGATCGGCTACCTATTCCGCAGGCGATCTGCGATATTCTCGATCAGTATGTGATCGGTCAGCGGCGCGCCAAGAAAGTGTTGTCGGTCGCCGTATACAACCACTACAAGCGGTTGAAGCACGGTGACAAGGCCGCCCGCAGTGATGTCGAACTGAGCAAGAGCAACATACTTTTGGTCGGGCCAACAGGCAGTGGTAAAACCCTGCTCGCGGAAACGCTAGCCAGGCTGCTTAATGTGCCCTTCACTATCGCCGATGCCACCACCCTCACTGAGGCGGGTTATGTCGGTGAGGACGTTGAAAACATCATCCAGAAGTTGCTGCAAAAATGCGATTACGATGTCGAGAAGGCTCAGCGAGGCATCGTTTATATCGATGAGATTGACA
The DNA here is from genome assembly GCA_051306415.1 of Porticoccaceae bacterium. Lineage (GTDB taxonomy): Bacteria > Pseudomonadota > Gammaproteobacteria > Pseudomonadales > Porticoccaceae > CBDDRG01. The sequence continues at coordinate 9,071 of JBPPNE010000278.1, forward strand.
AGATTTCACGCAAATCGGACAACCCGTCGATTACCCGTGATGTGTCCGGCGAAGGTGTCCAGCAGGCTCTTTTGAAGCTTATTGAGGGCACTATTGCTTCGGTGCCACCTCAAGGGGGGCGCAAACATCCGCAGCAGGAGTTTTTGCAGGTCAACACCAGTAACATCCTGTTCATTTGCGGCGGCGCCTTTTCTGGACTCGAAAAAGTTATCCAGGATCGATCTGAGAAAAGCGGAATCGGTTTTGGTGCCGTGGTCAAAAGCAAGGATCAGCAGCGCAATATTGGAGAGACTCTGGCCGAGTTGCGCCCGGAAGATCTGGTTCGCTACGGGTTGATTCCCGAGTTTGTCGGCCGCCTGCCAGTGATTGCGACACTGGAAGAACTCGACCAAGAGGCATTGATCAATATCCTGGTCGAACCCAAAAACTCTCTGTCCAGGCAATACGCCACGCTCTTTGAAATGGAAGGCGTTGAGCTGGACATTCGCCGCGACGCGCTTGAGGCGATTGCCGGCAAGGCGCTTGAACGGAAAACGGGTGCTCGTGGCCTGCGGTCGATTCTCGAAAGCGTCCTGCTCGATACCATGTATGAAATTCCGTCGAAGAAAGATGTCCACAAAGTGGTCATTGACGCGGCTGTAATCCGTGGTGAATCCGAGCCTCTATTGGTGTATCAGAATCCTGATAAAGCCAGGGCGGCTGGCGACGACAAGTAGACGAACAAGGGCCGGAATGGCCCTTGTTGCGTTAACCCCGGTTGTTTTTTTGGTGGCAGCCCCCACATCCTTCGATATCAGATGCATGGGCTTTAGCCCCTACCGAGGTCGAGATGGTAAAGGATAACTTCGAACAACCGATCAGCACCACGCTGCCAATGCTTCCCCTGCGCGATGTGGTGGTCTTTCCCCACATGGTCGTGCCGCTGTTCGTGGGCCGCGAAAAATCGATTCTGGCGATGGAAGCGGCAATGGCGCAACAGAAAAAGCAGATTTTCCTGGTTGCCCAATGCGATCCGGCGATTGATGACCCGGGTTTGGCGGATGTCTATGACGTGGGGACATTGGCGACCATTCTGCAGATGCTGAAATTGCCAGACGGCACCGTCAAGGTGTTGGTTGAGGGTGGTGAGCGCGCTCGCGTCGATAACATTCGCGATGATAATGGCTATTATTCGGTGGATTTTGAGGTCATGGCAAGGGATGAGCTCACCTCAATCGAAGTCGATGCGCTGATGCGCGCATTGAATAGCCGGCTTGAGCAGTACGTTAACTCCAGCAAGAAAATCCCGTCCGAGGTCATTACCATGGTCGCCGGCATCGACGAGCCGGGCCGGCTCGCCGATACCATCGCTACTCACATGACGCTCAATCTCCAGCAAAAGCAGGAAATCCTTGAGATCGTTGACAGGAAGAAGCGCATTGAGCATTTGCTGGCGTTGATGGAATCCGAGCTCGACATCGTTCAGGTCGAACAGCGTATCCGCGGGCGCGTCAAAAAGCAGATGGAAAAAAGCCAGCGCGAGTATTATCTCAACGAGCAGATGAAGGCGATCCAGAAAGAGCTTGGAGAGCTCGATGACGCGCCCAGTGAGATCGACCAGCTGGAAACGAGGATCCGCGATGCGGGCATGCCCAAGCCTGTTTTTGACAAGGCCAAAGCCGAGCTTAACAAGCTCAAAATGATGTCGCCGATGTCCGCCGAGGCCTCGGTGGTGCGCAGCTATATCGATTGGCTGGTGAATGTGCCGTGGAAAAAGGCGAGCAAGGTTCATCATGACCTCGCGCGTGCCGAGCGCATTCTGAATGAAGATCACTTTGGTCTGGAGGACGTCAAGGAGCGGGTGCTGGAGTTCCTGGCTGTTCAGAAACGAGTCAAAAAACCGAAAGGCCCAGTGCTCTGTTTGGTCGGGCCTCCGGGCGTTGGCAAGACTTCGCTGGGTGAGTCCATTGCGCGTGCCACCGGTCGCAAGTTCGTCCGCATGTCTCTCGGTGGCGTCCGCGACGAGGCGGAGATACGCGGTCACCGCCGGACCTACATTGGGTCATTGCCGGGGAAGCTGATTCAGAAAATGGCCAAGGCGGGGGTCAAAAACCCGCTGTTTCTGTTTGACGAAATCGACAAAATGGGGATGGACAGCCGTGGTGATCCGGCGTCTGCGCTGTTGGAAGTGCTCGACCCGGAGCAGAACAATACCTTTAGTGATCATTATCTGGAGGTGGATTACGACCTTTCCCAGGTGATGTTTATCTGCACTGCAAATTCGATGAATATCCCGGGACCTCTGCTTGATCGCATGGAAGTGATTCGCTTGCCCGGCTACACCGAGCAGGAAAAAATTAGTATTGCAGAAAAATATCTGTTGCCCAAACAGCGCATCGCGAACGGCCTGACGGCTGATGAATTGGCGGTCGATGAGGCGGCGATCGCGGATATGATCCGTTACTACACTCGCGAGGCCGGTGTTCGGGGTTTGGAGCGGGCCTTGGCGAAGATCTGCCGCAAAGTGGTTACCCGCCACAGCAAAGAGAAAGGCAACCACATCGTGCGGGTGGTGCCAGGTCAGCTAGAAGATCTGATGGGGGTACGGCAGTTTGATTTTGGTCGCGCCGAGGAGCACAACCAGATCGGGCAGGTCACTGGCCTCGCGTGGACGTCCGTCGGCGGCGAGTTGTTGACCATTGAGGTCGCCGCTGTGCCCGGAAAGGGTCAGGTCATCAAGACGGGCTCCCTGGGCGACGTCATGCAGGAATCGATACAGGCGGCGCTGACAGTCGTGCGCAGTCGCGCACAGGCCCTGGGCATTGCTCGCGATTTTCATCAAAAGCGGGATCTACATATCCATGTGCCGGAGGGTGCAACACCGAAGGATGGCCCGAGCGCGGGTATTGCGATGTGCACGGCTATTGTCTCTGTACTGACGGAAATTCCCGTGCGCGCCGAAGTCGCCATGACGGGCGAAATTACGCTGCGGGGACAGGTGTTGAAAATCGGCGGCCTCAAGGAGAAATTATTGGCGGCCCACCGGGGTGGCATCCGCAAGGTTGTCATTCCCCACGATAATGTTAGCGATTTGAAGGAGATTCCGGACAACATCAAGGCCGATCTGGAGATTACTCCGGTGAAGTGGATTGATGATGTATTGGCGATTGCGCTGGAATCCTTGCCAATATCGCTGTCGGACGAGGATTACAATCGTGTCGCCAGTGAGACTGCCGGAGAAGACAAAGGCGACGGCCAAGGTAGTCAGCGAATGAACACGCATTGATGATTTGGATGCCCATGAGTGACGTAATTGCATAGTCTTCCTTGACCTCCAGCTAGCAGGTTGGTATAAAGCCTGCGCTCTTGCCAACGAATTTGACGGACAATAAAGTTAGATGGAATGAATAGGTATCGCTTGCGTGGTACTTGATCTTTCAATAGCGGAATTGACCAAAATAAATAGAGGTTTAAGGTGAATAAATCGGAACTCATTGATGCTATTGCCGATGCCGCGGACATTTCCAAGGCTTCTGCAGGTCGCGCGCTTGATGGCGCAGTCGAAGCAATTGCTACCGCGTTGAAGAGAGGCGATCCGGTTGCGTTGGTTGGCTTTGGCACCTTCGCGGTCAAGCATCGCCCGGCACGGTTGGGTCGCAATCCTCGGACTGGTGATGAAATCAAGATTGCAGCGTCTAATGTGCCCGGATTCAAGGCGGGCAAAGCACTCAAAGACGCGGTCAACTAGTGCTAACCAAGTAGTCGATTAGCTGAAGGTAGAAATGGTCATGGCAAAAAGGCGCATCCCGGTGCGCCTTTTTGCTTTTTTGAATTCGCCTGATGAGGGCTATTGAAAAAAGGTAGATAAATGCTGCAGGATTTTCGTGAGCGCATAAAAGGTGTCGCGCTGTGGCTGGTTGTGTTGATCGCTATACCTTTCGTCTTTTTCGGGGTCGATTCGTTTTTTACAGGTGGTGCCGCGACGGATGCTGCTGTGAGCGTCAATGGCGAAAAGATCACAAAGCTTGAGCTCGAGCGGGCGATAGCGATACAAAGACAAACGCTGCTCAGTCAAAAGGACGGACTTGACCCAGAGTTGTTGGATGACGATCAACTGCGTGGTCCAGTGCAGCAAGGCTTGATTCGTGAAAAAGTCATGGAACAGGCGGCGAGAGCGCGACATCTGGCGGTCGCGCCACAGACTCTCGCGGAAATACTTCGCAATGAATCGGCTTTTCATTCTGACGGTCGCTTCGATAAAGCGAGGTATGAATTTGTTCTGCGACAAATGGGCTATTCGCCGCAAACCTACAATGCGTTATTGCAGAACAAACTGCTCGTGGGTCAATTGGCGGCGGGTGTGTCGGGAACCGGGTTTGCCACCGTTTGGGAAGTTCAACTGCTGCTCGAATTGCTGGAACAACGTCGAAATTTTGCCTACCTGATCATCCCGGTGGCTCCGGTGATTAGTCAGATCGGGGTAAGCGACCAGGAAAGCAAAACCTTTTACGACGACAATCAGAGCTTTTTTCAGGCCGAGGAGCAGGTTGTTGTCGATTATCTAGAGATTAAACCCGATGAACTGTTGCGCGACATAACGATTACCGAAGAGGACGTCCGCAAGCAATATGCGGACGAAGTCGCCAAACATGTCATCGGTGAAAGGCGCCACGTCGCCCACATCCTGGTGGCGCCAAAAGCAGATAATAGTCACCAGAAGACGCTTGCTGAAATCGGCAAAAAAATTGCTGACGGTGAGGGCTTTGGCAAATTGGCCAGCGCTTACAGCGAGGATAGTGGGAGTGCTGGACAGGGCGGCGATGTGGGTTTTGTTGAGCCGGGTGCTTTTCCTGAACAGTTTGAAAAGGTGGTGGCACAGTTGAAAGTGGGTGAGGTGTCGGCGCCGGTGAAGACGGAAAGCGGTCTGCATTTGATCAAACTGCTGGAGCTTCAGGCTGCGCCCAAGTTGTCCTTCGAACAAGAAAAAGATCGGATCAAGCGAGAATTGCAGCAGGCACAGGTCGCGGAGCTGTTACCCGAGAAAGTGAGCCAGCTGAAGGAGTTGACCTACAACGCCGAAAATCTTGCCGACGTTGGCAAGACGTTAGGCTTGCCCGTGCGCGTTTCCAAACCCTTTTCACGCATCGGCGGTGACGGAGTGGCTGCATTTCCTGCTGTTGTCGCTGCGGCGTTCAGCGAAGGGGTTCTGGAAAATCGGTACGCCAGCGACGTCCTCGAACTCGCCGATGGTTCCATGGTAGTGCTCAAAGTGCGCCAGCACCTGCCGGCGACGATCATGCCGCTCGCGGACGTACGCCCACAAATAGTGGAAAAACTGAAGGCGGATAAAGCCCGTGTGCTGCTGGACGGGCGTGCCAATGCTATCGCCAAGCGCATTCGCAACGGTGAGAGTGTTGGAGATGTTGCGAAAAGCGAGAAGTTGCAGTGGCAGATCAGCGTCGATACCAAGCGATTTGCCGATGGGGTAAATCCGGAGCTTCGCGATAAGGCCTTTGCTCTGCCGGCGACCGGCTCACTGCCCGCCGTGGATACCTTGGTAACGAGCGGCGGCGATCATATTGTGCTCGCTCTGCTGGCGATTGAGCCGGGCGATGGCAAGCAGTTGTCAGCGGACGAGCGTGGGCGGTTGGAACAGTCGACTCTACGGTCATTGGCGGGGCGAGATTACAAAGCGTATGAAGCTCTCGTGGTGGCTGACGCGAAGATCGTCAGTAAGGATTGATAGAGTGAGGGGCCACCGTGAGTGCAGTTTTCTACTGCTTTATTGCGTACGGCTGCGTTTTTACTCGCCGGATGGCGAGTCTGCCGATTCCGCCGCGTCGGCGGGTAATGTCAGCTCCAGCAAGGCATCACGCAGGAGCCGCAGTTGCTGTTTGATGGCGTGAACGTTGTCCGGCCCCATGCGTAGGAGTTGTTTTTGTACTGCGGGAAGCGCTTCAAGCGCGGGATCCTCAAACCGATAGACCTTCGCTGTCAGCGTCAGCGCGATAGGGATGGCGATCTCCGGAGCGGCCAGACAGTGCTCAATCGCCGCAATGACCCCCTTGTCAAAGTCTTCCGGCGCATAGCCGAGTTCACCATAGCTGGCTTCCAGGAGTGGCCGCAACCAGTGGAATAACCGCGCTGCCAGCTGTGTATCGATACTGTTGACCAGGGTGACAAAACGGTCGAAACGCTGGTAGCTATCGCGATCCAGCCAGATTTTGCCATCAGCTTGCGTTGCGACGAAGTCACCCGGCGGAGTTATTGGCAACAGTTTGCGTGCGACCATCCCTCTTGCCAGGGCGTCGACAAACCCGACCATGCGCTGGATCAAATTTTCACCCTGCAGCCAGTGCAGCCACTCGGGGTCAGTGGTGAGCTGCTGTAACTGGCCGCGGATCGCGCTGTCGTTATCATCGAGCGTGGAGAGTTCCGCCAGCGACGGCTCCACAGTCGTTGCCGATGTGGGTGGAATTCGCGCGCTTGCGTCGGCGGTTTGATCGGCGGATTGCTGCGTGGTGGGCTGCGTAGTGGAAACCGCCGCTGGCTCTGCGATGTCCGTGGACATTACCGGCGCCGATTCCTCGCCATAGTAGCGATAGAGCAGATACAAGCCACTGCTGAGCAGTGCCAAACCTACGACGAGTGCCAACCAGGGGCGTCGGTATCGCGCCGATGCTTCGCCGGGCCGATCATGGTCGGAGACGCGCATGCATATTGCCTCAGCGCTCGTGGTGGGTGGCCGGGGCTTGCGGGTTGCCTGTTTTTGCTGTCACCGGTTGGCCGTTCACGGTGGCAGTGCTCAGCGTCAGCTCGTAACTCTGGCCGTCCTCTTCCCGCTGCCACAGCTTGATTAACAGATAGTTCCACTCCGGTGCCATCCAGAACAGGGTTTCCCGTTCCTGGTTGTCGCGCACTCGCCGCAGTTTCAGGGTGCGGATCGGTCCAATGGCGGTTTCGACCACCTCTTCGCCGATGGCCTCAAAGCGGTAATCCTTCACTTTTCCCCGATTGATGACCTGGTAGTGGTAGGCCGGTGCCTTTGCCGCAAGATCGCGGGCGAGCTGAAGCTGATAGCTCACCGGGCCCAGATAGCCGGGGGCGAGAGCAATATCGCGCTGCTTGTCTTTGCGGGTATAACGGGCGGTACCTTTGGTTGCATCAATGACCAAGTCTTCTGCTTTGGCGATCCCGAAAAAACTCTGTTGCGAATGGTACTGGTCGAGCTGAATCACACCCTTGGCGTCAATGCTGAACAGCTCACTCTCACTCATTTGTCCGAGCACGTTGTTTGCTGAAGTGCTCAATCGGTAGCCATTGCCGACTTTGACCAGTTCCCGTTGCGCCTCCACCGGCATGCCGTTGAACTTGGCGACATAGGTTGCCTTGAACGGGCTCACGGGCGCGGACGCGGCAAAACCGGGAGCGGTGAAACAGAGCGCAACTATTACAAATAGCGCAGGTATCAACAGTCGGCGCAGCATTGGCGGCCTCGGGTGGGTGATCAGGGACAACGCGCTGCCCGGATGCGGATGCAGGCCGGGCGCGCCCATCATCGCCGACCCGCTGGCAGCAATTCAATCGGTGGCTCACCGGATACAGCGGTCGCAACGGTGCCGATTTTGCGTGCGGTTTCTCCGCCCGCGATCAGGTGCGCCAGCGCCTGTTCGACAGATGCCTCAGGGACACAGATCACCATGCCAATGCCGCAGTTAAACGTTCGGTACATTTCGGCGTCAGTGACATTGCCCTGCTCGCGCAGCCAGGCAAATACCGGGGGCAGGGTCCAGGCGCTGGTGTCGATCACTGCCTTGGTGCCTGCGGGCAGCACCCGCGGGATATTTTCCAGCAGGCCGCCGCCAGTGATGTGGGCGAGGGCGGCGACCTTGCTATCGCGGATCAGCTGGAGCAGATTTTTTACATAGATTCGTGTCGGTGCCAACAGCGCATCTGCCAGTGTCTGGCCATCCAGCACGACCCCCAAGGGATCGGTCTGAGTGACCGCCAGAATCTTGCGAATCAGCGAGAAGCCATTCGAGTGTGGGCCGCTGCTGGCAAGGCCGATCAAGCTATCGCCGGGCCGCACCTGGCTGCCATCGATGATGCCGGTGCGCTCGACCACACCGACGCAAAAACCGGCGAGATCATAATCCTCGCCTTGGTACATGCCCGGCATCTCGGCGGTTTCGCCGCCAACCAGAGCACAGCCAGCGAGCTCGCAGCCTTTGCCAATCCCTTCAATCACCGCCGCCGCAGTTTCCACGTCCAGTTTGCCGGTAGCGTAGTAATCGAGAAAGAACAACGGCTCGGCGCCACTGACGACCAGGTCGTTCACGCACATGGCCACCAGATCAATACCGACCGTTTCGTGACGACCCAGATCCATCGCGAGCCGCAGTTTGGTGCCCACGCCATCGGTGCCAGAGACCAGGACGGGTTCCCGGTAGCCCGCGGGAATCTGGCAGAGCGCGCCAAAACCGCCGAGGCCGGCTATCACCTCTTTGCGGCGGGTGCGGCGGGCGATCGGCTTGATCCGTTCGACCAGGGCGTTGCCGGCATCGATATCGACGCCGGCATCTTTGTAGCTCAAGGATGGCACGCGGGGTTGGCTCAACGGTGAGTATCCAGGCAGGGCGGGGGTCGCGGCATTGTAGCCGTCCTGCCGCTGAAAGTCAGTGATGATGCCGAATCCCGCCGGCGAGGCTACCGCCGCGGCGCCAGCCACCATGGGCGTTAACTGGTACAATTCCAGTCATGAAATCATTCGTTTACGCAGCCGTCTTGATAGCGTCGATGTTCGCGATTCCGCTACCGGCGTGGGCTATATCGGAGGCCGACTTTTATACGGTGGCGATCACGGTCGAGAGCCAAACCAGTGCTGAGCGCGAGCGCGGGTTACGCCAGGGGCTTGCCGACATGCTGGTGAAAATCAGCGGTTCCCGCGCTGTACTAGGCGAGCGCGGTGTGCAGCCCGCGCTGGCCAACCCTGAAGCCTATGTGTTGGAGGTTGGCTTTGCTCGCCTCGCGCCAGCGGAGAACACCAGTGCGCCACGCGTCGTGTTGACCGCGCGCTATTCTGGCCCGGCGCTCGAAAGTCTACTG
>JBPPNE010000279.1:0-13469 GCA_051306415.1 Porticoccaceae bacterium
GTCGCCCTGGTCAATCGCCTTGCCGATGTTATCGACGATGCCCTCGGCGCGGACCGCGGCGCTGAGGGACAGGGTGACCGCGATGGTGATCGTGGAGATGATTCGTGAACACGTGAGCATGGTTGATCTCCTGTCTTTTCTTTGAAGATGCATGGGCTCCGAACGCGGATCAAAAAAAAGCCCACGGATCAGAGGGGGTTGATCCGTGGGCAGCGTTGCCCGGAGTGGCCTGCATAGAGCCACTAGGTGCTATGCAGGCTCCATGCCAAAGCCAATCGAGTCGGTTTTTCTGCCTTTGCGGCGATGTTTACCGGGGATTACGCCTCAGGATGTGGCGCCGTGCGCCGTTTTGGTTCTTGATGTGCGCCGCAATGGTGAGGTGTGCTGGTGCGTGCTCGCCCCTCTGCGGCGATTTCCGCGGGTCGATTTCGCTGGGATGGAATACCAGTGTCGGAGGGCCGGTCCCGATACCGGCGTCGGGTTGCTTTTTTGGTCGATGGTGACCTCCGCGGAGTTTCATCATTGTGTCAAATAAAGTTACTATCCTCGCGGGTTCTCTCAAATCGATGACGAGAAAAGGTGAATAGTGAAGCTTCTCTGGGTCGGGATCGCTCGCCTGCGTGAGGTCTCCACCCGCAACGGCCGGGGTTGGCGCAACCACTGGCCGACGGTATGGCGTTGACTTTCCCGCATGGGCTGCGGGTCCAGGTTATTGGGGGCTGTGTGCTGGGCTGTGCCCTGGCGGTGGCCATACTCGGTGTACAGGGATGGCGAGACTGGCGCGGAGCGCAGCCTCGCCTGGCGGCAACCGCGGTGAGCGGCGCCAGTTCGGGGCAAGTGGTGACCATCAGCGTGGACGAATTGATAGCGATTGACCTGATGGGCGCAGCGCGCGCCTTGGAACCCCAGACGTTGTCGTTGCAGAATATCCCGGAAACCCGTCTCGACCTCGGTTTGCACGGCGTGTTCGCTAGCGAACAGGCAAACCTCGCCGGTGCGGTGATTGTCGCGGACGGCAAGAAATCAGGGTTCTACCGCATTGGCGACGCCATTGCGCCGGGCGTCGTGCTGCATGCGGTAGCCACTGACAGCATTGTGATCAAACGCGGTGGTATCCTGGAAACGCTTAACTTCCTCTGGCATAAGCCGGGCTCCGGCGCTGCGGATGAACCTGCGCCCGCCAAGGGCGCCCGTGCTACCGGGGCGACCACGGAGTCGGGCTCGACCATCAGGCAGTCTTTGCGAGCTATCGGTAGCGCTGCCAGCCAAGAACAATCGGATGTTGATGTTGAAGAATAAGGATCACGCGATGCGTCTGAAATTCGCGCCGCTGTTAGCGGCGCTGTGCCTGTCGTTGGTTGCGGGCGTTACCGCGGCGATCGACGAGCCCGTTATCGACGAGCCCATTGTTGACACTGTCGAACCTGTTGGCAGCGTCGAAAGTAACAGCAGCGACAGTATTACTCTTAATCTCAAGGACGCTGAGCTGGAAGATCTGGTGCGCTGGGCGAGTCAGGTAACTGGCAAGACCATCGTCGTGCATCCCAACGTCAAGGGCCGGGTCACCGTGGTCGCGACCGAGCCGATGAGTACGGAGGAGGCTTACCAGGTATTTCTGTCCACCCTTCAGGTGTACGGCTTCTCGGTGGTGGATGTAGCCGGGGTGCTGAAAGTCATTCCGCTCCAGCAGGCGAAGGAGGCGAATGCCCCCCTGTCCGGCACCAGCGTCGTGGGGCAGGAGGATATGGTGGTGCGTATCGTCCGGGTCAAGAATGTCTCCGCGGTTGAGCTGGCCGCACTGGTGAAGCCGATGGTGCCGCAGTCGGCGCACCTCGCCGCCTATGGCCCGAGCAATGCCATCCTGATTGCCGCCAGTGCGGGCAAAGTCGATCAGATCGCGCAGATTGTCGGCCGTTTCGACCAAGCGGGTGCGGTCGATATCGAATTGGTTGCCCTGGAGTTCGCCAGCGCCAAGGAGATCGCCAAGATCGTGACCAAGCTGATGGAGCAGGGGCGAGGGGAGGGAAAAGAGCGCGCGCGGCTCACCGTCGCAGTTGATGAGCGCTCCAACAGCCTGCTGCTGACGGGCGATCCGGCGGTGCGCGAACAGATTCACGCCCTGGTCACGCGCCTGGACCAGCCGCTCGCCGGCGAGGGTAACACCCAGGTGCTCTACCTTCAGTACGCCAAGGCGCCGGATCTGGTGCCGGTCCTCGAGAAGGTCAGCGGCAGTTTCAAGAAAGACGAAAAAGATCAGAGCGCGGCCAGCGTGGAGGTCAACATCAGTGCCAACGAGGCACTCAACGCACTGATTTTGACGGCGCCGCCGGCGTTACTCAGCACCTTGCGCGGGGTCATCGCCAAACTGGATGTGCGGCGTGCCCAGGTGCTGGTCGAGGCGCTGATTGTCGAAGTCAATGAGGATCTGGCCCGCGACCTCGGCGTCCAGTGGCAGACCGATACCGGCACCTCGGTATTTGGCGGCTTCTCCGGGCTGCCAAAAAATGTGCCGCCGCCCACCGTCACGCCGTCCGGTAGTTTGACCCTCGGTGGCGGCCTGTCGCTCGGCTATCTGCGCGGCGGCGACCTCCGCGCCATCATCCGCGCGCTGGAGGGCAACACCAATGCCAACGTCTTGTCCACCCCGACGATTCTTGCCCTCGATAACGAAGAGGCCAAAATTCTGGTCGGTTCGAGCGTGCCCTTTGTCACCGGCTCCCAGTTGCGTGACAGCGTAAATAATCCCGGCGATCCCTTTCAAACCATTCAGCGCGAGGACATTGGCGTCACCCTGAAGATCAAGCCGCGCATTAACACCAATAACTCGGTGACCCTGGACATCGAACAGAAAGTTGAAAACCTGGATCAGAGCAACATCGCGACCGCGGACGTCATCACCAACAAGCGCGAGATCAAGACCCGCGTGCTGATCGATAACGATCAGGTGCTGGTGCTCGGTGGACTGATCCGCGACGAGGTGTCGGAAGTTCAATCCAAGGTTCCCGTGCTCGGCGATATCCCGCTGGTTGGGCGGGCGTTCAGGAGCACCTCGAGCACGGTGACCAAAAAAAATCTGATGGTATTCATCCACCCGGTGATTCTGCGCGACAATCTTGGCAGCCACGCGTTGACCCGGGAGCGCTACCGGCAGATGGAGGAGTGGCAGCGAGGGTTTCGTGATCGCGTAGAACGCTTTTCCACGCCGGCGCCGCTGCCGGCGCTGCCGGAGCTGAAATCGCCGCCAGCCGCGAGCGGGACGCCGGGCAATGAATGATCCGTCCGTGGTATCGCTCACGCCGCCGCAACTGCCCTTTGGTTTTGCCCGGCGGCACGGGGTGGTGATGACCGGGAGGGCGGCGCCCTGGGAGGCGGTTTGCCGCGCGCCGCCGCTGCCACCGGTACTGGCCGAAGTGCGCCGCTTCGCGGCGGCGTCGGTGCGCTTTGCCGTAGTTGATGAAGACCGCTTCAACCAGATCATGGAGATCACCTACCAGCAGAGCAGCGACGACGCCATGGCCATGGTGGCGGATATCGGCGAGGGTCTCGATCTTGCCCGCCTCGCCGCGCAGGTGCCGGAAACGGAAGATCTGCTGGAACAGGCAGAGGATGCGCCGGTCGTTCGCCTGATCAACGCGGTGCTCGCCGAGGCGATCAGTCAGCAGGCCTCGGATATTCACATCGAAACCTTTGAAACCCGCCTCGCGATCCGCTTTCGCATCGACGGCGTCCTCCGCGACGTCGTCCAGCCACGCCGCGCGCTGGCCTCGCTGCTGGTGTCACGCATCAAGGTCATGGCCAAACTCGATATCGCCGAAAAGCGGCTGCCGCAGGATGGCCGGATCTCCCTGCGTCTGGGCGGTCGCGATGTCGATGTGCGGGTGTCGACGATGCCGGCCTCCCACGGCGAACGCGTGGTGCTGCGGCTACTCGACAAGCAGGCAGGGCGTATTGATCTGAGCGGCCTCGGCATGCGCGCGCAGGATTTGAGCTTGTTTGAGGAGCTGTTGCGCCTGCCTCACGGGATTCTGCTGGTCACCGGGCCCACCGGCTCGGGCAAGACCACGACCCTCTATGCCGGCCTCAAGAGCATCAATGATCGCAAGAAAAATATCCTCACGGTGGAGGATCCGGTGGAGTACAACCTCGAGGGCGTCGGCCAGACCCAGGTCAATATCAAGGCCGGCATGACCTTCGCCCGCGGCCTGCGGGCCATCCTGCGGCAGGATCCGGATGTGGTCATGGTCGGCGAAATCCGCGATATCGAAACCGTGCAGATCGCCGTGCAGGCGAGCCTGACCGGCCACCTGGTGCTGTCCACCCTGCACACCAATACCGCCGTTGGCGCGGTGACCCGGCTCATCGACATGGGTGTCGAGCCCTTTCTGCTGTCGTCCAGCCTGGTCGGCGTACTCGCCCAGCGCCTGGTGCGGGTGCTCTGTCGCCAGTGTCGCCAACCCTGGACGCCGGAGGCCCAGGAGCGGGAGTTTCTCGGCCTCCCCGCGGATACAGCGGTAACGATCTTCCGGCCGGCCGCGGGTGGCTGTGCCGACTGTCACCACCAAGGCTACCGCGGCCGTTGCGGCATCTATGAGTTGCTGGTGGTCGATGAAACCCTGCGCCAGCTGATCCACGACCGCGCTTCGGAGGCGATCATGACCGCGCAGGCGAGGGTTCATGGCCTATCGATCCGCGCCGATGGTTGCCGCAATGTTCTCTCGGGGGTTACCGCTCTCGAAGAAGTGTTGCGCGTGACCCAGGAGCAGTAGCCATGTCCGTGTTCGACTACGCGGCCGTCGACCAGCAGGGCAAGCAGCACCGGGGTGTCATGGAGGGCGACAGTCCGCGCCAGGTGCGGCAACAGTTGCGCGAGCGCGGCCTGGTGCCACTGCAAGTGGGTGCGGCGGCGGAAAAAACGGTGGGTGGCGAACGCCGGCAGTGGTTTGGCGGGCGTCTGGGTAGCCGTGAGCTGGCGCTTATCACGCGCCAGATTGCCGCGCTGGTGCAGGCGGGAATGCCGCTCGCCGAAGTGCTGGCCGCGGTTGCCGCGCAGTTGGAGACCCGCCGGGGGCGGCGCGTCGTCACCGCCGTGCGGGCGAAAGTGCGGGAGGGCTACAGCTTCGCTGACGGCCTGGCTGAATTTCCGGATAGCTTCGATCGCCTGTACCGGGCGACGGTGCTGGCCGGGGAACAGTCGGGTCACCTGGATCTGGTGCTCGCGCAACTGGCGGATTACACCGACTCCAGCCGGGAATTCCGCCAGCGGGTGCAGCTCGCACTGATCTATCCGGTATTGCTGCTCACGCTGTCCCTGGTGATCGTGACCGGCCTGATGGTCTATGTGGTGCCCGATGTCATCAAGGTGTTCGTCGGTACCGGTCAGCCGCTGCCCCCGCTGACCCTGGCGTTGGTGGCGGCGAGCGATTTCGTCGCCGCCTGGGGTTGGCTGGTGGCTCTGGTGATCATCGGTGCGGGCGTCGCGCTACGACTCGCGCTGCGGCGGCCCGGGTTTCGCAAGCGCGTGCACCGCGGGTATCTGCACTGGCCGTTGCTTCGCCGCCTCAGCCGCGGCACCAACACCGCCCGCTACGCCAACACGCTGAGCATTCTCACCGCCAGTGGCGTGCCCTTGGTGGACGCGATGCAGATCGCGGTGGATGTCATCGGCAACGACTACCTGCGCGAGCGCGTGGTGGAGGCGAAACGCCGGGTCAGTGAGGGCGATAGTCTGAGCCGGGCATTGGCCGAGGCGGGCTACTTTCCACCGCTGATGGTGCACATGATCGCCAGCGGCGAGGCCAGCGGCCAGCTCGATGAAATGCTCGTGCGCACCGCCCGCCAGCAGCAGCGCGAACTGGAAACCACGGTCGCCACCCTGGTAGCCCTGTGCGAACCCCTGATGCTGCTGGCGATGGGTGCGGTGGTGTTGCTGATCGTACTGGCCATCCTGTTGCCGATCCTCAACCTCAACCAGTTGGTGAGCTAGGCTCGGGACGGACAGCTCGGGACGGACAGTTCGGGACAGGCAGCAATGTGCTCGACTCCGCCCATGGTGAATCGAGCGCTTGTTGAGCAGTTGAACAGTTGAGAGATAGTCGAACCGCGAACGGAATCGCTTTTTTCCAAGAGTTTCACGAGGAATCAGCTATGACCAAACGCCGTTCCATGGCCGGATTTACCCTTATCGAGATCATGGTGGTGATCGTCATCCTCGGCATTCTCGGTGCGCTGGTGATACCGAACATCATCGGCCGCACCGGGGAGGCCCGTGTCACCGCGGCGAAAAGCGATATTCGCGCCATCGCCAACGCCCTTAACCTGTACAAGCTCGACAATTTCAACTTTCCCAGCACTGATCAGGGATTGCAGGCGCTGGTGGATAAGCCGACGGGTTTCCCCGAGCCCAAAAACTGGAATGCGGAAGGCTACCTGGACAAGACGCCAACGGATCCCTGGGGCAATCCCTATCAGTACATCAGCCCGGGGCAGCACGGCAAATACGATCTCTCCTGCCTGGGCGCGGACGGCGCGCCGGGTGGCGAAGGCGATGCCGCGGATATCAATAGCTGGGAGTTGTGATTGCCTTGATCATCCGTCGGGGTCGCCGCCCGTGCGGTTTTACCCTCATCGAAGTGCTGGTGGTGATCGTCATCATCGGCATCGTTGCGGGCGCGGCCGTGCTCGCCCTTGGTGATAGTCGGCCGCGGGAATTGCGCAGCGAGGGCCGCCGGCTGTTGCAGGTGCTGGAGTGGGCGGCGGAGGAGGCGGTACTCCGCCAGACCCAGCTGGGAATTGTTGTCGACGACGATGGCTATCGCCTGCTGGAGTGGTCCCCGACCCAGCGGGTGTGGCTGTCCCCCGCTGCTGAGGCGACCCTTCCCGCCGGTCATTGGCGGGGCCGCTTCCACTCCGACTTGAAGATCCAGGGTGAAGGTGCGACCGGCGACCAAACCGCGCCCTGGCCCGATCTTCTGTTCCTGTCCAGCGGCGACTTCGATCCCTTCCAGTGGCGGCTCGCGCTCACGGATCGCGTGCTGCCCGCGGTGATCATTGCCGGTAGCGCCGACGGTCGCTTCACCTGGACCGAAGAACGGGAGCCGTAGATGGAGCGGGCCCGTGGTTTCACCCTGTTCGAGGTGCTGATTGCGCTGGCGATCTTTGCCCTGTGCGCGGCGGTGTTGCTGGAGCAGTCGAATCGCTCGTTGCGCCAGCAGCAGGCGCTGGAAGCGCGAACCTTCGCCCGCTGGATCGCGGAGAATCATCTCACTGAACTGCAATTGCGCGGCGAATGGCTAGCGGTGGGCTCCCATGATGAATCCCTCGACATGGCGGCGCAGAGCTGGGAGATCGAGACCCTGGTGGCAGCCACGGCCGATCCCGACCTCGAACGGGTGGACATCGCGGTGTCCAACAGCGCTGCCGCGGAGGTGGTGCTCAATCGCCTGACCGGATTTATCGGCCGCTTCTGATGGCGCGGTTTCTGATGGCGCGGCGGCTGATGAGGCGGCTTCTGATGGGGATAGCAGGGTGAAAACGTTCGCCAGGCGAGGCCCCCATCGCGGTTTCACCCTGCTGGAGCTGGTGGTGGCGCTGAGCATCTTCGCGCTGTTGGGGGTGGGCGCCTACCGGGTGTTGAATGGCGCCTTGATAGCCAGTGGTCGGGAGGCGGTCCGCCAGGATGACTTCCGCCGTCTGAACCGGGCGGTGCGCGCGCTGGAGGCCGATCTCGGCCAGGCGGTGGCGCGCGGCGTGCGTGGCAACTACGGTGACGTCGAACTCCCGTTCAAGGGTGCCGGGGACTCCCTTACTCTGACTCGCGCTGGCTGGCCCAACCCTCTTGGCGCCAAGCGCGGTACCTTGCAGCGGGTCAACTACTACAGCGGCGGTGATCCGGATGCCCAAACCACCGCGGCAGCCAGCGACAGCGATGGATCACGGGTGTTTTTGATCCGCCAGCACTGGCGGGTGCTCGATCGCGCGCCCGACTCGGCGCCGTCAAATGCTGTGCTGTTGCCCATCGATACGCTGCGCTTCCGCTATCTCGACAATAGCCATCAATGGCTGGAACAGTGGCCGCCGGTGGGCCAGGGGGACGCTGCGCAAGCCTTGCCGGCAGCGGTGGAGGTGACTATCGGCACGCCCCCCTTCGGCGAGATTCGTCGCCTGCTGGCAATGCGGGGCATCGAGTCGGCGGATACCCATGCCAAGCCCTGAACGCCGCCAGCGGGGCGTTGCCCTGATCACCATGCTGCTGGTGTTTGCCTTGGTCGCGGTATTGACCGGTGATATGGTTCACGATCAACTGCTGGCGACTCGGCGCGTGCAGGCGCTGCTGACCGACAGTCAGGTGCGTCGCTATGCCGAGGGCGGCGAGCTGCTGGCACGCCAGTTGCTGCGCCGTGACTGGAAGGCGGACATGGCCGCCGGCGTGCTTGCCGATAGTCGCACGGAAGCCTGGGCGCGCACCGCACAACCGTACCAGCCGGCTGAAGGAACAATGCATGTGGTCATCACCGACGGCGAAGCCAAATTCAATTTGAACAATCTTGTCGATGCAGACGGCGCGATGGATCCCGAACAGTTAGCGGTATTCCTGCGCCTGCTGGCGAGCATTGGCCTCGACACCAGCCGCGCCACCCCCATCGCCAACGCCATTGCGGACTGGATCGACGCCGACCAGGAGTCCCGTGGCTACGACACCGAAGACCAGGGTTACCTCGGTGGCGAAGCGGGCTACCGCACGGCCGGCCAGGTGCTCCAGCACCTCAGTGAACTACAGGCCATCGCCGGGGTGAGCGGGGAAATCTACCAGCCGCTACTGCCCCATGTCGCCGTTCTGCCGGGGCGGACAGCGGTCAATATCAATACCGCCGATGCCCTGTTGCTGGCCGCGGTGATGCCGGGATTGCCGGCGGAACAGGTGGTGCGGGCGCGTGAAGGTCGCGGTGGTTTCCCTACGGTTGATGCATTTTTGCGTGACCCGGTGACTGCGGGCGTGGCGGCGCCACGGGTACCGGTGGCGGTGGCGAGCAGTTATTTTCGCGTGGTGGTGGCCGTCGAGTTGCGCGAGCGTCGCCAGCGCTGGCAGGCCCTGCTGAACCGCAGTAGGAAAACCGGGCGGATACGGGCGTTGATGCGGGAGCAACTGCCGTTTTGGGCCGGTGATTTTTCACCCTCCAGGGCTACGGAAGCGGGCGGCTGACCATGGCAACTCTCGCGCTTTATCTCCCCGAGACCTGGGTGTTGGCGGTCGACCACGCGGCCGAGGACGCCGCCGTGCGTTGGTATCTGCTGGGCAGCACCGGCCGTGTGCAGCGCCGGGGCGCGGGACTGCCTGCCCTGACCACCACCCTTGATGGCGGCGTGGAGCGAGTGGTGGCGATTCTGCCGGGCGAGTGCGCCACGCTGCTCAAAGCCGCGCTGCCGATTGGACAGCGGCGACGGCTGCTCGCGGCAATTCCCTTTATCGTCGAGGACGAACTCGCCTCGGCGGTCGAGGACAACCATTTCGCGCTGGGCGGTGTCACCGCGGCCGGCGACTACCCCGTTGTGGTGATCGACAAGGCACTGCTGCGACGGCTGCTCGCTCGCCTCGGCGAGGCCGGACTGACGCCGGCGATGGTCTGTGTCGACAGTCTGCTGGTCCCCGCCGCTGCCGACGAGCTGACCTTGCTGGATATGGCGGGGCGGGTGCTGCTGAGCCTGGGGGGCAAACAGGCCGTTGTGGTGGCGCGAGATGATCTCGCCATTGCCCTGGCCAGCGCGCTTGACGCCGGTGCGGTGAGCCGGGTGCGCGTGCTGCTTGGTGGCGAGATCGATGATCGAGAGGTAGATGATCGACAGCTGGATGGTGGCAAAACAGCGGCATTCTGGCAATCGGCGCTGGCCGCGAGCGGCGTCGATACCGTGGCGCTGGAAGCCTGCAGCGACCCGGTGGCGATGTTGCTGGCGCAACTGGATCAGCCGGGGGTGGTGAACCTGCTGAGCGGCGAGTTCAAGCCGGCCGGCCGCCATGGTCGCCAGCGATCCCTGGGCGTCGTGGCTGTCGCGGCGGCTCTGGTGATCGTGGTGCTGCAGCTGGGCTACTTTGCCGTCGCCGGCTGGTACTTCAACCGCGTTGCCGAGGACCAGCGGAAGCAGGCTGAAGCGATATACCGGGATATCTTTCCCGGCGAGCAGAACATCATCAACCTGCGCGTGCAGGCGGAAGGGCATTTGAAAGCCGCAGCGGGCGGCCAGGGGCGGCATCTGATCGCCCAGTTGCAGGCATTCGGCCCGGTGTGGCGGAGCGTTGCGACACCGGCCTCGGTGATTCACAGCCTGCGCTATGACGGTCGCGACAACACCTTGAACATCGATCTCAGCGCCGATTCCGTGCAGCGGGTCGAACAACTGGCCGCGGCACTGCGTGTAGCCTCGCTGAGTGCCCAGCTGCTTTCTGCCCAGGGTGAGG
The DNA here is from genome assembly GCA_051306415.1 of Porticoccaceae bacterium. Classification (GTDB taxonomy): domain Bacteria; phylum Pseudomonadota; class Gammaproteobacteria; order Pseudomonadales; family Porticoccaceae; genus CBDDRG01. The sequence continues at coordinate 10,451 of JBPPNE010000279.1, forward strand.
GCGCGGGAGTTCGGGCCAGGCTGATGGTGGGCGATAGCGATGACTAGCCTGATCCGACAGTGGCGCCAACGGCTGGCAACGCTCGGTGTGAGGGATCGCCAAGTGCTGGCACTGCTGGCCGTTTTCCTCACGGTGGCAATGGTTTATTTCGGTCTGTGGCAACCGGTGGGGCGCAATTACAGCAACGGAAAGGCGCTGTTGAGTGAAAACCGTGCCCTGGCTGCTTGGTTGCGGGACAACGAAGCGCCGTTGCGCCGAGCCGGGCAGCGCGCAGCCAATGTGGCGACGGACGGGGGAACCGACCAGTCGCTGGTGGCGATGGTCAGCGCGAGCGCGAGCGGAAACCAAATTGCCATCGCTCGCCTGGAGCCTAACGACAGCGGCGTCCGCGTGTGGATCGACGCGACGGATTTTTCGCGCCTGATCCATTGGCTCAATACTCTGAGTACGGAGCATGGCGTTGCCGTGCACGAGGCGGTGATCGAGCGTCTCGCCGCTGACCGCGGAATTTCGGCTCGCTTGCAATTGAATCTGCCGGGCAAGTAATCAGTGTCGATCTGCCGCCTGCGGTGTGTGGTGGCGCGTGGCGAGGGGTTCGGCGCCGTGTTAGATTAGCCCGCCGCCGCGATCGCTGGTACAAAGCCAGCGTGCGGCAATGCAATCCGCCAATTCTCACTAGCCGTGGTACCTCAACGATGACGACGCCAGCACGAACCCAGCCAGATTATCCGCCGCAGTTGACGGCCGCCGCGGTGCGCCAGCATTTCCACGACGGCGCGACGCTGTTTGTCGGCGGCGGTTGTGCGCAGCCCGATGGTGTGTTGGACATCGCCGCCAGCGCCCACCTCACCAACAAGATGCGGGTGATCGACTGTTCGGTGCCGGGTATGAACGCGCTGAATCCGGATCGCATCTCCGCCGCCGCAGTGTTGAACACGGGATTTTTCCTGCCGGGTTACCGTGAACTGTATCGCCAGGGCCGGCTCGATTTCGTGCCGGCCTATCACTCCGCCCGCTATCGCGCGATGGAGGATCACTACGGTATCCAGATTGCGCTGATCATGGTGTCCGCGCCCGATGCCGAGGGTTTATGCAGTGTCGGCCTCCACGGCGACTACGCCCCGGAGATGCTCGCCAAAGCGGATCTGGTGATCGCCGAAATCAACCGGGCCATGCCGGCTGTCGACGATGCACTGAAGATAGCGCTGGCGGACATCGACTTTGCGATTGCCAGCGACCGCGAGCTGCTGGAATACGGCGTTGGCGCCGCGTCGGACACCGACCTCGCCATCGCCGGGCACATCGCGTCTTTGGTGGAAGATAGCGACTGCCTGCAACTGGGCATCGGCTCGCTGCCGGTATCGATTCTGCAAAAGCTGGGCGACAAAAAGGATCTCGGCGTGCACACAGGTTTGCTCACCGAAGCCTTCGTGCCGCTAGTCGAGGCGGGCGTGGTCAATGGCAGTCGCAAAACCATCGATGTCGGCAAGGTGACGACGGGGATTGTGGCGGGCAGCCGGGCGTTTTATCGCTGGTGCGGCCAGTATGCGGACCTGCGCGTGCGCCCGGTCAGCTACACCCACCACGCCGGCGTACTCGCCCAGCTGGATCGCCTGGTGGCCATCAATACCACGCTGGAGATCGATCTGTTCGGCCAGATCAACAGCGAGACGCTGAATGGCAAACAGGTGGGCGGTGGCGGTGGCTTGGTCGATTTTCTGCGCGGCGCGCGATCGAGCCGCGGTGGGCGCAGCATTATCGCGGTGCATTCCACTGCGAAGAAGGGAGCGCTGTCGAAAATCGTGCCGCTGCTCGCGAATGGACCGGTCACCGGCATGCGCAGTGACATCGATTATGTGGTGACTGAATACGGCATCGCCCGGTTATCGAATCTCACCATCGATAAACGTGCCGAAGCGCTGATCGCCATCGCCCATCCGGATTTTCGTGCGGCCCTTATCAGCAAGTGGCAGACGTTGCTGGCGGGGTTGTGAGGGTGGGGGCGCAAGCCGCGCTGCCATTCTGAGCGAATTCTGCTACCATGCCCGGCCGATACGCCGGCTGCCCCTGCTACTTGGGCAATGCCCACTATCGGCAAGATGCACCGTCAGCACCGCCATCCAATGTGTTCAACCCGCAGGCATCCAGCGCCGTTGGTCGATCGCGGTCAGGTCAGGGGCTTCGCCCGCTGACGCTCGCCAAACCCCAGTGACTTAACCCCAGCGAGAGTGAAGGAGTGTGATATGCAAGTTGGTAATTTGATGTTTTTCCAGAACCACCCCTGGTTGCCGATGACGGACGCCGAAGTCTATATCAATGAGCTGGCGGTCGCCGATATGACCGAGGCGCTCGGCTTCGATTCGATCTGGTGTACCGAGCACCACTTCACCGATTACCTGTTGTCCCCCAACATCATCGAATTCCTGGCCTACATGGCCGGTCGCACCACGAAACTGAAGCTCGGTACCGCTGCCGTGATCCTGCCCTGGCACAAGGATCCCATGCGCGTCGCCACCGATTTGGCGCTGCTCGACAACCTGTCCCAGGGCCGCGCGCTCGCGGGTTTTGGCCGTGGTCTGGCACAGGTCGAGTACGACGGTTTTGGCATTTCGATGGAAGAATCCCGCGACCGCATGAACGAAGCCGCGCACATGGTGCTGCAGGGCCTCAACACTGGCTTCATGGAAGGCGACGGCAAATTCTTCAAACAGGAGCGCCGCGAAATTCGTCCGCGTCCGCTGCGTTCGTTCGAGGATCGCACCTACGTGGTTTCGATGTCGCCTGACACCGTGCCCCACGCAGCCAAAATCGGCGGCGCCCTGATGACCTTCGCCATTGGCCCCTGGGAGAAGCGCAAGCCCGACATCGACACCTGGCGTGACCTCTACGAAAAAGAGTGGAATCGCAAGGCGCCGCCCTCCGTCGCCAACGTGATCGCCTATTGCGACACCGACACCAGCAAGGCCCACGACACGGCGCACAAATACATGGCGGGTTATTTCATCACCGCGATGAATCA
>JBPPNE010000280.1:0-2208 GCA_051306415.1 Porticoccaceae bacterium
AAGCCGGACGGAGTGCCGAACCCATCAGCCCATGAATAGCGGCGCTCAGCGCTTGATTGGACTTGGCTCATCGATCTCTGCCGCTGTAGACTCGCAGCCCGGGTGGCGCATACATAAAGGTGCGCAAATAAAGGTGCGCAAATAAGATCGATGTGCGGCGCAACCTTGCGGGCCACCCGCAACCCCGTTCAATAACAACAATACTAAACGAGGATTTTCCATGTCAGCTATCCCAACAGGCACCAGCCCAACAGACACTCGCGCTTCCGCCCGGCTAGGCGAGCACGCGGTGGTGATCGGCGGCAGTATGGCCGGGCTGCTCACCGCACGCGTGCTGTCCGATCATTTCGACCGCGTCACCATTTTCGAGGCGGACACCCCGCCCGAGCAGGCCGTGCCGCGCACGGGCGTGCCCCAGGGCAATCACATCCACGGTCTGCTGGCCGGTGGAGCAGGGGTCATCAACCAGTATTTTCCCACCCTGCACGATGATCTGGTCGCCGCCGGCGCCGAGCACGGCGATACGATGTTGATGGCGCACATGTATATCGGCGGCCGCTGGAACCTGCGGGTGCCGGGCGACACTTACGGCTATATCATGTCGCGCCCGCTACTGGAAGCAATGGTACGCAAACACACCTGCGCCCTCGGCAATGTGCAACTGCGGGTCAACGAATCGGTGAGCGGTTATCTGAGCAGCGCCGACAACAGCGCCATTACCGGCGTGACCCTGGCCAAGGACAACGAAGCGATCACCACGGATTTTGTTGCCGACGTGCGCGGCCGCAGCTCCACCACACCCGAGTGGCTGAAAGCGCTGGGGTATGCGACGCCGGAGCGCACCACCGTCGGCATCGATGTCGGCTATGTGACCTTCGAGGTGCCCGGGCGGCCGCGCACCGAGCGCGACTGGGGCCTGCTTTTCATAACGCAAAAAAACATTCCGCAAGATACCCGGGCTAGCGGACTTTTTTGCATTGAAGGCGGCCGTTACCTGGTGACCGCGGGCGGCTTTCACAAAGACTATGCGCCGACCGATTGGGCGGGATTTCTCAAGTACATGAAAAGCCTCCCCCAGCCCCACATCTATCGGGAGATCAAGAATCTGCAACCCTTGGGCGAGGCGAAGGAATACCGCTACGCCCACTATCTGCGCCGGCATTAAGAGCGCCTGGACCGCTTTCCCCGCGGCTTGATCGTGCTCGGCGATGCCATGTGCAGCTTCAACCCGGTGTACGGTCAGGGCATGACGGTGGCGGCGAAAGAGGCGGACTATCTCGCCGGCTGCTTGCAGCACTGCGCCCGTACCGGCGGCAACCTCGATAACCTCGCGCTGCCGTTTTTCAAGGGCGCGGCCAACATCGTGGATGTGGCCTGGAATGGCGTCACCGTGGAGGATTTCAAATACCCGCAAACCCGCGGCGAGCGGCCCCGGGGTTATGCCATCGCCCGCTGGATGAACGACAAATTTTTTGCGCTGTCCGGTGTCGATGACGAATTTGCAGTCGCCTTCAACAAGGTGCTGCACCTAGCCGCGCCGCCGAGTTCGATCCTGAAGCCGAAGTACCTTGTGAAAGCCATCTTCAACGGCAAACGACAGGCGGCGGATTACTATCCATAACCGTATCCATAACCGCCTGACGGCAATGATCAGCACTGGGTATCGGCGAGAAAGCGCAGGATTTCCGCCGTGGTCTCCGCCGGCTTTTCCAGCATCAGCCAGTGGCCGGCGCCCTCGATCAGGTGGATGCGCCGCAAATCGTCGAAATTTCCCGGCATGATGTCGCGCCAGTTGGGCACATAGCCCAGCACGTCGTCCTCGGCGCCGGCGATGAAATGCGCGGGCTGGCGGATGCGGGCGCCGGCAAGTTGCGGAGTCAGATGCCAGTTGCGCTCGATATTGCGATACCAGTTGAGGCCGCCGCGAAAGCCGTGGTTCCGAAACTGCGCGACGTGGTAGTCGAGGTCCTCCTGGCTCAGCCAACGCGGCAGTTCCGCCGGCACCTGGAACATCCGGCTCATCGGCGTGTCGCTCGGGAACTGCGTTTGCGACAGCCAGGAGCCTGGCGGGCTGTCAGCGGAAATCACGTGATAGGTCATCCGCAGCGACGCCTCGATATTCGATTCCAGAGCCGCTTCGGCAACACCGGGCGGCTGAAAATAGCGGATGTACCAGAACTTGCCGTCCAATCCGGGCGGATTGACGAG
>JBPPNE010000281.1:0-11984 GCA_051306415.1 Porticoccaceae bacterium
TCGCCCGAGCTTCTGCTCGCTATTGGCGATCAGGGTTATACAACGCCGACGCCGATTCAGGCGCAGGCTATTCCCCATGTCCTTGCCGGCCGCGATCTGGAGGCATTGGCGCAAACCGGCACCGGCAAGACTGCCGCGTTCGTGTTGCCGATCCTGCAACGGTTGACCACCGCGGCCGACGGTTCAGCCCAGCGCATCACCCACACGGCTCCGCGTGTGCTGATACTGGTGCCCACCCGCGAACTCGCGGCCCAAGTGCAGGAAAGCGTCCGCACCTATGGCAAGCACGTTGCCATTCGCAGCCTCGCCGTCTTCGGCGGTGTCAGTAGCAATCCGCAAATTAATGCATTGCGCCGCGGTATCGACGTCCTAGTAGCGACACCGGGCCGTCTGCTCGACCATCTCTCCCAGCGGAATGTCGATTTGTCACAGGTGCAAACACTGGTACTGGACGAAGCCGATCGCATGTTCGATATGGGCTTTATCAACGACATTCGAAAAATCATTCAGCGAGTGCCGAAAGAACGCCAAACCCTGCTGTTCTCCGCCACCTTTGCGGCTGAAGTGCGTGAGCTCGCCCATGGCGTGCTGAGGAATCCGGCGTTGGTCGAAGTTGCCCGTCGCGGCACGCCAGCAGAACTCGTTGCCCAATCCGTTATCCGTGTCGATCAGGCCGCAAAGCGCGATGTTTTGCTGCACCTGTTCGCCGAACACAGCTGGCATCAGACGCTGATATTCACTCGTACCAAACACGGTGCCGACGCGCTCACCCGGAGGCTGGAGCAAGCCGGTATTCGGTCAGCGGCAATACACGGTAACAAGTCGCAGAACGCCCGTACGCGGGCGCTGGCTGATTTTAAATCCGGTCGCTTGGCGGCGCTTGTCGCCACCGATATCGCCGCGCGCGGTATTGATATCGATGCGCTGCCGCGGGTGGTGAACTTCGATATGCCCAACGTGCCGGAAGACTACGTCCACCGTATCGGCCGCACTGGTCGAGCAGGTACTGCCGGCGAGGCACTATCGCTGGTCAGCGCCGATGAGCGCCTTCAATTGCGCGATATTGAGCGTCTTATCAAGCGTGAACTGGAGAAGAAAGTCATACCCGGCTTCGAGCCTCAGCAAAATGAAGGACCCCTGCGTCCAACATCGCATCAGGTCAGAAAACCGGCATCAAACAGATCGGCTCCAGCGCAGCGCAGTGGCAACAGGCCCAGCAGTGGCAACGGATCCAGCAATGGCAATCGGTCAGCGAATGATCAGTCGCGTCGGCAACGGACAAATATTCGCTGATTAGCGTTGATCAAGTCATTCGATTGACGGAGGACGAATCGCGATCTGCGTGTTTCAATCGTGGTGAGTTTGCAATACCAAGGCACTGACGGACAGCACCGTCAGTGCCTTTTTGCTATCTTCCTTTTGCCCGCAGGTCTACAGGCCCGTGTAGCTACTCGAGTAGGGCGCTGACCACAGTTGTCTCTTCAGCCTAACCATCATCCTTCACAGAGGCAGACGTTGGCGGTTGGGAGCTCTGCTGTTATCTTGGCTGCCGATTGGCAGTGAGGCGCGGAATGAACAAGCCCAGCTATAGATCAAGTACACACGCGACTGGGTTGGCCAAGCCCACGCTGGTCTATTTGATGCTGGCGCTACTGTTCGGTCTGACACTCGTCATGGCCTACCACCTTTACACCTACGACAGTACGTACACCACTGCCGGACCATTTCCCTATCCCGATTCCACAAAAGTGGCAACGGATTCCGTCGGGGAGGGCGCGGCGCGCTGCGACCCCGGCGCTGGTGAGATGGCCGATCACCGTAAATTGACGCTAGCGGATCACCTGGCCTTTACCGTCACCACGCCATCAAATTATCGACCCGATTATCCGCATCCACTCTTGGTGGTGTGGGCGCCGTCCGGTTTCAGCGAAAAACTGACGGAAAAATTCACTGGCCTCACCAACGCAGCGACTACCCATGGCTTTGTGGTTGTTCACGTCCGCAGCATCCCCCTGGGCATCAAGGCGTTGGCAACTCTCGCGACGGTCCCTGGCATGGTCATGGAAAAGTGGTGCATTGATCGAACACGAGTTTTCTACACCGGGCACTCCGATGGCGGTACTGTCTCGAATGCGTTAGCCATTCTGCCGCAACCAACCGTGCAGCCGAGAGCGGTAGCGCCAAGTGCGATGGGCATGCAGGAGCAGGATCTGGCAAGCTACCAATGTCCGGGTCCGACCGCGGTCATGCTCATGCACAATCGCGGTGACGGACATTTTCCGGATTACGGCGCTGGCGTCGCCCGTTGGTGGGCCAAGTGCAATGGCTGTTCCACTGACACCGAGCCCTCAACTTTCAACGGCTGTGTTGAATACCGCAGTTGCGCTCCCGCAGGCCGAACGCTGTTTTGCCAGGCCGAGGGCAACCACGCCCACTGGCCTGGCTTTGAACACGACGTGATCGCTTTTTTTTCGACGCTTGCCGGTCACCCGTGATAACGGGCGACCGCTGCCCAGAGCGCGTTACATATTCGGGTAGTTCGGTCCGCCACCACCTTCCGGCGCTACCCAGATGATGTTTTGAGTCGGATCCTTGATATCGCACGTCTTGCAGTGAACGCAATTCTGGGCGTTGATCTGGAATACTTTTTCACCCGCCGTTTCCACCACTTCGTAAACCCCCGCCGGACAATAGCGCTGCGCGGGTTCGTCGTAGAGTGGCAGGTTGTAGCCGATCGGGACAGTGGCATCCTTCAAGGTCAGGTGGCAGGGTTGGTGCTCTTCATGGTTGGTGTTCGACAGGAATACGGAAGACAGTTTATCGAAACTCAACTTGCCGTCGGGCTTTGGATAATGAATCGCTTTGCAGTCCTTCGCCGGTTTCAATTGGGCGTGGTCGGGCTTGGGGTCGCGCAGCGTAAAGGGCAGCTTGCCGTTGAAAATATTGATGTCGATAAAGGCGAATGCGGAGCCGACGATATTTCCCCATTTGTGTTGCGCCGGGCCAAAGTTGCGCTGGGTGTGTAATTCGCGCCAGGCCCAGGAGCTCTCGTAGGCGCTAGTGAATTCCACGGGCTCGTCACCGGCGCGCTGATCGGCCAGGGCTTTGGCCACGACTTCCGCCGCCACCATGCCCGATTTCATCGCCGTGTGGGAGCCCTTGATCTTGGCGAAATTGAGCGTGCCGGCGTCATCGCCAAGCAGCAGGCCGCCGGGAAACGTCATCCGTGGCAGCGATTGCAGACCACCCTTGACGATCGCCCGGGCGCCATAGGCGGTGCGCTCACCCCCCTCCAGGTATTGGCTGATCACCGGATGATGTTTGTAGCGCTGGAATTCGTCAAATGGACTCAAGTGGGGATTATCATAGGACAGATCCACGATCAGGCCGATGGCAATCTGGTTATCGTCGAGGTGATAGAGAAAGCCACCACCCGCCGACTTGCTTTCATCGAGCGGCCAGCCCGCTGTATGCATGACCAAGCCTTGTTTATGTTTCTCGGGAGAAACTTTCCACAGCTCTTTAATACCGATGCCGTAATGCTGAGGATCTCGCCCCGTATCGAGGCTGTACTGGGCAATCAACTGCTTGCCCAGATGCCCACGGCAACCCTCGGCGAACAGGGTGTACTTGGCATGCAGCTCCATGCCAGGCATGTAAGAGTCCTTGTGCTCACCATCGACACCTACGCCCATATCGCCGGTAGCAATGCCCTTGACACAGCCGTTATCGGTGTAGAGCACCTCGGCGGCCGCGAATCCAGGAAAAATTTCCACGCCCAGCGCTTCAGCCTGTTCGGCCAGCCAGCGGCACAGATTACCCAGACTAATGATGTAGTTACCGTCGTTGTGCATGGTTTTTGGCACGAACAGTGACGGCACCTTGATACCCTTGAGCGCACTGGTGAACACATAGATATCATCACCGTTGACCGGTGTATGCAGCGGCGCGCCGCGTTCGCGCCAATCGGCGAACAATTCATCCAGCGCGGTGGGCTCGAATACAGCCCCGGACAGAATATGGGCGCCCACTTCCGATCCCTTTTCGACCACGCAGACGCTTAAATCCGCATTGAGCTGGCGTAGGCGACAAGCAGCCGCTAGCCCCGCGGGACCAGCGCCAACGATAACAACGTCGTATTCCATGTGCTCTCGTTCCACTCGCCTTTCTCCAGCTTTTACATGAGGGCGCGATTTTATCCCGCGGACATTGGCGAAGTCACGCCGCACACCCTTGCTAGAACCCGCCAGCCACAATCCGCACAAGGGTGGTCTGCGGGTTTTGGCCCGGATTTGTTGATTTATCGAACTGACACCGGCATCATAGCCCGTCGCGAAAACAGGGCCCTCGCCCAAGCCGCAAGACACCCTCGTTTTATTTTATTTTTCAATTATTTGACGAAGGTACTCCATGAAGATACTGGTTGCTATAAAGCGTGTTGCCGACTACAACGTCAAGGTGCGGTCGAAATCCGACCGCACCGGCCCCGACCTCACCAATGTCAAAATGGCCATCAACCCGTTTTGTGAAATCGCCGTCGAAGAGGCCGTGCGGCTCAAGGAAAAAGGCATAGCCACCGAAATCATCGCGGTTTCCATCGGGCCACAGAGTGCTCAGGAACAGATTCGCACAGCGCTGGCGCTAGGTGCGGACCGCGGCATTTTGGTCAAACACGATGGTCTGGAGCTTGAGCCGTTGGCGGTCGCCAAGTGCCTCAAAGCAATCTGCGACAAAGAGAAGCCCGATATCGTGTTGCTCGGCAAGCAGGCGATCGATGGCGATAACAACCAGACTGGCCAGATGCTCGCCGCACTCGCGGGCCTTCCCCAAGCCACCTTTGCGTCGAAAATCACCATTGAAAATGGGATCGTCAACGTGATTCGGGAAGTCGATACCGGCCTGCAAACGGTGGCGCTGAAACTGCCTGCCGTCATTACTGCGGACTTGCGTCTCAACGAGCCGCGTTACGCCTCCTTGCCCAACATCATGAAGGCGAAGAAAAAGACACTGGACACGGTGACTCCCGAGGAGCTCGGCGTCGATGTTACACCGCGTGTCAAACTACTGAAGGCGGAGCCGCCACCCGAGCGCAAGGCGGGAATCAAAGTGGCCGATGTCGCCGAACTGGTCAATAAACTCAAGAACGAGGCGAAGGTGATCTCATGAGCATTCTGGTTATTGCCGAGCACGATAATAGCGCGCTCAAAGGGGCTACCCTGAACGCCGTTGCCGCCGCTCAAGCCATTGGCGGCGACATCGACATCCTGGTTGCCGGCACAGGTTGCACTGACGTCGGCGCCGTGGCCGCGAAGGTTTCCGGCGTGCGCAAGGTCTTGATGGCGGATAACCCCGCCTATGGGCACCAGCTACCCGAGAACATCGCGCCGCTGGTGGTCGAGCTGGCAGCCAACTATAGCCATGTTCTCGCCGCGGCTACCGCCAACGGCAAAAACATCATTCCCCGGGTAGCGGCGCTGCTGGATGTGCAAGCGATCTCGGAAATCTCCGGCGTTGACAGCCCGGACACCTTCAAGCGACCGATCTATGCGGGCAATATCATCGCCACGGTGCAAAGCAGCGACCGGGTAAAAGTGGTCACCGTGCGGGCAACCGCCTTCGATCCCGCACCCGCTGAGGGTGGCTCGGCGAGCATCGAGTCGATCGCGAGCAGCCATGATCTCGGCATTTCAGAGTTCAAGGGCGAGGAAGTCGCCAAATCCGATCGCCCCGAATTGACCGCCGCGAAGATCGTTATTTCCGGTGGCCGGGGAATGCAGAACGGCGACAACTTCGAGATGCTCAACCGCATTGCCGACAAGCTGGGTGCTGCCGTTGGTGCTTCGCGGGCCGCCGTTGACGCCGGTTTTGTACCCAATGAGATGCAGGTGGGCCAGACCGGCAAAGTAGTCGCGCCCGATCTCTATATCGCCGTCGGTATCTCCGGCGCCATTCAGCATCTTGCCGGCATGAAGGATTCAAAAGTGATCGTGGCGATCAATAAGGATGCGGACGCCCCGATTTTTCAGGTGGCGGATTATGGCTTGGTAGCGGATTTGTTCGTTGCGCTGCCCGAGCTTGAAAAAGCTTTATAACCCGCAGCTAGAAGCTCGAAGCAGCAGAAAGCCGGCTGGTTTCAAGCCGGCTTTTTTGTCCGACATCGCTTTTCTCTACGGACATCAGTAGGAAGATTCCCGCCGTCGCTTTTCGCCAGCGCTTTCACGCCACTTTTTCTTTAGTTGTTCGCGCTCTTCCGGCGGCAGTTCCCGAAAGCGTTTCACCGCATTTTTCACCCGCTCCCTGTCTTCGGGCGGGAGCGATTTGAAGCGCTCCCGCCCCTGTTTGACACGCTCTCGCTCCTCGGGAGACAGCCGTTTCCAGCGCTCTCGACGGCCGCCAGTATCGCCGCCCGCGTCCTCCTGGCTGATGGGTAGAAAACCGGTTCCTACTAGACCTTGGTCGCGTCTGGAGTAGCGGCTCTCAGATCGCTGATTGCCGTAATCACTCGATGGTAGCTCCTGCGCGGCTAGCACATTGGCGGCTACCCCCCAGACCAACACCGCAATCGCGAGCCGGCGCGTTGAGGGCACAAAGCCAGAACCGCTCTTGAGTAGACGCATCGAGTTCAACTCTTGCCATCCACTTCTCGCTCGGCGAGCCAGTAGTAAAAATCCAGATCCTGATACAGCTCCAAATTGGAGGGTCGCAGGTCGGAATCATTGCCAGGAACCAAATTCGTTGTCGACGAAGGTGTTAGCAGTAGAAGCGCAAGCGAGGCCAAGGTAATGCCAAACGCCGGCACCGCGACATTGGAGAAAGACCAGCGGCGCGGGGTAGCGGCCATCGCCTGAGCCCGCGCAGTCGCCAGTCGGAAGCGGGTGTGAGCGTCAAGCTGCTGTTCGGCATGGTGTAAATCCTTGCGCAGAGCGTCCTCAAAAATGTCTTTCATGGACGGAAATCCTCAAGCTGTGTCTTCAACGATGACAGTGCCCGCGAGTAATGCGTCTTTACGCTACCCTCGCTGCAGTTCATGGCAGCGGCTGCCTCCGCCGTCGACAGTCCCTCCCAGCAGCGCAGTAAAAAGGCCTCACGCTGTCGCCTTGGCAAGCCGGACAACGCGTTTTCCAGCGCCACCATGCTGATATGCTGCTCAACCCGGACGGCGGGGTCGTCTGAGTCAAGCCCGGGGATCTGAGCAAGTCTCGCGTCTTCATCACGGTCATCGCGATCTTCGCTACCCTTCGCGAGGAGACCGAAGAATCTGCGGTGGAGGCTACGACGACGGAAGGTGTCGTGAATTTTGCTGTTCAGTACCCGGAAAAATAGCAGGCGCCATTCACCGCACTGGCGATCAGGGTAGCGAATGACCAATTCGGACATTGCTTCCTGGACAATGTCCAAGGCATCTTCGCGATTGCCCACCGCACTTCGGGCCATCAAAAATGCACGCCGCTCAACGGATATCAGGAAGTCCTCGAGAGACATCACCTCGGCGATGATTTGCTCCCCCGACCAGGATTCATTCATCAGCTGTTGCGGAATCCCGTTCATAATCCAGCCCGGATAGATCCCTCACGGCAAATTTCTATAATCAGTCTGACCGGTGATGCAGTACTTCGCCGAGCAAGATCGCGCCGCCAATCCATTTGTAATAATCATCGGCTGGCTCCCGGTAAACCACCACGCGTTCATGGTAATGAGGCCGGTAGTGATGTTGATCCTCATGATAATAATGGTGGTCAACACGGTAGTGGCGATCTTCGCGATAGTAAGAATGGTGGCGACCATGTCGCTCAGGATAGTAGTTCCGATCGACTCTGTAGTGCTCGCGGTGGGTGAACTGGGAGCGGTGGTGTTTGTCCCGATCCGCTGCCGCAGGCAGCACAACGCCGATCAGGAGGAGGCCAACCAGCAGGGTAGACAGTACCTTTTGCATAGCAACGCCTTCGAAGTTTGGTGTTGTACCTGCCTATAGCGGATGACAGGCCAACTGGTTGACAACCCCAGCACTAAAATTTGAATTCAGCCCAAATTGGACAATGGTCGGAAGGCATTTCCATGCCCCGGATAAACAAATCGATGCCGGTGTCAGTACAGTTTTCCATAAGCGACGAGGTCGCTAGAATCAGATCAATACGCAATCCCCGTGGCGGTATCTGCTCAAAGCCACGGCTCCGGTAATCAAACCAGCTATAGGCGTCCTTCGTCTGTTGATTCAGGCTGCGGAAGCAGTCGGTCAAACCCCACGCCGTCAAGCTGTCAAGCCATTGTCTTTCCTCCGGCAAAAAGCAGCATTTTCCAGTCCGCAACCAACGCTTGCGATTGTCCTCGCCAATACCGATGTCGATGTCTTCGGGAGCGATATTCATGTCGCCGACTACAATGACATCTTCACCGGGATCATGGTATTGGTGCAGATGACTAAGTAGGTTGTGGTAAAACGCCTGTTTTGCAGGAAACTTGAGCGGGTGATCGCGGCTCTCGCCTTGGGGAAAATAGCCGTTGTAGACATGCACTGTGCGTTTCCCAAACCGGTAGGAACCGCGCACCAGGCGGCGTTGTGAGTCCTCCCCATCATCCGGAAATCCGCACAGACTCTCCTGCGGAGGCGTACGGTGGAGTAGGGCAACACCATAGTGCCCTTTCTGGCCGTGGTAGACAGCGTTGTAACCCAGCCCGCGAATATCCTCGATAGGGAATTGCGCGTCTAGCACCTTGGTTTCCTGAAGACCGATGACATCGGGGGAGTGGCGATCAATTACCGCGCGTAACTGGTGACCGCGAGCCCGTAGCCCGTTGATGTTAAATGATACTATCTTCATTTGTGCAGCCAGAGCTATTGATTCGCAACTTGCGGCATCCGGGCGAGCAAGCCGATGTAATCCGCCAGCACATAGCCAGCCTCTTGCAGTTGCGGGTCGGGGGGAGGAGAGGCCTGTGGATTCGCCTTTCTCTCGTCCTGCTTTTTGGTTTCGTCGTCACGCCATGCCTGAATAGACTCCCATGCCGGCAATTGTTTTGCCTTGAGGCGCTGGTTTTCGATATTAAACAGCGCCTGTTCCTGATCCTGCTGAAGTGCCTCCCGCTCTTTTTTGTTGAGCGGCAATACCTTCAGTTCGCGCTTTTTATTGACCAAATCGATCTCGTCGAGCATGAAGCGCCAGTCGGGATCATTCGCCGCGCGCTGTAGATGAGCGGTTTTCAGGTGTTCAATCAGCGGCGAAAAATCACCGTAGACCGGGTGGCGAAGGCCTTTGATGCTGTCCCAGGGGAGTGCGTGCTTTTCCTGGCTTTCGCCAATCTCCTCGGAGCTATAGATGGAGGGGAACGCCAAGTCGGGAATCACACCCCGGTTTTGAGTGCTGTCACCCGACACTCGATAAAATTTGGACTCAGTGAGTTTCAGCTGACCCTCCGCCAACGGCGCCATTACCTGCACCGTGCCTTTGCCAAAGCTCTGAGTGCCAACCAGCAGGCCGCGCCGGTAATCCTGGATGGCGCCGGCAAAAATTTCCGAGGCCGACGCACTCAACCGATTGATCAAGACAACCAGAGGCCCGCGATAAAAGGCCTGGCGGCGGGCGATCTCCTTGGTAATTTTTTGATCGGAATGGCGAATTTGGACAACGGGACCCGGATCGATGAAAAGGTCGGTGAGACCGACCGCTTCGTAGAGGGAGCCGCCACCGTTATTGCGTAGATCAAGCACAATTCCCTGGACATTGGCCTGCCGCAGCTCCTCCAGCAGCTTCTGGACGTCGCGGGTGGTACTTTTGAAATCCGGATCACGGTTTCGGTAAGCCTCAAAATCCATATAAAACGCGGGCACTTCGATAACGCCGAGCTTGATCTTGGTTGTTCCCGATGGAACCTCGATAATTTTGCTTTTTGCCGCCTGTTCCTCCAACTTCACCTTGTCACGGACAATCTCAATGTGGACTGTCTTATCGGGCGTTTCGGCTTTGTCAGGAATCACTTGCAGCCGCACCGTGGTGCCTTTTTTACCACGAACAAGCGCCACAACGTCGTCAAGACGCCAGCCGACAACATCTTCTATCGGGCCCTCAGTACCTTGACCGACACCGATGATCTTGTCACCGGGCCCTAGTGTTCCCTGCTTGTTTGCGGGACCGCCGGCCACCACGCTGACGACCTGGGTGTATTCGTCTTCCTTCTGCAACACTGCGCCAATCCCCTCCAGGGACAGAGACATACTGATATTGAAATTATCCAGCGAACGGGCGGAAAGATAGTCGGTATGCGGGTCGTAGAGCCCGGTCAGCGCATTCACATAGGCCTGAAATACATCTTCCTGATCCTGCTGATTTATCTGATCGATCTGGCTCTGGTAGCGCTTGATAAGCAACTCCCGCGCGGCTTTTGGTTCCTTGTTGGCCAGTATCAGCTGCAGCATGCTGTCCTTGATCCGCTTGCGCCAGTAGTCGTCGGCTTCCTCAGTGGTAGCCATCCAGCTGCGTGCCTTTGGATCTATTGACAGTGTCTCATTCTTAGCAAAATCAAATTCATAATCGCTTTTCAGCAGATCAATAGTGGCTTGCATCCGGGTCGTAAACCGCAGCCTAAAACGGTTAAAGATGGTAAAACCCGCGGTTAAATCGCCAGCTTTCAGGCTGTCGTCGAGATCGTATTGCCAGCGTTTGAACTCAGCGATATCCACCGCAGTGAAGAAACTCTTGGTGGAGTCGAGGCTATCGAGGTAGTTATCCAGCAGCTCGCTGGATAACTGGTCATCAAGACGCATCTTGCGATAGTGATCCGTTCCCAGCTTGTCTAGCACATCCACCATGATTCGAGACTCGCTTGCAGACGGCACCAGGGCTTCAACTGCCGCCCAGGTGTGGATGGAAATGACAATGAAGGTAAGTGCGGCAGACAATCGTTTCATGCGGTTTCGGGCCTAAATTGGAATCTCGCCGCAGTCTAACATTTGAACCTGGCGTTTTGGCTGGCGAGACAGGCGATAACGTTTTGTAAAGTGGCAAAGCTTCGTCTGCGTCAGAGTCGTGTGAAGGTCATGAGATCAATTGGCAACACGTATCCAAAACAATTACTATATTTAACATAATATACATTATGCGAATAGTTGGGTGCTGGACTGACGCCATGGCAGACGACTGCCCAGCCCTCCGCTCAACGATAAGGACTCAATCCTTTTTGACGTGCCGAAACAACCGCCGGCGATGGGCAATCTGTCGCGAGGTCAGTTGATTCTTGATTCCCGCATAGGGGTTTTCACCCGATTTGAACTCGAACTTGATCGGCGTGCCCTGCAGGCTGAGGGCGCGGCGAAAGGTCTTCTCCAGGTAGCGGACATAGTGAGCCGGCACGTCCTCGGTCTGATTGCCGTGAATCACAATCACCGGAGGATTGCGGCCGCCGGCATGGGCATAACGCAGCTTGATGCGCCGACCACGGATCAAGGGCGGCGGATGTTCCATTACCGCTTCCTGCAGAATCCGCGTCAGCTTGTTGGTGCTGAGTTTATCGTTGGCCGCCGCGTAGGCTCGCTGCACCGACTGATACAGAAGCCCAACGCCAGTACCGTGCTTTGCGGAAATGAAATGCAGATCGGCAAAGCTGACAAAGCGCAGACGGCGCTCCAGATCGCGTTTGACCTGCTCGCGGTCGTCCGGCGCCAGTCCGTCCCATTTGTTGACCGCCACCACCAGCGCGCGACCGGCCGCAATGACGTGCCCCATCAGATGCAGATCCTGATCCACCACACCCTCATGCGCATCGATCAGCAGGATAACGACATTGGCGTCATCGATGGCTTGCAGGGTTTTCACGATGGAAAATTTCTCCACCGTCAGGCTGACGTTTTTGCGTCGGCGTATGCCCGCCGTGTCGATCAACGTATAACTCTTGCCATCGCGCTCATAATTGATGTGGATGCTGTCGCGCGTGGTGCCGGGTTCGTCATACACCACCACCCTATCTTCGCCCAGCAGGCGATTCACCAGCGT
>JBPPNE010000282.1:0-3618 GCA_051306415.1 Porticoccaceae bacterium
CCGATGCACCTGCACCTGCACCTGCACCTGCACCTGCACCTGCACCTGCACCTGCACCTGCACCTGCACCTGCACCTGCACCTGCACCTGCACCTGCACCTGCACCTGCACCTGCACCTGCACCTGCACCTGCACCGGGCAACGGCAGTGGGATTATCCTTGACCTCGCCGCCTTTAATGGCTCTCTGGTGGAGGCCGGCAGTTCCGCAGTTCGCGTTGGTATCAGCTTGCCGAATCTGGCGTTGTTTGGCGCTCATCACCGCTCCCTGCTGGACTCCGGGCTCGCTCGCAGCGCGGGCGGCAATTGCGCCTGGGCGACCACCGATGTCGCTGGCCAAAACAGATCCGATGGCAGGATGGAACTGGCGGAATTCGGGCTGTGCAAGGACATCGCATCCACTCGCATCGGGGTCGGCATCGGCCAGGCCTGGGCACAGCAGGATTGGGGCAACGACGGTGGCGCACACTACAACGGCCAGTACCTCCTCTCTGAAGTCGATCACGCCTTCGCCAATGGCATGGAAGCCAGTCTGCTCGGCTATTACGGTCGCTTTGACACCCAGCTCAATCGCCACTACCAGAACGGTGCGACCGTTGCTGGCTCCAAGGCGGATCCCGATGCACGCTCCATCGCGGCGCGCGCGCGGCTGGACTGGAAGCAAGTTGCCGAACTGGCCAGCTTCAAGCTGTCGCCCTACGCAGCGTACACCTGGATGGAGACCCGGCTGGATGGCTACACCGAAACTGGTGGTGCTTTCCCGGCGAGCTATGATGAAACCACCTGGAAAACCCAGGACCTGCGCGTGGGTGTCGCTGGCAAACGGACGATCTCCACAGCCGCTGACCTGATTTTGACCTTCGAGGGCGTGCACCGAACCGATGACTCGGTTGAGGGGGTCAAGGGTCAAGTCGTTGGTCTGTTCAGCTTCAATCTGCCGGGCGAATCCTACAAGCAGAATTGGGCTCGCGCGATTGTCGATGTCGACCACCGCTTCTCCGCTACCAGCCTGGTGAATTTCAGCCTTAACGGCGCCACCAGCGGCGATGATGCGGTTTGGGGGGTATCCGCTGGACTCCGCCATACTTTTTAGCGAGCGAGTTGGATAAACGAAAAAGGCCCGCGATATGCGGGCCTTTTTCGTTTGATAGCGACCCTACACTTGTCCAGGATGCAATGGACAGTCTCGGCCTGGGCGGATTTATACTCGCCGTGAGCGACCAGCCCAGTGGGGTTTGCGCAGTTCGTTCTTCATGATTTTACCGGTGCCAGAAATAGGCAGGGGTTCGGCGCGGATATCCACGCTGCGCGGGCATTTGTAGGAGGTCAAGGTGGCCTTGCAATGGGCGATGACCTCCGCCCCGGTAAGCTGTTGCCCCGCCTTCAGCACCACCACCGCGTGCACCGTTTCCACCCAGTCGTCATGGGGGATGCCGAACACCGCGCACTCATCCACCTGCGGCAGCTGGTGGATGCAGTTTTCCACTTCCACCGACGACACGTTCTCGCCGCCGGTGATGACCAGATCCTTGATGCGATCGACGATGTAAAAGAAGCCGTCGTCGTCGCGATAACCGGCATCGCCCGTGTGCATCCAGCCATCACACACGGCTTCGGCGGTGGCCTCTGGGTTGTTCCAATAGCCCTGCATCACCATGGGGCCGCGGACGACGATCTCGCCAATCTCGCCATCGGGCAGGGGCTGATCCTGTTCGTTGACGATGCGCACGTCGGCGAAGAATACCGGTCGGCCGCAGGAGGCCAGGCGCCCGGCGTCGGGGCCGTCGAGGACGTGGTAGCGGGGTTCCAGAAAGGTCGCCGCTGGCGATAGCTCGGTCATGCCATAGGCCTGGTTGAAGCTGACGCCGGGCAGATTGGTGATCGCTGCCTCCAGCACGGCGCGGGGCATCGGGGAGGCGCCGTAGCTGATGACCTTGAGGCTCGACAGATCGTGGTCCCGCAGGTCCGGATAGTGGGCGAGGCGGTTGATCATGGTCGGTACCAGCAGCATATGGCTAACTCGGTGTGTGGCGATGGTTTTGAGCAGTTCCGGCACCTCGAACTTCGGTAGGATCACATTGGTGGTGCCGGCGGTGACCATGGTGTAGACGCGGGAGGCGCCGGCGGCGTGAAACAGCGGTGTCGCGTGCAGATACCGCGTGTGCTCGTTGAAACCGTAATTGGCGAGACCGCCCATGGCGTTGCAAATCAGGTTGCGGTGGCTCAGCGCCGCACCCTTGGGTTTGCCGGTGGTGCCGCTGGTGTACAGAATCCCGGCGACATCCTCGTAGCCGCGTAGTTGGTCGGGGAGAGGCGAGTGACTGGCAATTAATTCTTCGTAATCGTTCGCGGCGTCACCGGGACGAAAGCAAATGACATCGCGCAGCTCCGGCACCGCCGCGCGCAGGCTCATCGCGACCTCGGCAAAGCTGTCGTCGACGATCAGGATCCGGGCTCCGGAGTCCTGCAATATGTAGGTCAGCTCGGTGGCGGATAGGCGGTTGTTGAGCGGTACGATGATGCCGCCGGCCCAGGGCACGGCGAAGCTGAACTCGAAATAGTGCTCGCTGTTGTGGCCGAGAAAGGCGACGCGGTCACCGCGCGCGAGGCCGTGGTGCACCAGGCCGGCGGCGAGGCGGGCGCTGCGCTCCTCGAATTCACGCCAGGCGTACTGGCGCTTGCCACAGATCAGTGCGATATCGGCGGGGCGTCGCGCGGCGCTGCGGCGCAGGGACTGGGTCAGATACATGAGGGGTTCCGTGTTGGCGTTGTGATGTTTGAAGGCACTGCGTTAATGGAAGTGAGGGTGCGCTGAAAAAGTCCTTCGGTCCTTCGTCAGGCTCAGGACAAGCTGAACTCAGGGCCGACGGTAGCCTACGGATTCCGTTCGTGGTGAGCCCGTCGAACCATGGGCCGAATTGGGTTATTCAGGCCATCCTTGACGATACCCGCTAGGTTTTCAGCCACTCTTCCATTTTGTGCCGCTGCACCTTGCCGGCGGTGCTGCGGGGAAAGTCGTCGAAGGCAATGAAGTGAATTTCCTTCGGACGCTTGTAGCCGGCCAGTTGGCGCCGGCAGTCCTCCAGCAACTCCTCGACCGTCAACGCGGTGTCGCTGCGCGCCACATAGGCGACGGGAATTTCGCCCCAGCGCTCATCGAGTTTGCGGATCACCGCGGCTTCGGTGACCGACTTGTTGGCGAGCAGCACGCGCTCAATTTCGGCCGGGTAGATATTCTCGCCGCCGGATTTGATCATGTACTTGGAGCGGTCGACAAAATCGACGCTGCCGTCGGCGTGGCGAATGAACAGATCGCCCATGTGAAACCAGCCGTTGCGGAATTCCGTGCGGTTGACTGCCTCGGCGCGCCAGTAGCCGCTGAACAGCGTCGGTCCGCGCACGGCCATTTCACCGGGCTCGCCCACGGCCACCTCGTTGTCGTCGGCGTCGACGAGCTTGACCTGGCACAGCCCGGAGATGCGCTTGGCGAGACTGTGTGGACGCTCACCAATGGGAATCAGCGCGCCGGTGGCGGGTGGTAATCCGGTCTCGGTGGAGCCAAAGGAGTTCACGTAGGGCGCGTTCAGCAGCGTTGTCACCTCGATCAACTGGTGCGGTGG
>JBPPNE010000283.1:0-10083 GCA_051306415.1 Porticoccaceae bacterium
GCGCTCGGCGGACTGCTGATCCCGGATCAACGGGTGCGGGGCGTGGCCTTCACCGGCTCCACCGAGGTGGCGCGCCTGCTGCACCGCCAGCTCGCCGCCCGCGCGGGGCCGATCATCCCGCTGATTGCCGAGACCGGCGGCCAGAACGCGATGATCGTGGATTCCACCGCGCTGCCCGAGCAGGTCGCGCGGGACGTGCTGACGTCGGCCTTTGGCAGCACCGGTCAGCGCTGCTCGTCGCTGCGGGTGCTGTGCCTGCAGGACGACATTGCCGAGCGCATGCTGACAATGATCACCGGCGCGCTGGCGGAATTGACTGTCGGCGACCCGGCGTTTCTCGACACCGATGTCGGGCCGGTGATCGACGACAGCGCGCGGGCTGCCTTGATCGAGCACCGGCAGCGTCTGACGGCCGAGGGCCGGCTGATCGCCGCTGCGGCGCTCACCAGCGAAACCGAACACGGCTGCTTTGTCGCCCCGGCAATCTTTGCGCTCGACAACATCGGCCAATTGAAAGGGGAGGTCTTCGGTCCCTATCTGCACGTTGTCCGCTACCGCGCCAACCGCTTGGATGCGCTGGTGGATGACATCAACGCCACCGGTTACGGCCTCACCCTCGGCATCCACTCGCGCATCGATTCGACGATCGCGCGTATCGCCGCGCGGGCCCAGGTCGGCAATATCTATGTCAATCGCAACATGGTGGGCGCGGTGGTGGGCACCCAACCCTTCGGCGGTCAGGGCCTGTCGGGTACCGGGCCGAAAGCCGGCGGCCCCCACTACCTGACGCGCTTTGCCACCGAACAGGTGATCAGCCTGGACACCACCGCTGCCGGCGGCAACGCCACCCTGTTCGCCCAGGGCGCAATGGCGGCAGATAGCCAACAAGGGTAAAACCGCATGGAAACACACTGGCTGGCCTGGGCCAAACGTCTGCACGGCATCGCAACGACGGGGCTTCATTACGGCGCCGACGAATTCGACCGCGAGCGCTATCGCGAAGTCGCCGACATCGCCGAGGCGATGTTCGCCAGTCTCGGCGATGTCGCCATTGAGCAAATCCAGAACCTGGTCGGCGAAGCGACCAGCGGTTATGCCACGCCCAAAGTTGAGGTGCGCGGCGCGGTTTTCGATGGCGACCGGATTCTGCTGGTGCGCGAAAAAAGCGATGGCCGGTGGACACTGCCGGGCGGGTTCGCCGATGTCGGCCACTCCGCGGCCGAAAATGTCGCCAAGGAAATCTGGGAGGAGGCCGGCATCCGCACCACGGCCACGCGCCTGTACAGCCTGCGCCACAAGTCCCGCCACGATTACGATCCCGATGTCAGGGATTTTTACAAGCTGTTCTTCCTCTGTGAACAGACTGGAGACGAAAGCCCCGCGCCGGGCCCGGAGGTCACCGATGCGGGCTATTTCTCGCTCGACAATTTGCCATCGCTGTCCACCTCCCGTGTTTTGGAGCGGGATCTGCGTACGGCCTTCGATTTCCATTGCGGTCGCGAAGTGCGAACACTATTCGACTGATGACCAGTCCGGCACGTGCGGACTCTTGTTGTTAGTCGGCAATGACTTGCGCTGGATCAGGCCAGTCGACGAAGCAGCAGCTATGATTCCCCGCTCCGGCGCCCCTGAGTCGGGCGAGGCGCGTTTGTTTAAGCAAGTCTGTTGAAGCGGGTTTTGGAGGAACGGCACCATGAACGATTCACCCACCAGCATGGCCTCGCCCCCCGCCCCGGTCTATGGTATGGCGGATACGTCCTTTCAGGCAGCGGGCGGCGTCTGCGGCATTTACCATCTGGTCGCCGATTTTTACCGGCTGATGGACACCCTTCCCGAAGCCACTACCATCCGCGCGATGCCTCCGTCCGATCTATCGGAAGCCGCCGACAATTTGCATCGCTTTCTGTGCGGTTGGCTCGGCGGACACCCAAGCTCTACGCGGAAAAATACGGCGCGATCCACATTCCCACGGCACACGCGCACCTCGCCATTGGCGAACGCGACGCTTGGCTGCTGTGTATGGAACGGGCCCTAGCGATATAGAACTATCTCGAGAACTTTCGCGATTATCTGATGCGTGCATTGTTTCTTTCTGCGGAGGCCTCCCACCTAGCGGATCAATGCCCTGACGAACACTCGCCCGCCGGCCGCGGTACCGCCAGTCCTCAGGCTCCTACAGATGGAAATATATGAGCAGGGCTCCGCGCGGGTTTTCTGGTGCTGTCCTACCGTAGCGTCGAACTCTTGAACGAGCGAGGCGCCGGGATGGGTGGAGCATCCATCGAATAGGCCGCGGCCAGCGTTTTCTTTTCCGCCACTATCTGCTGGCCTAAATCCAACAAATCGATTCCGGCCTTCCGGGCCTGAGCGAACAGGCCGTCACCGGGTCGCTCCTCTTCCTTGACGTGATGTTTGATCATCTCCGAAAGAACAGTCACCTTTGCATCGTAGAAATCATCGCCCGGCTCCCCGGCCAATATCTCTCCGATCAGAACTTTAGCGCTGTCATGCTCGACTTGCGATTCGTCGAGCAGATCACCTTCGACGCCACCTTTACAGGCGGGATAAAAAATGCGTTCCTCGATATCGGTATGAATCGTCAGCTCCTTGCAGATTTCCGCCGCTATCTTCCTTTTGCGGTCTGTACCGCGAGCTGTTTCGAAGCTTGCGAATAAATCCTCGACTTTCCGGTGATCTTGCTTGAGCAAAACTATAGCGTCGGTTTTTCTGGAAGTGGCCATAAATATTCCTGAGTTGGCGTGGGTTCACGGTCGATGGCGTGGGGCAGGAGTCGCATCCGGCTGTCACTGACGCTGTTCACCAGCAACAGCCGTCACCAAAAATCCCTCACCCCCTGTCATTCTGTTGATCGCGAGCTGAATCAGTCGCGAGCTGTGCTAATCAAGGATAAATACACTACCTACACGGGTCTACAGAGTTAGCGTCTAAGCACGCAGATGCCATGGGTTACTGAACTTCGCCGCTGAGTTTTTTGGCCTCGGCAAGGTGCTCACGCAGCGTGGGCAGGCTCGCCTTGGCATAGCTCTTTAGATCGGCGTCATCGAGAGTTGTCGACGCTTTTTCAAAGAGCTTCACCGCGTCTTCGTGGGCCTTGACCTGTTGCTCCACATAGGCCGCGTCAACATTTTTGTCTTCGCGAAGTTTGAGCATCATAGCCTTGGCATCGTCCATCAATCCGGCTTCGTCCTCCATTTCAATATCTTTTTTTTCCGCGAGCGCACCCAGTTTTGCGTTTGCCTGAGTGTGTTCTTCTATCATTTTTCGAGCAAAGGATTTCACCTCTGCCGATTGACCTTTTTCCACCATGATTTTGCCGGCTTCTATTTCAGCGTAGTTTTGCTGGGAAACGTCTTCAACAAAATCGGAGGCCTCCATGTCATTGGCCAGAACGGCGCCGGCAGTCATTGACAGGACCAATGCCAGAGCACCGGTTTTGAATGCTTTATCCATTTTCATAAAAATGTTCCCTCATACGGATTTGGTTTGTGGCAAAAATGCACCATTGGTTTCAGCGCGCTGATTTGTTATCGATCATTGCACGCCGGTTCATTGACAGTGGTTTGATGACATAGTTCCCGAGTCACCGGCAGCCGTGCTCCGCCGATAAATATTTTTCCGGTAATTGGAACGAGATTAAAAAAAACTGTATGCTCCAAGACTGGTCATAACTTCCTTTCCAGGACTCATCGCCAATGGCAAACGCGAGCAGACGAGCACTGTGGAAGGGCGCAATTTCCTTCGGGCTGGTACACATTCCGATTGCACTGCATTCCGCCACGGCCGAAGACAGCCTCAATTTCGACTGGCTCGACAAAAGAAGCATGGACCCGGTCGGCTACAAACGCGTCAACAAAAAGACGGGCAAGGAGGTGAGCAAGGGCGACATCGTCAAGGGCATCGAGTACGAAAAGGGGCAATACGTCGTGTTGTCAGCGGAGGAGATCGAGGCGGCTTATCCCAGGACCACACAGACTATCGAGTTAGAGGCCTTTGTCGACGCCGACGCGATTCCCTTCATGTATCTAGAGCGACCGTATTACGTTTCGCCCATCAACCGCGGTGCCAAGGTGTATGCGTTGCTGCGGGAGGCACTGTTGAAAACCGGTAAGGTCGGGGTCGCCAAAGTGGTGATTCAAACCAAGCAGCATCTCGCTGTATTGATGCCGTGCGGACCTGCACTGGTGCTGGATCTGCTGCGCTGGGGCGGTGAGGTGCGCGGCTGGGACGATCTCGATTTACCTCCCGCGGGCGTCAAGGCCGCCGGACTCAAGGACGGCGAAATGAAGATGGCTGAGCAATTGGTCAATGAAATGGCTGCGGACTGGAATCCCGGCGCGTTTACCGATTCATTCCGGGAGCAAATATTGAAGATAGTGGAAGACAAGATACGCTCCGGTCATACCGAATCCGTTGAAGGCGGCGAGAGCGCGGACGCGGCGGCAGCCGGCGCGACAGTGCACGATCTGACCGAATTGTTGAAGCGCAGCCTGGAACGGCGCGGGCGCGGCAGCGAAGGGCGCAAGACCAGCAAGGCCGCCTCACCGAGGTCCCGCTCGTCGTCGCCGACCAAAGCGGCGGCCTCAAAGCGCCGCTGAGCCAGATCGACCATTCAATCAAGGAGACCCGCGGATGACTCGCCGGGACCCTCTAGAGGCGTACAAGGCCAAGCGTGATTTCAGTAAAACCACCGAGCCATCCGACGGCGGCGGTGGCTCGTCGGGGCTGTCGTTTGTCGTGCAGAAGCATTGGGCGTCGAGATTGCATTATGACTTTCGGCTCGAAATCGGTGGCACCATGAAAAGCTGGGCGGTGCCCAAGGGCCCGAGCTGCGATCCTGCCGTCAAGCGGCTGGCCATTCAGGTGGAGGATCATCCTGTCGCGTACAACCATTTCGAAGGTGAGATTCCAGCAGGACAGTATGGCGCCGGTAAGGTCATCATCTGGGACCGCGGAACCTGGCAGCCGGTAGATGATCCGATGCGGGGATATCACTCAGGGCATCTTAAATTTGCGCTCGACGGCCACAAGCTTCGCGGGCAATGGGCGCTGATACGTCTGAAAGACACCGGCAACAAAAAAACCAGCAGCAACCAGCGGCCCTGGCTTCTGGTGAAGGACAGGGATCAATATGCACGGTCCCAAACCGAGTTTTGCGTGACCGAGGCGCTGCCCGATAGTGTGGCACAAGATGACGCTTCGGAACTTGCACCGCCATCCGGATCGAGGTCGCTGACCACGGCGCCATCGCGGCGCGCCGTCCCGCCCGCTACAGCCAAAGCCGCTACAGCCGCACGCGGGCGTGCCGCAGTGCCGAGCGCGATACTCCCAGGTGCGGTCAGTAAGAAAATGCCATTGCAGCTCAAGCCACAACTGGCAACCCTCGTCGATCGGGTACCGTCCGAGCCCGGGGATTGGCTATTCGAGATCAAGTACGACGGCTATCGAATGCTCGCACGCATCAGCGGGCGTGATATCAGGCTGATAACGCGCAACGGCAACGACTGGACTTCGCGCCTGCCGGCACTGGCGCAGGCACTGCGTGAGGCGGAATTGCCCTCGGGCTGGTACGACGGCGAGATCGTGGTGGCTGATGGCCAGGGCATTCCGGATTTCCAGGCCTTGCAGACGGCTTTCGACAGCGATGCCACGGGGAACGTTATCTATTTTCTGTTTGACCTGCCCTTTCATGGAGGATTTGATCTACGCGACGTGTCTTTTCATGCGCGCAGGTCGCTACTGCAATCGCTGTTCGACCGACCATTACCCCCGGCTTTGCGATTTAGCGAAGCGTTCGCGGCAAAGGCTGGCGATGTCGTCGCATCGGCGTGTCGTCTCGGCCTGGAAGGGGTGATTGGCAAGCGCAAGGATTCGCCGTACCGGGATCGCCGATCCACCGACTGGATCAAATTGAAATGCAGCAAGCGCCAGGAGTTTGTTATCGGTGGCTATACCGACCCGAAGGGCAGTCGTAGCGGCATCGGGGCCTTAGTGCTTGGCGTCCATGAGCGCGAAGGTCAGCTGCGTTACGTGGGCAAGGTCGGCACCGGCTTCGACGACAAATCGCTGCTCGGACTAAAAAAGACGCTCGCTCCTCTCCGTCGCGATCGCAGCCCATTCAGTGAGCGCATTAGTGAGCGCGACGCGCACTGGGTAACCCCCAAATTGCTGGCAGAAGTCTCGTTCGGATCCTGGACCCGCAACGGCAGGATTCGCCATGCGGTGTTCCAGGCGCTGCGGAAAGATAAACCGGCAACGGATATCATCCGAGAACAGGCAGTGGATCCGCCATCAAGTAAGCCTGCGGCGTTGCCGGCGACACTGAAGATCACCCACCCCGAGCGCGAGGTCGATGCGAGCAGTGGGGTGACCAAAATAGAACTGCTGCGCTTCTACGCCATGGTCGCGCCACTGATGATGCCGCACCTGCGTGGGCGCCCGGTGTCACTGGCGCGGGCGCCGGATGGCGTGACTGGCGATCTATTCTTTCAAAAGCATCTGGAAGCCGGGCGTATGGCGGGGGTGATACAACTTCCCCCGAAACTGGATCCGGAGCACCCGCGGCTTTTGGAGATCGCGCAACCCCATGGCCTGCTGTCGGCGGCTCAGATGAATGTCATTGAATTTCACACCTGGAATGCCACCAGCGCGTCCATCGCCAAGCCCGACCGCATGACTTTCGATCTCGATCCGGGCGAAGGTATCCAATGGCAAACGATCCAGGAAGCCGCGCTGATCCTGAAAGCCTTTCTCGAGGAGCTCGGGCAAGTGCCGTTCGTCAAAACCAGCGGTGGCAAGGGCCTGCATATAGTGGTTCCGCTGGCAAAACACTACGGGTGGGGCGTGGTGAAAAACTTCTGTCATGCCATCGTTGAACACCTCGCCGCGACTTTTCCCACACGATTTGTGGCCAAAAGGGGGCCTCGCAACCGGGTGGGCAAGATCTTCATCGACTATCTGCGCAATGGCTTCGGCGCGACCACTGTCTGCGCATGGTCGGTGCGGGCGCGACCCGGGCTCGGTGTGTCCGTCCCGATCGATTGGGACGAGGTGACCAAAATTCAAAGCTCGGCGCAGTGGAACGTGGGTAATATCCACCAGCGTTTGGATGTCGGCAACCGCCCATGGCGGCGGTATGCTCAGTCTTCGCGGGGCCTGGCACCGGCGTTGAAGCGGTTGCGCTGAGCGGTGCGGATGCGACCGTCAGCCCCCAAATACCCGATGCCGTCGCCCCGCTGACGACGAGCTCTCGGGCTGGGGAGACGGTCAACTCTTCTTGATCATCCGGTAAATCCATAGCAGCAGGATTGCACCTATCACTGCCATCACGAAGCCCGCCGGCTCGCCCTCTCCATACATGCCAAAAAGCCGGCCGAGACCGCCGCCAATGACGGCGCCGACGATGCCAATCAGGATGGTGACGAAGAAGCCACCCGGGTCTTTTCCCGGCATGAGAAATTTGCCGACGATCCCGACGATCAATCCAAAGAAAATCCATCCCAATACACTCATAACGCCAACTCCTCGCTTAGTTGCTTTGTCAATGGTCGGATCCGAAATGTGTTGCTGCGGCAAAATGGCATCACCGCGGAGCCACTACTTAGATAGCCGCGCGATCGTTAGTTCCACTCGGAACGTTTCGCGCCAAGGCCTGTCTCTTTAATGTCGTTGGTAGAGAGGGCATCTTCGCGGGGCGGGGCTGGCGGGGCAGGGCATGGCCTGGCTGAGGCCGCTCGGACCGCGCGATCTTTTTGCCATTGCTACTTCCTTCAATGAAGGGCACAGACATCACCGCGCTTTGCCTTGCCGGGCATTGTGCTGTGGGCCGGGGTCATTGTCTGCTGAAACCGGAACGAGCCGAGCGTAGAGCAAGCTGATGGCAGAGCGAGCAACCCAGAGGACAGGCGTCATGACCGCGAAGACAACGCGTGGCCAAGTGGTGGTTTATTCCGATAGTCCATTGCGGGACCCGAGCTCACACGATATGGTAACCCGAACCGCCCTCGCCCAAAGGATAGCTTCATTGCGTGGCGATGAGTACGCCGGAGAATACGATCCGGCGTATGAATACGACGGGCCGGTCTATTTTTTGCCAGCGCAGACGTTGGACAGCGGTCAGGCGCGGACCCTCGGTATAGCCTCGGAAGCACAACTTTTCGGCGGCATAGTTCCATATCCTTTTGTGGCGACCAAGACCATCACGCATCCGCTGGTCAGGCCTGTGGCATTTGCGCCGCAGGGTTGGTCGCCGGCCCTGGCGGCCGATCTCGACGGCGCGGTCCTGAAAGGATTTTCGGCATTTTCCGCCGAGGATCTGCGCACTGCCGGCAAGCGCCTGCTGGCTCGGGGGCGTGCGCGGATCAAGCCGGCGCGGGGCATTGGCGGCAATGGTCAGACGGTGATCACCAACACCGATGAACTGGATGCCGCTATTGCCGCGATGGACCTGGTGGAGTTGGCCCAATACGGCGTTGTAGTTGAAGAGAACCTTCAGCCCGTACTCACTTTTAGCGTCGGGCAGGTGTATCTGGCCGACATGTGGATCAGCTACTACGGCAGCCAGCGCCTGACGCCGAATCATGACGCCGAAAGTGTGTATGGTGGCTCGGATCTCGTGGTCGTCCGTGGTCAGTTTGACGATCTGCTGGGCCTCGATCTGGAACCCCACATTAAACTGGCTGTCGATCAGGCGCGGCGCTACGACAGCGCCGCCGTCAAAAATTTTCCTGGCTTGATTGCAGCGCGTCGAAACTATGACATTGCCCAGGGAGTGGATTGCCGAGGCCGCGAACGTTCGGGCGTGCTGGAGCAGTCATGGCGGGTGGGGGGAGCGAGTCCCGCTGAGCTGGCCGCGCTCGAGGCGTTTGCGGAAGATTCCCGCCTCGCGGTGGTGCGCGCCTCGTCGTGGGAATTTTTCGGCATGCCAAATCTTCCGGCGGGTGCCAACGTCCATTATCGCGGCGTCGACAAAACACTCGGCGCGATGACCAAATACAGCCTGTTGGAAGACTATGGAAACGCGGCTTGAGAAAGTGACGCTGGCGGTCGATGACGATCGCGTGAATGGAACCCTGTTATCGCCGGCCACCACCCTGCCCGGAGTACTGTTCGTGCACGGCTGGGGTGGCAGCCAAGAGCAGGACCTGGTGCGAGCGAGAGCGGCCGCAGGTCTGGGTTGCGTGTGCCTGACCTTCGACCTGCGCGGCCACCAGCGCGACGTTGCGGTGCGTGAGATGGTCTCGCGAGAACAGAATCTGGCGGATCTTCTCGCCGCCTACGACTGGCTGGCGCAACAACGAAATGTCGACTCCTCCGCCATCGCTGTCGTCGCCACCAGCTATGGCGGGTATCTGGCGGCGATTTTGAGCTCTCTGCGCAAGGCGCGCTGGCTCGCGCTGAGAGTTCCAGCGCTGTACAAGGATCCCGGCTGGCAACTGCCGAAACGGCAACTGCACAATGATGCCGATTTGCCGGCGTACCGGCGACGGCGCATCGCCTGGCAGGACAACCGGGCGTTGACGGCGTGCGCTCAATTCACTGGCGACGTGCTGATCATTGAATCCGAACACGATGAACTGGTACCGCATCAGGTCATCGAAAATTATGTCGCCGCCTTTGTCAGCGCGAAATCGATGACGTCGCGCGTTATCTCCGGCGCCGACCATGCTCTGACCAGTGAACCAGTCCAGCAGGCCTACAACGCGTTGCTGGAAGGCTGGTTGAGTGAAATGGTCGTGGGCGCGCGGGCAGACTCGGCGGGCGAGGAAACAATGTCTCCCAAAAATAGCCGGTGACCCTCGACGGTGAAGCGCCAGCAACGGCGTCGCCATCGTAGGGCAGGCATGGCGCTTTGCCGTCTGTCCGGCGCGTGACAGCTTCGATCATCATCTGTTCCGTCAAGTAAGAGGCTCCGGGCATTGTGTAGTCGGAGTAGGCGTGAACGGCGTGGGCAGGCATAATCAGCGGTAATTCCCGTTTCGGAGACAGCTGGGTGGCGACCAATGTGAGTTCGAGCGTGCTGCTGAGTGAACGGCGCGGCCATATTGGCATCCTGACCTTCAACCG
>JBPPNE010000284.1:0-4287 GCA_051306415.1 Porticoccaceae bacterium
GCGCTTGCTCAACTGGAGGGCGCGCAGCCGTCTCAAGCCGATGCAGCAGACGGCCAAGACGCTGAAAAAGCCTCTCTGGGGCATTCTCAATGCCGTGCTTCTGGGTGTGGACAACAGTCACGCGGAGAGCAGGAACAGCCGCATCAAAACCGTGAAGACTCGCGCCCGGGGATTTCGAAACAAACAACGGTTCCGCAACGCGATTTACTTCCACCTGGGTGGGCTACAGCTCTACCCTGAGGGAATCAAGGCCTGATTCACCCACCATAATTGGGGGAGACCCTTATATGAAGGCTTCCAGCGGTTTTGGTGGGGTCAGGAAAAAGCCTTGGCCATGGTCGACGCCCAGTTCCTCAAGCATGGTCAGCTGAGCCTGGTTTTCAACACTTTCGGCGACGGTGGTGATGTCCATGACGTGGGCGAGGTGGTTGATGGTGCTGACCATCGAGAAATCCACCTTACTCAACTCCATGTTGCGCACGAAGGCGCCATCGATCTTCAGGTAGTCCACCGGCAGTTGCTTCAAGTAGGCGAAAGACGATAACCCGCTGCCGAAATCGTCAAGGGAGAAATAACAGCCTTTTGCCTTCAGCACATGGATCAAGTCCATGGCCTTGTCAAACTGGCGGATAGCGGCAGTTTCGGTAATTTCAAATTGCAGGTGGCTGGGATCGAGCACGGCCTCGTCGAGGCGGTTGAGCACCCAGTCGCGAAAACCTTCATCGCCGATGGTCAGCCCGGACAGATTCACCGAGATGCGTAAATCCTTGCGCTGACGGCGAGTCAGGCCGCACAGCGTCTTGATGACGCGGTCTATCACCCAGCGATCAATATCGTCGATAAGGCCGTAATGCTCAGCGGCGGGGATGAACCGCCCCGGAGCGATGATTTGCCCGCGCCGATCCAGCATCCGCACCAGCGCCTCGAAATGCTTGCCAATCCGGCCGCTGGCGCCCAAAGGCACGATCGGCTGGTAATGGAGACAGAAGCGGTCATCGTCGAGGGCTTCGGTGATGCGCGGGATCCATTCGGCGACGCGCTTGCGGCGGCTGATGTCCTCGCGGTGGTACTGGAAATGTACTTGATTGCGGCCGAGATCCTTGGCCGCGGCGCAAGAGGATGCCGCCACTACCAGGGCATCGATCTCCGAGCTGGTGTTGCGATCAATCACCTCGGCGCCAATATTGGCGCCTATTTTCAGGCGGCGCTCGCCCCAGGGGAAACTGAACGCCTTGATTTCCGCCAGGATGGCCTCGGCGGTGTCGCGGCCCTCAGCGGGGGGGCAATCCATCAGCAGTACCGCGAATTCGTCGTTGCCGATGCGGGCCACCATATTGTCCAAATCAACGTGCTGACGTAACAGCCGCCCGCACTCGCGCAACAGCGCATCGCCCGCAGCCTGGCCACAAGTGTCATTGATCAGCGAAAAATTGTACAGATCGATGTAGAGCAGGGTATGCGTGCGCGCACCGGTTTTGGCGGTTTTTATCGCTCGGACAATTTCGCTTTCCAGATAACGCCGGTTGGGCAGCTGGGTGAGGGGGTCGTGGATGGACTGCCAGCTAACGCGAGAGGGGCCTTCCGACAGCGCCTCGCCCTGGGTTCGGAACACCAGCACGCAGCCGGTCAGTTGGCCGTCGCTATCCCGCAGCGGCGTCGCAGTGGCGGTGATCGGAACGGCTTCGTGGTCGTCCCTCTTTAGCTGGCAATTTTCACGCGTAAAGATCACCGAACCCCGCGCCAGCGCCTCTCGACAGAGAGGCACCCTGTCCCCGCTGCGGCCGTCCACCAGACTCAACACCTCGCCGACCGGCTCCCCGATGCCCTGACCCGCGTGCAGACCGAGCAGGGACGCACCCATCGGATTGATCTGCTCCACCAAGCCCTGCGCATCTACCAGCACAATGCCGTCGGCAACCTGCCCATAAATGGCGGAGAGTAGTGCTCGCTGCCGCACCAGCGCACCTTTCGCGGCCTGGTGGCGGGACACATCCTGGCAGCCAAGCACCAGGTGTTCGGCGCGAACCGCAGACGGGTAGACAACGACGCTCATGTCCAGGTTGAGGCCATCCGCCGTCAGCATCTTGTGCAGTTCAGGCTTCTGCTTCTGCCGCAACGTGCGCAACGCCCGATAGTCCTCTTCGCTGCTGCTGGTCTCCCAAGCGGGAAACAGCACCCACACCGGCTGGTTGAGCAACTGATCCCGCGCGTAGGCGGTAATGTCGGTCATCCGTTGGTTGATATCGCGAATCAAGCCCGCTTCATCAACGATCAGAACACCCAGGTCGGCGCTTTCGATGTATCCCGGAAAACGCTCAGCCACCGGCACTAAAGTCAAATCAGCGGGTTGCTGAGGACTTTGGAGGAATGGCGCGCCGGCGACTGCACCGCCGAATTCAATGAGGCAACCGGGTCCTGTCGGCAGCGGCAGCGGCGATACGCGAATCCGTTGCAGCGGGGCGACAATGGCTCCGCCTCGCGTCATCGCGGTAGCGACGGTGCGGAGCAGCTGCGGCTCGCCAACCGGAGTCCAGACGCGATGAGCGTCTTCTTGGAGCGCTGCCGCCACCGCTTGGGAAAACTCGCTGTCGACCAAGGCGGGGTACAGCTCCCACAACTCCCTACCCACCGCTTGCTCCGCGGGCCGGCCAGACCACTGACCCAGCCAGTCGTTCCAGATCGCCACCACCCGTTGCCCGTCGAGTACGGCGACACCGTGGGCCTGCCCAGCGAGAACCCGGAGCGCCAGATTATCGGCACTGATGATCGGGAATCCGGGCCCTAGCAAGCTATCGCTCAAACGGTTCCGCCTCGCTAATCAATTCGCCACAGCCAGTCGAGTTGGTGGCGATCTTGGGTAAAATCCTTTACGCGTAGGCACCAGAGTCCTATCGTTCACCATCAATCGCCCCTCATCAGCCCCGCGACAGCAGCTCGCGGAGATTGATGATGGCGGCGTTGGCGCGACTGATGTAAGACGCCATCGTCAACGAATGGTTCGCCACCACGCCAAAGCCACTGCCATTGAGGATCATCGGACTACCCAACGGGGTTTGCGTCGCCTCGAGCTCGCGAATGATTTGGCGCAGGCTGGCCTGCGCATTTTTCTTTTTCAGCACATCGGCGAAATCGACTTCGGCGGCGCGCAGGAAATTGAGCAGTGCCCAGGACGTACCCCGTGCCTCATAGAACACATCATCGAGTTCGCTCCAGGGTGTTTTTACGACAATCTCCGCGAGCACGGACTGATCCTTGTGCTGCTGGCCACCTTCAGTCAGAAGATCCGTGTTGACGCGACTCTGACCGACACTTGCCCGCAGCCGCTGGGATAAACTGCCGAGCCGGCTTTCCACCGTTCCCAGCCAGTAACGCAAATTGTCGGCACGCGGATAAAAGCGAGCATTTTGCTGATCGTCATCGGCGAGGCGGGTCAGATAAGCCTGCATGCGGTCGCGCCCCTTGCGGTATTCCGACTCCGACGACGGCAGCACCCAGCTGCTGTTGTCGAAATTGAAATGCGGTTCCGCCTCGGCCA
Organism: Porticoccaceae bacterium; assembly: GCA_051306415.1. Taxonomy (GTDB): domain Bacteria; phylum Pseudomonadota; class Gammaproteobacteria; order Pseudomonadales; family Porticoccaceae; genus CBDDRG01. Next base: position 3,536 of record JBPPNE010000284.1, read on the forward strand.
GATCGTTGTCCTCGGTGGACTGGGACTGGGAGCGGCTAAACGCTTCACGCAGGGCCTTGGCCAGATCCCGCACCTGGATCAACACGCCATATTCCCAGTTGGGAACATTGTCGAGCCAGACCCCGGGGGGCAGGATGTCGTTGCTGAGATAGCCACCGGGTTTGCCGAGTAACGTGTCAACGACCTGAATCAGCATCGTCGCGGTGGCGATACCGGGCAATGAGTTGGGGTTAGTCTCGACGGTGGCTATTTCAGGGGGTGGGCGGCTCCAGTAGACGCCCAGTATCGCGAGCGCGAAAAATACCGCACCCAGCAGCCAAACCACCCGGCGGAGACCTCGGGATCCAGGCTGGCCATGTCGGGGTTGGTCCGCGAACACCCCGGCACCCGCCGGGCTTCCACCACTGACGCGGTGTTTCCAGTCCTGAAGAGCCATCAATTCCTCGCTCAACTGTCTGGGATCGTTATCCGATCCCCTGAACCCGGCTTCAGAGCGCGGGTTTAAGGCAGGGCGCTAACGCCAAAGCGCCGCTGTTCTCAGGATACTCTGAAGACACCACAGATGGAACCGGGGCGGACTTCCGGGTTCCCAGCCGTTGCGGGTTCCGCGATAATGAGACCCTGGTTTCAGCCTCGAACCAATCCCTCTCTAGGAGGAGCAAGCCTTGACCGCCCGGCACCGATGGATCCTCTGGCTCTGCCTGCTCGCCGGTTACGGCATCCCGGCCCTTGCTGCTACCGGGCTGGGCGCC
>JBPPNE010000285.1:0-7915 GCA_051306415.1 Porticoccaceae bacterium
GCACCGGCTCGGCCATCGCATAGATCGGGAACACGAATCCCGAAAACAGCATCGACGGCATCATGGTCACCACCAGCGCCAGCAGCACGGCGAGGAGCTGGCTGGTGGTGATGGTCGAGATCAACAGACCGATGCCGACATTACAGAACACGTAGACGATGCCCGCGACCACCAGGTAGCCGATATTGCCGTTGAAGGGCACGCCGAACCAGTAGTAGCCCACAGCGACGATAGAGGCCAGTTGTAGGCTCGAAATCACGCCGTAGGGCACCAGCTTGCCGAGCAGGAACTCGGGCGTGGTCAGCGGCGAGGCGTAGATCTGCTGAATCGCGCCGTTCTCTTTTTCGCGCACGATGGCCAGCGTCGTCAGCAGCGGCGGAAATGCCGCGATGATGACCGCGTAGAGGCCCGACACCACGTAGATCATGCTGCGCAGACTGGGGTTGTACCAGATCCGGGTTTGGATATTGATCAGCCGGTGGTCGCGCTCCTGAAAGCGGGAGACGATGGACATGCCGTAATTCAACGCCACCAGCGCCGTCGCCGAATAGGTGCCGTCGATCAGCAACTGCACCTCGGGGGCGTCCTTGCGGCCGAACTCCGCATAGAAGCCCGGTGGAATCACCAGCGCCAGCTTGACCTCGTTGACCTGCATGGCATCGCGAATTTCCAGTTCCGAGTTGAATCGGCGCACCAGCTTGAAGTACTTGCTCTCGGCAAAGGCGTCGATCAGGTTCGCGCTCGCCGGCGTCTGATCCTGGTCGAGCACGCCGAGCTGGACGTTCTCCACCTCCAGCGAAATCGCGTAGCCGAACATCATCAGCATCATGATCGGGAACAGAAACGCGGTGGACAGGGTCACCCGGTCGCGCACGATCTCGCGGGTTTCCTTGCGCATGACGGCGAACAGTCGGTGCAGCTTCATCTGGATCGCACTCCCGCGCTATTGCCGGTCGCCCAGCGCCTGTTCGAGGCGCTGGTCTTCCAGCTTGATGTAGGCGAGGAACATGTCCTCGATGGTGTCGGCGTGGATGTCCGCCGGCAGGTCGCGGATCAAGTCGTCTGCCGAGCCGATGCCGATCAGCCGCCCCTGGTGCATCAGCCCGAGCCGGTGGCAGTAATTCGCCTCTTCCATGTAGTGCGTGGTGACAAAGATGGTGGTGCCGACTTCCGCCAGCGTTTGAATCAACTGCCAGAACTTGTAGCGCGCGGCGGGACTGACACCGGAGGTGGGTTCGTCGAGAAACACCACCGCCGGTTCGTGCATGATCGCGCAGGCCAGCGCCAGCCGCTGGTTCAGTGCACCGGAGGTATCGGCAACCAGGTTGTTCCTGACCTCGCCGAGATCGGTCACGTGGGTGACCCACTCGATAGCCTTCTTGCGGTCGCTACCTTGAAGACCGTAAATGCCGGCGAAGAAGTTCAGGTTCTCCGCCACTGTCAGGTCGGGGTAGAGCGAAAAACGCTGCGACATGTAGCCGATGTGATCGCGCAGCCGTCGCGGCTCGTCGCGGATGCTGACGCCGCCGATCCAGGCATCGCCTGCGGTCAATTTCTGCAGACCGCACAGGGTGCGAATGAACGTGGTCTTGCCGGCGCCATTGGCGCCGAGAAAACCAAACACCTCGCCGGCGGGGATTTCCAGCGTGACCTGGTCGTTGGCGACGAAATCGCCAAAGCGGACGGTGAGGCCCTCGGTGCGAATCAAGCCGCCTTGCGGCAGCCGTTCGGGCAGTTTGATTTTCGGTGGCGGCTCGGCATAGGCGGAGCTTTTTTCACCGCCGCTGAGGAGGGTATAGGCGTCGTCCAGTGTCGGCTCAACGGTGTTGATAACCCCGTCGTGCAGCGCCAATGCGGCGGCGAGTCCGGGTTCTATGTGGTTCTGGGAGTGCATCTGGAAGTGCACGCGGTCGGCAAGATGGCGGATGCCGAGCACATCGGGGTGGGCGGCCAGCAGATTGTGGGCGGCGCCGCGATCGCCGGTGCGCAGTTCGTAGACATGGCCGGCGCAGCGACGGTGCAGCGTCTCGACATAGTCCACCGCGATGATCTCGCCCTCGTGCAAAAACGCGAGGCGGTCGCAATGCTCGGCCTCGTCCATGTACGGTGTGCTCACCACCACGGTGACGCCGCCCTCGCGAAAAGAGTGGAGCATGTCCCACAGTTCTTTGCGCGACGCCGGGTCGACGCCGAGGCTGAGCTCGTCCAGCAGCAGCAGTCGCGGCTCATGGACCAGGTTGGTACACAGCGACAGTTTTTTGCGCATGCCGCCGGAGAGCTTTCCTGCGGGGCGGTTGAGGAAGCGGAGCAGCCCCGCCATTTTCAGCAGCCGCTCTTGGCGGGGTTCGAACACCTCTTTGGGGATGCCGCGGATCTCGGCGGAAAACAGCATGTTTTCGGCGATGCTGAGTTTGTCGTACAGCGTGAAGCCCTGGAACATGTAGCCGACATGGGAGTTGATCCAGTAGGCATCCTTGACGGTGTCGTGGCCCATCACCGTGCAGCGGCCCTCGGTGGGATCGAGGATCGCCGCCATCAGCTGCATCAGCGTGGTTTTGCCCGCGCCATCGGGCCCCAGCAGGCCGAAGATCTCGCTTTTGTGAATCCTCAGATTGACGTTGCGCAGCGCCATCTTGTTTTTAAAAGCGCGGCTAAGGTTTTCGGCTTGGATAATGACTTCTCCCCTGGGCTCATTGGCCTCGGGTGTGGGCGCGCCCGCCAGCGACGGCGCCGCGAAGCTGGGTTCGATAGGCGAGCTCAAGGGACACATCGCGAAGGAACTTGCCCGGACCGCAGGCCGGGGCAGTCCCGTTGGCCACTGGCAGCGCTCACCGCGGCACCACTCACCGCGGTACCACCAGGGCGACCGGCCATTCGCGGGCGTCGTCCCAGCGCAGCCAGGCATCGGCCGGCATCCCCGGCTTCAGAAAGCCCTCGGCGTTCTCGAGCGCGAGCACCACGCCAAAGACCATGCGCACACGCTCTTCCGGCATATTGATGTCCCGCGGCGTGAACTGCGCGCGCTGATCGACGCGCTTGACGCGGGCGTCGAAGTAGCGGTCGGGAAAGGCGTTCACCCTCACCTTGGCCGGCGCGTTCAGGCGGATTTTGCCGAGTACGGCTTCGGGAACATAGACTTTCAGCTCCAGATCGTCCATGTCGACGAGCACGGCGATCTGTCGCCCGGGTTCCGCGAACTCGCCGGGCTCGATGCCCTTGGTGAGGATGGTGGCGTGCATCGGCGAAAAGATCTTCGCCTTGTCGATCTGTATCTGCAGGTAGTCGAGCTTGCGCCGCACCTCGTCGGCGCGAGCGCCGGTCTCCGCGATCTGTGCGCGCAGCGAGCGCACCTGCCCGAGCGCGTCGCGCTGGGTGTTGGCGACCCGGTCGAGCTGCTGCTCGGTGACCACGCCCGCTTGGCGCAACGCCTGGTGGCGGTTCAGATCCCGCTCCGCGACGGCCAGGGTTTCCTGCCAGGTCTGCAGTTGCTCGCGGTAGCGGTTGCGTTCGTGTTCGAGAGCGACGATTTCCGCCGCCGCGGTAGCCCGGTTGGCGGCCTGATCGCGGGCATCCAGCGCGACCAGCAGGGCATCTTTTTCAATCACCGTGCCTTCCACCAGGTTGGAGGACATCACCCGGCCGGACACCTCGGCGCTGATGCTGACCTCGGTGCCCTCGATATGGCCGTTGCCGTAGAGAAAGCCCGCCTCCAGCGTCGGCGGCAGCGTGTACAAATAAAAGCTGTAGGAGGCGGCGGCGATCAACAGCACTATCAGGGGCGTGACTATCCAGCTTTTCATGCGCGCGATATCCAGTCTCTAGGGATGTTTGAGGTATTTTGGACTGTGTTACGGATGAGCAAATCGACCCGATGGTAACATTTGGCGACGCTAATATGCGAGTGGCCGGCGAGTCGTAATCCAGGTGGCGAGGAGATGGCCGACGCAGCTGTCATTTTCAGCCCGCCTGTTGTCATTCAAAGACGTTTTTCCCGGCAGTGTGCCGACTGGTTTCGCCGCCAGCGGTGGCGGACAGATGAGTGCCCGCGTCAACTCCGCCGCCACACCAGCAGGCGGTTGTTGGCCGGCATCGCATGGTCGTCGTGGAGTGCGAATCCGGCGCTTTCGGCTAGTTCGTTCACCGCCTCAAAATCGCGGATGCCCTGATGGGGCGCCTGCTGCTTCAGCCAGGCATCGAAGCGCGCGTTGCTGTCGGAGGTGAATCTGCCGCCGTAGTTGAAGGGGCCGTAAATCGCTAACACGCCGCCGGGCGCGAGAGTACGCCCGGCCCCGGTAAACAGGTTGACCACGCTCGTCCATGCCATGATGTGGCAGGTGTTGGCGGTAAACACGCCATCCGTGCGGTCGACCGGCCAGGATGGTTGATCGACATTGAGGTCGAGCGGCGGCAACAGATTGGCGGCCGGACACTCGGCGAGCCAGGCCTGGATGCCGGCGTGGTGAACGTGCAGATCACTGGTCTGCCAGCTCAGGTGCGGCAGGCGCGGCGCGCAGTACACCGCGTGCTGGCCGGTGCCGCTGCCGATTTCAAGAATCTTGCGGCAATCGGCAAAGACCCGCAGCAGCACATCGAGAATGGGTTGCCGATTGTTCTCGCAGGCCTGCGAAAAGGGTTTAACCGCCATCTTGAAGCGCCTCTGGATTGCGCACGAAAACCCATTCCCGCGCCGACGAGCGCGTGGCGTCGTAGGCGTAGCCGCCGGCGCTGAATTGCTTTAGCGCCTGCGCGTCGCGGATGCGATGTTTGATGATATAGGCGCTCATCATGCCGCGCGCCCTCTTGGCGTAGAAACTGATGACCTTGTACTGGCCGTTCTTCCAGTCGTGGAAGACGGGGGTGATGACGTCCGCCTCCAGGCGCTGCCGTCGCACCGACCTGAAATATTCCTCCGAGGCCAGATTGATCAGCAGCGGCGATTTTTCACGGGCGAGTTCGGCATTCAATGCATCGGTGATGCGCTCGCCCCAGAATTCGTACAAGTCCTTGCCGCGGTCGGTGGCGAGGCGAGTGCCCATCTCCAGCCGATACGGCTGCATCAGATCGAGCGGGCGCAACAGCCCATAGAGGCCGGACAGAATGCGCAGGTGCTGCTGCGCCCACTGCAAATCCTTTGCGCTGAGGCTGTCCGCATCGAGCCCGCTGTAGACGTCGCCCCTGAAGGCGAGCAGCGCGGGCTTGGCGTTGGCCGGCGTGAACGGGCGCGACCAGTTCAGGAAGCGGCCAAAATTGAGGTCGGCGAGGGTGGCGCTGATCTTCATCAGTTCCGCCACCTGCGGCGGCGCCAGTTCGCGCAATCGCTGAACCAGAGTTTCCGCCTGATCGAGGAACATCGGCTGGCTCGGGCGGTCAATAGCGGTGGTTGGCGAGAGGTCGAGTGTCTTTGCGGGAGAAATCACCACCAGCATGGGGAATCCGTCGGTTTTGAGTCGCTCTGTTTGTTTAGAGGGGCTGGACGCTGCTTCGACCGCAACACGAATTTTGCGCATATCTCTGGTTGCGCGGGTAATGCCACATAATACGGCCATCGCTCGCACAAGCAACAAAAACGCTCCGGTGCAGTTGGCCGCAAGTAGCGACCAGCTGCACCGGATACCACTTTTCACAACGGGATCGCCAACATGCCGCGCTACCTCATGCCGCGCTACCTCGCCATTATTGTTCTAGCGCTGTCCGCCACCGCCTGCGTGGTCAATCCGGTCACCCACAAGGAGGAGTTTTCGCTGGTGTCGGCGCAACAGGAAGTGGCCATCGGCAGCGAGAATTACGCGCCCTCGCAGCAGGCTCAGGGCGGGCGCTACAACCTTGACCCTGGCGTGCAGACCTATGTCGCCGAGGTGGGGCGCAAGCTCGCCGCAGTCAGCGACCGCCCCGATCTGCCCTATGAATTCGTCGTGCTCAACAACGCCGAACCCAATGCCTGGGCGCTGCCCGGTGGCAAGATCGCCGTCAATCGTGGCCTGCTGATCTATCTCGAAGACGAATCCCAGCTCGCCGCCGTGCTCGCCCATGAAATCGTCCACGCCGCCGCCCGCCACAGCGCCGCGCAGATGACGCGGGGCACCCTGCTTGGCGCGGTGGCGCAGATTGTTGGCATTGCCTCCCAGCAGAGCGGCTTTGGCGAGCTCGGTGGCATGGCCGCGCAGCTCGGCAGCTCGGCCTGGCTCGCTACCTACGGACGCGGCGCCGAGTTGGAGGCCGATGCCTATGGCATGGAGTACATGGTGCGGGCGGGCTACAACCCCGAGGGCGCGGTCAAACTGCAGCAGACCTTCGTGAAGCTGTCTGAAGGCAAGGAGCAGGATGCGTTCAGCAGCCTGTTCACCAGCCACCCGCCGTCGCAGGAGCGCGTCGATGCGAATCTTCGTCGCGCGCAGGATCTGCCGTCGGGGGGAGCCGTCAACGCCAAGCGTTTTCAGAGCAAGATTGCCCGCATCCGCCAGGATGAACCCGCCTACAAGGAGCAGGAAAAGGCGATCAAGGCGTTGAATGACGAGAAACCGGACGTTGCCCTCGGCCATCTCGACAAGGCCATCAATCTGCAACCGAAGGAAGCGCAGTTCTGGGAGCTGCGCGGCCATGCGCTGGCGATGCAGAAAAACCCCGCCGAGGCCGAACGCGCGTTCTCCGCCGCCATTGACCGGAACGCCGACTACTTCCGGCCTTTTCTTGGTCGCGGCATCCTCCGCTTCAAGGCGGGCAACAACACCGCGGCGAAACCGGATCTCGAGCGCAGCCTGAAACTGCTGCCGACCGCGCCGGCCACGTTTTATCTGGGCGAAATCGCCCTCGCCGCCAATGATCGCGACACCGCCGCCGGCTATTACCGCCGAGTGGCACAGGACAGCGGCGAGATCGGCAAGGCGGCGCGGGCACGGCTGGCGAGCTTGCAGGGCGGCGTGGTTCGCTAGGGCCGCACCGCTTCGGTGGCGAGACCAACCGTAGTGCCGAGCCCGGCTTTAGTCGGTTCGACCCAGCGCACGAGCTCCATGCGGCCGTCCAGATGCTCGATGATCGCGGTGCAGCTGTCGACCCAGTCGCCGCAATTGATGTAGGTGAGATCGGCGGAGGCGCGGATCGCGGCGCTGTGGATGTGGCCGCAGATCACGCCGTCGAGACCGCGTTCGCGCACGCCATGCATCACCGCGTCTTCGAAGTGGTAGATGAAACTCACCGCGCCCTTGACATTGCGCTTGGCATAGCCGGCCAGCGACCAGTAGCCGGTTCGGCCCAGCGCTCGCCGAAGCCATGACAACCAGTGATTGATGCGTACCAACAGGTGGTACGACACATCCCCCAGCACCGCAACCCAGCGGTGATGGAGGGTCACCTGGTCGAAGTCATCCCCATGCAATACAGCGTAGCGCCGGCCATCCGCGCCGGTGTGAATGTGCTCGCGCACGAGCTCAATGTCGCCGAAGCTCACGCCGATGTATTCCCGCAACGCCTCGTCGTGATTGCCGGGCACGAAGATGACGCGGGTGCCAAGGCGTGCGCGCCGGAGCACCTTCTGAACCACCGTATTCTGCTCGCTCGACCAGTAAATACCGCGGCGCATCGCCCAGAAATCGATGATGTCGCCGATCAGGTACAGGGTGTCGGATTCATAATGGCGCAGGAACGACAACAGCTGCCCGGCCTGACAGGCGCGGGTGCCGAGGTGGATGTCGGACAGGAAGATGGTGCGAACCCGCACGCCGGCGTCGTCCGCCGCGGTATCCAACGGCGTCAGCGGAGCGACCTCGGCGCCGCCATTCTCTGCGTTGATGGTCGGCGGCGGATCGGTGTCGAAACGGAGCGCGGTGGGTCTCAGCTTGAATCCTTCCGGCAGGCGCGAGCGCGGTGGCCGCTACGCTTCAGGGCAACGCTAAGGCGCTGGTATTGCAGCAAGATGACC
>JBPPNE010000286.1:0-13827 GCA_051306415.1 Porticoccaceae bacterium
TGTCGATCACACCTCTGGCGCAGCGGCCAAACCGATGCTGCTGGATGGGCGTACCGCTATTCTCGCTTCTTTTCACCGCTTGTCACTGTTCCATGACAACTGTTATCGGCGCAAGCCGAGCACGTCCTGCATGTCGTAGAGACCGTTGTTTTGGCCCGCGAGCCACACCGCGGCGCGCACGGCGCCGCGTGCAAAGGCCATGCGGCTTGACGCTTTGTGGGTGATTTCGATGCGTTCGCCGTCGGCGGCAAAGGTCACCGTGTGATCGCCGACGACATCGCCACCGCGCAAGGTGGCAAAGCCGATGGTGTTGCGGTCGCGGGCGCCGGTCTGGCCTTCGCGGCCGTAGACAGCAACTTCGCGCAGGTTGCGGCCGAGCGCGCTGGCAACTACTTCGCCCATGCTGAGCGCGGTGCCCGAGGGGGCATCGAGCTTGTGGCGGTGGTGCATTTCCTGGATTTCGATATCGACATCATCGCCGAGCACGCGCGCGGCGATGTCGAGCAGCTTGAAACAGAGATTGACGCCGGTGCTGAAGTTCGACGCCATGCAGAGCGCGGTGCTATCGACGACGGCGAGCATCCGGCTCTTTTGTTCAGGGGTGAATCCGGTGGTACCGAGAACGATTTTTTTGCCGGCGGCGGCACTCGCCAGCACGCTGCTCAGCGCGGCGCCCGGCACGGTGAAATCGATCAACACGTCGAACGCTGACAACACCGCGCTGATATCTCCTACCAGCGCGATGCCGTTGCGGCCAATACCGGCCACTTCACCGGCATCGGCGCCGATCAGCGAACTGTCGGGCCGTTCGATGGCGGCTGCCAACTGGGTGTCGGGATGAGCGGCGATGGCTTCGATCAAGGTCTTGCCCATGCGCCCGCCAGCGCCGGTTACCGCAATTCGAATCATGGCTGGTGCCCCTGTTATCCGGGCCGAATCCACACCCTCAGAACCTGTTCAAAAACCTGCCGCGCTCGGCATTTCGGATAGGTTCTCAGGCTGTCCGGCTAGATGGTAAAGCCGTCAAAGAATTTTTTTACCCCTTCAAACCAGAAGGTCTTGCGGGGGGAGTGACTGCCAGCTTCGATACTCAGCTGGAACTTTCTCAGTAACTCTTTTTGTTCGTGGCTCAGTTTGACCGGGGTTTCGACGACGACGCGGCAGAGGAGGTCACCGATCGATCCGCCGCGCACCGGCGCAACGCCCTTGCCGCGGATGCGGAACAATTTGCCGGTCTGGGTCTCGGCGGGCACCTTCAGTTTGACGCGGCCATCGAGGGTCGGCACTTCGAGCTCGCCACCAAGGGCGGCATCGGCGATCGAAATGGGTACATCGCAGTAGAGATCCTTGCCGTCGCGCTGGAACAGGGCGTGCTCGCGCACCATGATCTGCACATACAAATCACCGGGCGGACCGCCGTCGGGCCCCGCTTCGCCCTCGCCAGACAAACGGATGCGGTCGCCGGTATCAACTCCCGCCGGCACTTTGACTGACAGGGTTTTCTGGTCCTCAAGGCGACCGCGGCCGTGACATTTGGCGCAGGGATCAACGATGACGCGCCCCCGCCCGCGACACCGGCCGCATGTCTGCTGAACGGCGAAAAAGCCTTGCGAAACTCGCACATAGCCGGCGCCACGGCAGGTCGGGCAGGCCTCCGGCGTGGTGCCCTTGCGCGCGCCATCACCATCGCATTCCCCGCAGTGAACCAGGGTTGGCACCTGAATCTTGACTTGAGCTCCGCGCGCGGCCTGTTCGAGATCAAGCTCAAGGTCATAGCGCAGATCGGCACCGCGCGCCGGGCCACCGCGGCCACGACCGCCGCCGAAGATATCGCCGAACACGTCGCCGAAAATGTCGCTGAAACCGGCGCCACCACCGCCATTGCCGGCGTTGACTCCAGCATGGCCAAACTGGTCGTAGGCGGCACGCTTTTGCGAATCGGAAAGCACTTCGTAGGCCTCGCCGGCCTCCTTGAAAACGCCTTCGGCATCGGGGCTGTCGGGGTTCCGATCCGGGTGGTGTTTCATCGCCAGGCGACGATAGGCCTTTTTGATTGCCTGCTCGTCCGCTCCGCGGGAAACACCCAGAACTTCGTAGTAATCACGCTTTGACATGGCTTCGCTCTAGGACTTATTTACCGGGGACGATTCGCACAGACGCAGGCCAATGGGCCTGCGTCTGTTGGTGCGGATTGGCGGCGGCACCATCGCCGCCACCATTGCGATTCAGGTCGTCCACATTACTTTGATTTGGAGTCATCCACTTCCTCAAACTCGGCATCAACGACATCGTCGCCGGGTTTCTCCGCCGCCGCATCCGTCGGCTGAGGTCCGGATTGTTGCCCAGCGGCCATCAGCTCCATCAAGCGATTGGATGCCTCCGACAACTTGCCGGCGGCCGCATCAATGGCGTCCTTGTCGTCACTCTTGACCGCTTCTTCCGCTGTTGTGATGGCGGCCTCGATATCCGCCTTGTCACTCGCGGGCACCTTGTCACCGGCCTCGGCCAGCATCTTGCGAGTGGCATGCACAAGGCCGTCGGCCACGTTGCGCGACTTTGCCACTTCCTCGAAGTGGCGATCGCTCTCCGCGTTCGCCTCGGCATCGGCGATCATCTGCTTGACCTCGTCCTCGGACAAACCCGACGACGCCTTGATCACGATAGACTGCTCCTTGCCGGTCGCCTTGTCCTTCGCCGACACATTGAGGATGCCGTTGGCGTCGATATCGAAGGTGACCTCAATCTGCGGCGCGCCGCGCGGCGCGGGCGGAATGTTGGCGAGGTCGAAACGGCCCAGCGACTTGTTGCCCGCCGCCTGCTTGCGTTCGCCCTGCACGACGTGAATGGTCACCGCCGTCTGATTGTCATCCGCGGTGGAAAAAATCTGCGATTTCTTGGTCGGAATCGTGGTGTTTTTTTCGATCAGTGGTGTCGCCACCCCGCCCATGGTTTCGATCCCCAGAGTCAGCGGTGTCACGTCCAGTAGAAGCACATCTTTCACGTCGCCGGACAGCACCGCGCCCTGAATGGCCGCGCCGACAGCGACGGCTTCGTCGGGGTTGACGTCCTTGCGCGGCTCCTTGCCAAAGAAGTCAGTGACTTTTTGCTGCACCAGCGGCATCCGCGTCTGCCCGCCGACGAGAATGATCTGATCGATATCGGCGGCGGATTTGCCCGCATCCTTCAGAGCGATTTTGACCGGCTCCAGTGAGTTGTTGACCAGCTCCTCGACCAGGGATTCAAGCTTCGAGCGCGTCAGCTTGACGACCAAATGCTTGGGCCCGCTGGCATCGGCGGTGATATAGGGCAGGTTCACTTCCGTCTGCTGGCTCGAAGACAACTCGATCTTGGCTTTCTCGGCGGCGTCCTTGAGGCGCTGCATCGCCAGCGGATCGCCCTTCAGGTTGATGCCGGTATCCTTCTTGAACTCCGCCACCAGGTAGTCAATGAGGCGGAGGTCGAAGTCTTCCCCACCGAGGAAAGTATCGCCGTTGGTGGACAGCACCTCGAACTGGGTCTCGCCATCGACATCGGCGATTTCGATGATGGAGATATCGAAGGTGCCACCGCCGAGGTCGTAAACCGCGACAATATGATCGCCCTTGGCCTGATCGACGCCATAGGCGAGCGCGGCGGCGGTCGGCTCATTGATAATGCGCTTCACATCCAGGCCGGCAATACGGCCGGCGTCCTTGGTGGCCTGGCGCTGGGAATCGTTGAAATACGCCGGTACCGTGATCACCGCCTCGGTGACCGTCTCGCCGAGATAGTCCTCGGCGGTTTTCTTCATTTTTTTCAGCACTTCGGCGGAAATCTGCGGCGGCGCCCGGCGCTCGCCCTTGGCTTCGACCCAGGCATCGCCGTTTTCGGCCTTGACGATCTTGTAGGGCACCATGGTGATGTCTTTCTGCACCACGTCGTCCTGAAAGCGCCGGCCGATCAACCGCTTCACCGCATAGAGGGTGTTGGTTGGATTGGTGACCGACTGCCGCTTGGCGGCCTGACCGACCAGAATTTCGCCCTCATCGGTGTAGGCGACGATGGACGGCGTTGTCCGCGCACCCTCGCTGTTTTCAATCACCTTGGGCTTGCCACCCTCCATGATCGCCACACAGGAATTGGTCGTCCCCAAATCAATACCAATAATTTTGCCCATACCGCTTACTCCCCGCCGCAATTCATGAAAAATCTTCAATAAAACTGGTCAAGCAAAAAGCGCTGATGACCGCCATTACCGACTAGATATTGGCCTAAATTGGCCATTTTCAAGTCTGTTAACCGTCATTGCCGCTTTTGGATACCACCACCATCGCCGGCCTCACCAGCCGGCCATTCAGTGTGTAGCCCTTCTGAAACACTTCAACCACCCGGTTTGCGGGCAGGTCGGCCCGCGGCACCGTAGCCACCGCCTGGTGAAACGCCGGATCAAAAGGCTCCCCCACGGGGTTGAGCGCCACCACCTTGTGGCGCCCGATGGCATCGAGAAAGCCGCGCAGGGTCAGATCGACGCCTTCGCCCAGGCTGTTCAGATGCTCATTGCCCGCCCGCTGCTGCGGATCCAGGGTCGCGGATGCGCGCTCCAGGTTGTCCGCCACCGGCAGCAGGTCTTCGACGAATTTGTCGAGGGCGAACTTGCGCGCGCTTTCGATGTCCCGCTCGACGCGGCGGCGCAAATTCTGCATTTCGGCCTGGTAGCGCAACACTTGCTCCCTGGCCTCAACCAGGGCCTTTTGCAGCGAATCGATGTCCGCAGGCCCCGGCGAGCCTTGGTCGTCGCCCGGTGGATGCCCCGTCGCTTGGCCGGCCTGATCGGCATTTTGGTCTGCTGAACCGGGAGTATCGCCATCCCGTGCAACAGGTTCCTGATGTTCTGCGGTCACGCTGATCCCCCTCGACAGATTCTCGATTTTCCTATAATTGGGCCACAGCAACGGGTTTCAAGGCATCGATTGCGCAATACCCCGCCAGTTCGGTATAACAGCCGCAGCCCATCACCCTGATCGGGCATCACCGACCCCATTTCACTGCATTAGGAACCGCCTTGCTCACCAGTCTCAGCATCCGGAATTTCGCCCTCGCCGAAAGCCTCGATGTCGATTTCCACGGCGGCATGACCGCGCTCACCGGCGAAACCGGCGCCGGCAAGTCGCTGGTGGTCGATGCGCTGGGCATGGCGCTGGGCGACCGCGCCGATAGCGAGCGTATCCGCAATGGCGCCGACAAGGCCGAGATCGCCGCGACCTTTGCGGTGCAAACCAATCAGGCCGCCCAGGACTGGCTGGCGGCGAATGACTACGACCCCGACGACGAGTGCCTGCTCCGGCGCATAGTCACCCGCGAAGGGCGCTCTCGCGGCTACATCAATGGCCAGCCGGCGACCATGCAACAGCTGCAGGAGCTGGGCGAACGGCTAATCGATATCCACAGCCAGCACGAGCATCAATCCCTGCTGCGGCGCGAGACTCACCGCCGTCTGCTCGATGACTTTGCCGAGGTGGGCGGGCTCGGGGTTCAGGTTGCCGACGATTATCTGCGCTGGCGCCAGACCGCGGATCGCCTAGCGGAACTGGAAAACAATGCGGACGCCATCGATGCGCGCCGCGACCTGCTCAGCTTTCAGATCGGCGAGCTGGCGCAATTGGGTCTGGCGGAGGGCGAGATCGCCCAACTCGAACAGGAGCAGCGCCTGCTCGCCAACATCGACACCATCCGCAGCACGACCCAAGAGGTGCTGGCGCTGTGCGACGGCGGCGCCGATGACGCGCCTTTTGATCTGGCGAGTGGGCTGCGTCGGGCAACCCAGTTGCTGCGCACACTGGCGGACAAAGCCACCGCCGTGCAGACCATCGAAAGCCTGCTGGACTCCGCCCGCATCCAGGTCGAAGAGGCGACCGGGGAACTGCATCACTACCTCGACAACCTGGAACTGGACCCCAGCCGCCTGCAATGGGTCGAGGATCGCCTTGGCGCGGCCCATCTGCTCGCCCGTAAACACCGGATGCCGGCGGATTTGCTGCCGGAACTGCATAGAAAGCTGATCGAGGAGCGCGGTGGCTTGGCGGGTGGAGAGTCCCTGGCCGCCCTCGCGGCGACGTTGGCGGAGTTGCAGGCGAGCTATCTGAAAGGTGCGAAACGACTGTCAACGGCGCGGGCGAAAGCGGCAAAAATCCTCGGTGCCGCCATCAACGAGCAACTGGCCAAGCTGGCCATGGCCGGCGCCACGCTGGCCGTTGCACTGACGCCGCTGGCCGCTGGTCGCTACAGCAGCCACGGCCTCGAAACCGTTGAATTCCTGATCAGCACCAATCCGGGGCAACCCCCGCGACCGCTCGCCAAGGTGGCGTCGGGGGGCGAATTATCGCGAGTCAGTCTGGCGATCCAGGTCGTCGCGGCGCGGCATTCGACGATACCCAGTCTCGTCTTCGACGAAGTGGACGTGGGTATCGGTGGCGCCACCGCGACCGTGGTGGGTCAACTGCTGCGCGAACTGGGCGGACGCGGCCAGGCGATCTGCGTCACCCATCTGGCCCAGGTCGCGAGTGCGGCCCATCACCACCTCGTAGTGAATAAAATCCAGGGCAGCGACAGTGCCGAAACCGAGCTGCGCAATGTACAGACCGATGATCGCATCGACGAAATTGCCCGCATGCTCGGCGGGCTGATCACCAGCCCGCAGACCCTTGCCCACGCCCGCGAGATGTTGGCATTGGCAACGAGCACTTGAACCGGCATCCCCGGCACAGAGGCGCGCACACGGTCTGTAGCGTACGCAGTACCCCGTCGCAAAATCAGAACGTGTAAGTCCAGTTCAGCGACAGGAATTCGGTACCGGGGTTGGTGCCGTCCAGTTCCGCGTTGGAGATGTGGCCGAACTCCGCACGGATTTGATTGGCCATATCTACTTGATACGACAGGATCGCGCGCGAATAGAACTCCAGCGCCTGCCCCAGATCCTCGCCGTCACCCTGGTGGTAATAACCGGCGGCAACTCCGATGCCCAGAAACCAGCGGTCGCTGATCGGAAACTCCTTGAGCGCACCGAGCCCGGCATAATAGGTGTTGCCGGGCTGATGGATTACTTGGAAGGTTGGGCGAATCGACCACAGTCCGTCGATCTCGCCACCGTCAGCGCCCACTGCAACGGCGCTGTAAATGGTGCTGTCAAAGATGCCAAGACTGCCAGCGCCAACGCTTATCCGCTCTCCTTCGGCGAAACTACAAACGCTATAACTCAGGCAAGTTGCCAGCACCAATCTGCCCAGCTTCTTCATGGCTTCCTCCCTCTGTCAGCCCGGCAACTTCAGCACGGCCTTGGCGAGGATGTTGCGCTGCACCTCACTGCTACCACCGTAAATCGTCGACGGCCGCGCCAGGTAGTAGGGATTGACCGGCTTGAAGGTCGTGCCGTCGGCGAGCGGCAATACGCCATCGCTGGCGCCGTGCTCGCCCGCGGTTTGCAGGATCAGATCGGCCACGTCCTGAAACACCCGAGTGATGAACAGCTTCAGGATCGATACCTCGGGCCCGACATCCTGACCGCGCCGCAATACCTCAAGAAAACGCACATAGGTGGCAACGTGATCTTCAACGTCCATCGTCAACCGGGTAAAACGCTCCTTGAACACGGGGTCGCTGAACAGGCCGAACTCGCGTGCCATCGCCGCCAATCGCTGTAACGGGAACTTTGCCATCTTCGGGCTGCCGAGCAGAATGCGTTCGGCGCCGAGCAGGGCCTTGGCCATGGTCCAGCCCTGATTGACCTTGCCCACCATCGCCGTGCGCGGCACCCGCACATTGTCGAAAAACACTTCGGCAAATTCGGAATAGCCGCCGATATTGTCGATCTCGCGCACCGTGATACCGGGGCTGTCCATCGACACCAGCAGAAAGCTGATGCCCTCCTGCTTTTTCGCGGCTTTGTCGGTGCGCACCAGCAGGAAGATTTGGTTGGCTTCCTGCGCCATGGTGGTCCAGATTTTCTGGCCATTGATCACATAGTCATCGCCGTCCATCTCGGCGGCGGTCCGCAGGCTGGCAAGATCGGAGCCGGCGCCCGGCTCCGAGTAGCCCTGGCACCAGAGATGCTCGCCGGACAGGATTTTTGGCAGAAAATGAGCGCGCTGCGCCTCGGTGCCGTAGCGCAACAGCAGCGGCCCGAGCATGGTGATGCCAAAGTTGGGGATGATAAAAGCCCCAACCCGATCCAATTCCTCGGCGAAAATGACCTGCTGATACGCACTCAACCCCATGCCGCCGTATTGCCGCGGCCAGCCGGGCGCCGCCCAGCCCTGGGCATTCAGCTGCTGGTGCCAGGCCATCGCCTGGCGGTAGCCGAGGCGCCGCGACGGAAACCGTAACGCCGCCGGATAATTCGCCTCCAGCCAATCCCTGACCTGCAAACGGAACTCGTGGTCATCCATTCTGTAGCCTCCTCGGATCGGCGCCCGCGGCGCGTGGTGGCCCAATAACGGCAACCGTAGATCAATAGCTCAACCCGGCAGCTTCAGCACCGCTTTGGCGAGAATGTTGCGCTGCACCTGATTGCTGCCGGCGTAAATCGTGGTGGGCCGCGAATTGATGAACTCGCCGGACGCCCGCACCAGACCCTCCGCCGTCGCCACACCGCCCTGGATGCCGCCGTGTTCGCCGGCGACCTCCAGCATCAGGTCGGTGACACGCTGCTGGCTCTCGGTGTTCCAGATTTTCAACAGCGAGACCTCGGGGCCGATATGGCCGCCGCGTTTAAGCACCGCGACAAAGCGCTTGTAGGCCGCGTTCAAATCCTCGATATCCAGCTTCAACGCGGTGTAGCGATCGACGAACACCGGGTCATCGAAGCAGCCTACTTCCTGTGCCAGGGATTTCAGCCGGTACATGGCCAGCGTCGCAAACTTCGGACTGCCGATGAAGATGCGTTCATGGCCGAGCAACGCCTTGGCAATGGTCCAGCCGTTGTTTTCACCACCGACCACATTGGCCACCGGCACCCGCACATTGTCGAAAAACACTTCGGCGAACTCGTCGTGCATGCCCAGGTTGACGATCGGCCGCACGGTGATGCCCGCCGTATCCAGCGGTACCAGCAGAAAGGTGATGCCCTCCTGCTTCTTGCCGGTGTTCTGCGTGCGCACCAGCATGAAGATCCTATTGGCGTCGGTGGCCAGCGTGGTCCAGATCTTGTGGCCGTTGACGATGTAGTCATCGCCGTCGCGCACCGCCGAGGTGCGCAGCGCGGCAAGATCGGAACCCGCTCCCGGCTCGGAATAACCCTGACACCAGATGTGCTCGCCGGCGAGGATCTTCGGCAGGTAATACGTTTTCTGCTCGGCACTGCCATGCTGAATCAGCAGTGGGCCGACCATGGTCATGCCCTGATCCGGCGTGCGGCCGACGCCATGGGATTCGAACACGTCCATCAGGATCAGCAGCTTGTTGGCATTGAGGCCCATGCCGCCGTACTCCGCGGGCCAGCCCGGTGCGAGCCAGCCCTTTTTCGCCAGCGCCATATACCAGCCGCCACACTGTGGCCAGTGCATGCGCTCCGGTGGAAAGCGCAGCTCCGCCGGATAGTTCTGGACAACCCAGTCGTGGATCAGGGCGCGAAAATCGCCGTCATCCATCGCGTTGTAATCAGTCATGTCGTCTCCTCGGAGCCAATAGTCGCAGGGTGCGCGCGTCGGGTTGCCCGCTCACAGAATCGCCAGTTCGCCATAGCGCTGGCGATGACTCGCGGCATTGCCGAGCCAAGAGGAGAGATACATGGCCTTTTTCAGGTAGAGGCCGATATTGGCCTCGTCGGTATAGCCGATGCCGCCGTGAAGCTGGATCGCGTCCTTGCCGATGGTCAGCGCGGCATCGCCGCAGCGCGCCTTGACCTGACTGGCGGCGATCGCCCGCTCTCGCGGCGAGGCCTCACCATCGAATAAGGCGGTGGTCTGCAACAGCACCGAGCGCGAGATCTCGGTGAGCACGAACAGATCGACGGCCTTGTGTTGCAACGCCTGAAAGCTGCCGATGGGCTTGTCAAACTGCACGCGTTGCGAAATGTAATCGACAGTGATTTCCAGCGCGCGCGTCATCACGCCCAGCAGCTCCGCGCTGGCGGCGACCCGGCCCTCGTCGAGCACCGCCGCCAGCACCGCTTCGCCACTATCGGCACCCGCCACCTGATCGCCCACGGGCGTGTCTGTGAAGCTCAGATGGCCGAAAAAGCCGCCATCAACACGCTGCTCGAAGTCGATGGCAAGACCCGCCGCACTCTTGTCCACCAGATAGAGCGCGGTGCCCGCGGACGTCGCCGCCGACACAATGAACGCGTCAGCGCCACCGGCGTCGGGCACGAAGAGCTTGCGCCCGTTCAGTTTGCCATCGGTACAGGTCACCTTCTGCGCGCTCACCGCCATGCTGGCGCGCTCTTCCTGCCAGGCCAACGCGGGCTTCCACTCGCCCGCCACCAGCGCGCTCAGGCGGGCCTGCTTGAGCGTCTCGTTATCGCCCTTGAGCAAGGCCCGCGCCGCCACCACCGCGGTCGATACGAAGGGCGCCGGCACCAAGCCCTTGCCGAGCTGGATCAGGATCAGACTCAGATCGGAGAACGACAGACCGACACCGCCGTAGGCCTCCGGCACCAGAAATCCGAGCCAACCGGATGCGGCCATCTCGCGCCACAACGCCAAATCGTAGCCGGGCTGCTGGAAACGGTTGAGGCGAACCCGCCTGAGCTCGGGGTCCCGATCGATAAAAGCGATGGCGCTATCCTGAATCATGACCTGCTCTTCGGTCAGCGCATCGATCCTGGACTGTAAGCTGATGTCCTGCACGGTTTTACTCTCCTCGTTTATCGAGACTGTCTATAAAAAATACTGGGGGAAATGTCGCCGGTAATTTCTGGCAACGGATGGCCAGACGTAGCAGTCTGGATCGACGTCCGGCCGACACCGGTGACTCACTTTCAAGACCGTCGGTATAGCCAGGCCCTAGGCTTTGGGGCGCACGTAAAGCACCAGGCTGTGGCAGACCAGCTCATAGCCGTGCTTGTGCGCGATCTTGATTTGCAACGCCTCGATCTCCTTGCTCTGAAATTCAATCACCCGCCCGGTTTCCATGCACACCATGTGGTCGTGATGCCCACCGATGGCAATTTCGTAGACGGCGGGGCCGTGATCAAAATTCAGCTTTTTCACCAAACCCGCGGATTCAAACTGGGTCAGCACCCGATAGATGGTGGCGATACCCACATCCTGCCCTGTTTCCATCAGGGATCGGTAGACATCCTCGGCGCTCATGTGGCGCTGTTTGGTATCTTCCAACACCTTCAAAATCAACATACGGGGATGCGTGACTTTGAGTCCGGCATCTTTTAATTCCTGGCTCTCATTGGACATTTACTGTGCTCCTCTTCTAACCGATACCGCTATTCAGTATTATCGCCGGTCAAATCCCGAACTGGAACCCCGCCATGCGGTCAAACTTGCGGTTGGCCTTGTTGATATTCGCCATGGGTGCCATCGCCGGGTGCTCCTACCTCAAGTTACCTGAAACACATCGGGTATCCGTGCAGCAGGGCAATATCATCACCCAGGACATGGTCGACCAGCTGCGTCCCGGCATGACCCGCTCCCAGGTTCGCTTCATCCTCGGCACCCCCCTGATCGCCGACACTTTTACGCCGGATCGCTGGGATTATTTTTATAGCCTGAAGCGGCCCAACCGCAAAGAACTGCGCGAACGCCTGAGCGTGCAGTTCGCCAACGACAAGCTCGCCGGCCTGACCGGCGACTATATGCCAAACCCCGCTCCCGCCACCGGCGGTGCGACCGCCCCGGCACAGACAAATCCGGCCACCGAGGAAGACCTGCCCCTGCCCCCCGAGGCAGTGCCGCCCTCTGATGAGATCAAGGCGGTACCGGTACCCAATTGACCCCTCAACTGTTTCCTGAGAGCCTGTCCCTTGGAAACCGGCCCCTGCAAAATCGCTCCCCGGCAATTGAGCCTGGGAGTCCTTTGGGCGCAACCCTGAAGACGGCTAACCAGCTCGCGTCAAAGTCGCAGTAGTCTCTCACCCCCGCCTCTGCTTCGCCCTGGCGGCCCGCTGTCGGCGTACTTCCTTGGGATCAGCCAACAACGGGCGATAGATTTCCACCCGATCCTGCGGCTGCAAGATGTACTCATCGGCAGCCGGCAGGCCCCCGCTACCCAATTGCCGACCAAATATTCCCAACGCGCTGCCGGCAATATCGAGGCCGGGAAACGTCGCCTGGATAGCTGATCGCCTGACCGCCTCGCTGGCGACCGTACCAGTCGGCACTAGCAGCGCGACCACGACCTGCTGATCCGGCGTCGCGCAGACGACTTCGACGGTAATCAGGGTGTCGTCCACGGCTGCTTCCCGTACACCACCTCCGCTCGCAGAACCACCGCCGACACCTGATTGTTCGCAACCTGGGCGAACAAGGCGCCAACGGCCTTGCCAAGCAGGCGATTCTTCAACTCGAATTCCAGGCTCAGGCTCACCTTGCAGGCACGCCCGTCCAGCGCCTTGAAGCCCCAAGCCCCCCGAAAATGCCGGAACGGCCCCTCCTCGATGGACATCTCGATGGTATGTGGTCGCAGCAAACGATTGCGGGTAGTGAAACTTTGGCGCACGCCCGCGCTGCTCAGATCGAGTCGGACTACCATCTCCTCCGCGCTGCTGGAGATCACCGTGGCCGCCACGCAGCCGTCCAGATAGGCCGGGTAAGCGGCGACGTCGTTGACCAGATCAAACATCATCTCCGGCGAATAATTCACCAGTGCACTGCGGTCGATTCGGGTACTCATTCAGGCTCCATGGGCATCCCGCCACCATCGCGAGCCCTGCCAACGGCGCGGATTGTAACCCCCTTCGGCAGCCCGCTGAATCGAACTATCACAACAGTGCCCATACCCGCGTCACCGAAACTCACGGCCGCTACCGTAGGCACTCCCCGCCCCCGCCCCGTATAATCCCGTCATGGCCACTTCCAGCAAGAACACCCCCACCAAAAAAAAGCCCGGCTCATCGACGATTGCTCTCAATCGTCGTGCGCGCCACGACTATCACTTCGAAGACAAGTTCGAAGCCGGCCTCGTGCTCAAGGGCTGGGAGGTCAAAAGCCTGCGTGAAGGCAAAGTACAGCTCACCGACAGCTATGTCCTGCTGAAGGATGGCGAAGCCTGGCTGATCGGGGCCAATATCAACCCCCTGCCCACCGCCTCGACGCACTTCGTCACCGACCCGGCGCGCACACGCAAGCTGCTGCTCAACGAGCGCGAGCTCAATCGACTCATCGGCGCCGTGCAGCAAAAAGGCTACACCTGTGTCGCCACCGCGCTGTACTGGAAAAATCATCTGGTCAAATGCGAAATCGCGCTCGCCAAAGGCAAGGCGGAGTACGACAAACGCGAAACCGAGAAGGCGCGCGACTGGCAGCGGGATAAGCAGCGTCTGGCGCGCATCGGCAGCCGCTGATCACTATCGATAGCCCGCCGCTACCGATGTCATCGTGGTACCATTGCAATCCTCAGCGCCGACCCCATATAGCGCTGACGACACCCGGGGGCGCTCTGGATTCGACGCCGGTTACAAAACCCAAGGTGCATGCCGAGATGGCGATAAATCTCGTTAATCCAAAATCGCAAACCTTAGTTGCCAACGACGACAACTACGCACTCGCTGCTTAATACCCAGTAGGGTGCCGTCTGACTGAAGCCGTGCTTGTGCGTTCAGCCTCCAGGCGTCATATCTCACAGGATCGCGATGAAGCTCGTCCGGGGCAGATTCGTTAAAACCTAACCGGAATCGCCGTT
>JBPPNE010000287.1:0-17363 GCA_051306415.1 Porticoccaceae bacterium
GTGCATCTCCCGCGCTAGGCAAAGCGGTCGTTTTTTGACGGTATAAATGACGGTAAAACTAAATGAACACTACGAACAAAGCCAGTATTCATGCGGGTTTTAAGGCCTCGGAAACAATTGAGTGGGAGTGACTTGACCGGCGGCCCGAACATAACCAAGCTTGATCTGCACTGGGCGCAAACAGGTTGACGATCAGCAGTGCTCGCAGTGAGCCCAGCGCTGGCCGCAAAGCGAAAGACTTGCCACTCCGGATTGGCTGTATATAATCACAGTCTGTGACGAACGGGCGTATTCTCTATGACACGTGAAGTTACCCCCCGCCAGCGTCAAATTCTCGAACTCATCCGTCGCGCGATCAGCCAGTCCGGCTATCCGCCAACCAGAGCGGAGATTGCCGCACAACTGGGATTTCGCTCGGTCAATGCGGCGGAAGAACACCTGCGTGCACTTGCGCGCAAAGGTCTGATTGAAATTACACCGGGGGCCTCCCGCGGCTTGCGTCTGCTTGACACCGAAGTGGGGTTGCCCATCATCGGCAAGGTAGCCGCTGGCAATCCCATCCTCGCGCAGGAAAATATCGAGGGCCACTGTGCGGTGGCAGCGACGCTGTTCCGTCCCGCTGCGGATTATTTTCTTCGCGTTAGCGGCGACAGCATGAAAGATATCGGCATCCTCGATGGCGATCTCCTCGCCGTGCACAAGACGGCGGTAGCGGAGAGTGGGCAAATCGTAGTGGCCAGAATTGGCGATGAGGTGACGGTCAAGCGGCTACAAAAAGGGCGCAACGGATCGGGTATTGCGCTGTTGGCGGCAAACCCCGATTTTGAGCCGATCCGGATTGATCCGCAGCGGCATGAGTTTGTGATTGAAGGCCTTGGCGTGGGGGTCATTCGCGCCGGCTGTTGATCGAGCGGCGCTGTCGCTCCACTTTTTCCTGGTCAGGTGTCGCTAGCCGCTTATCAAAATCGCTGTCACGTGATTGCCCGGGTGGCGGTCGCAGTGTATCCCGGTTGAGCAACGGTTAGTGGAGCGTCAGCGAGTGCTCGTCGTCCTCTTCTTCCAGTTGACCGGCTACGCCCATGTGCTCGACGACATCAATGCCAGCGTCGATCATCGCCTTTGCGACATCCATGCTGGCGGCGCCGAGAAAGGATCTGACTTCGTCCGAAAAAGTGATGCGAACCAGTTGTTCACCGGTGTCGTCGGTGCGTTGTAGCACGACATCGCCGCTGGGGAGCATGACTATCTGGTAGAGGGATGACGACATCAGTGTGTCCACGCCGGGTTCGCTGTTTAGTATATCAGGGTTGATTCCGCTGGGTCGCCGTGAGGGGAAATCCGGATCGAGACTATTCCCTTCGCGGTTCGACCAGCTCACCTGGTGCAGAATTGATGTGCTATTCAGATGTATGCCGGGAGTTGAGACGGCGTTTAGGCACTGGTAGTTAGCGGCTATTTCCAGCAGATGCCGGCGGTAGGCGCATTCGAGATGGTGCAACGCACTTTCGGCCAGCGCATCGGCTACCGCGATCTGGTGTGCGGGCAGTGCCAGTAGCAGGCGGGCAAACAGGAGCTTCTGGTTGCCCGCCCCAGCTAGGAGTTGGTCATTTACTTTGCCGGCGCCTTGCGTTTGTCCGTTACCTGCCATTTGCCGCTCTGATAGAACGCCTGCCAGCCGCTGGGTTTGCCATCCACTTCGGTTTGCGCGTAATGCTCCTGGGTTTTGCGGCTGAAGCGGATCACCGCCGGATGGTGATCGGGGTCTTCGATGGGCGCTTGCAACAGGAAGTGATATTTGCTGTCCAGCGCTTCCCGGTGGGAGAGCAACTCCCGCACTAGCGGTGCGCGAGTCTCCCGGTGCCGGGGGAATTTGCTCGCGGCAAGGAATAGACCAGCGGCGCCATCGCGCAGAATGTAGTGATCATCGACTTTCTCGCAGCGCAGTTCCGGCATCGGTATCGGATCCATTTTCGGTGGCGCCGGCTGGCCGTTGCGGAGGAGTTTGCGGGTGTTCTTGCAGGCGTCGCTGGTGCAGCCGAAATACTTGCCAAAGCGACCCGATTTCAACTGCATGTCGCTACCGCATTTATCGCAGGGGAACCGCGGCCCTTCGTAGCCCTTGAGACGA
This sequence comes from Porticoccaceae bacterium, assembly GCA_051306415.1. GTDB lineage: Bacteria > Pseudomonadota > Gammaproteobacteria > Pseudomonadales > Porticoccaceae > CBDDRG01. The sequence goes on from JBPPNE010000287.1 coordinate 2,129, forward strand.
AAATCACCGTCTTCGAGCTCGTAGCCCGGACAGTCTGGATTGTTGCCGCAAATATGCAGCTTGTGGCTGGCGTCCAGCAGATAGGCGTCCATCGCGGTACCGCAGAGTTTACAGCGGTGTTTGTGCATCAGCTGCCGCGATTCTGCCTCGTCGTCATCGACGCTGACCGCTTCGTCGCCGGGCACCAGGTTCTTGGTGCCTTTGCAACGCTCTTTCGGCGGCAGGCTGTAGCCCGAACAGCCGAGAAAAACGCCAGTGCTGCCAGTGCGGATCATCATCGGGCGCCCGCACAGGTCGCAGGAAATAGCGGTTACGGTGGCGTCGTTGGGGCGCATGCCGCCATCGCTGCCCTGGGCCTTTGCCAATTTGGTGGTGAAGTCCTTGTAGAAGCGGTTGAGTACGGATTTCCAGTCAATCTCGCCCTCGGCAACGTCGTCGAGCTGTTCCTCAAGGCTTGCTGTAAAGCCGTAATCCATCAGGTCGGTGAAGTTTTCGCTCAGTCGCTCGGTGACGATATCGCCAATTTTTTCCGCATAGAAGCGGCGACTTTCGAGGCGGACATAGCCGCGCTCCTGAATCGTCGAGATGATACTGGCATACGTCGAGGGGCGACCAATGCCGCGCTTTTCCAGTTCGCGAACGAGAGCGGCTTCGCTGTAGCGGGGTGGCGGCTTGGTGAAATGCTGCTGGGGATTGAGTTCAAACAGAGCCAACGCTTCGCCGACCTGGTAGTCGGGGAGTTCGATATCGTCCTTCGCGCGCAGGCCCGGTATGGCTCGTAGAAATCCATCAAACAGCATTACCCGGCCGCGCACGCGCAACTCATAATCGCCGGCGGTAACGCTGACGGAGGTGCTGGTAAACCGCGCCGGCATCATCTGGCAGGCGACAAATTGCTGCCAGATCATTTGATAGAGCTTCTTGGCGTCCTCTTCCATGCCGTGAAGATCGTCGATGCCGATGTCCACGTTGGAGGGCCGGATGGCCTCGTGAGCCTCTTGGGCACCCGCTTTACTGCTGTAGCTGATGGGCTTTTCAGGCACATAAGCGGCGCCAAAACGGCTGCTGACCAGCTCGCGACAAGCCGTGACTGCGTCCACACTCAAATTAGTGGAATCCGTCCGCATGTAGGTGATGTAGCCCGCTTCATAGAGACGTTGAGCCAGCACCATCGTCTTCTTGACGCCAAAGCCGAGGCGCGTGCTCGCTGCTTGCTGTAGCGTCGAGGTGATGAAGGGTGCTGACGGCTTGGACTGCGTAGGGTTGTCTTCGCGTCCGCTGACCCGGTATTGCGCATCGCGAAGATCGGCGACTGCGCGATCGCTATCCGCCCTGGCGCCGGGACGATAGTCGGCGCCCTGGTACTGTTTGACCTCAAAGCGGACTCGCTCGCTGGTCGCCCTGTCGAGATCGGCGTGTAGCGTCCAGTACTCAACGGGCAGGAAGGCGCGAATTTCGCGCTCACGTTCCACCACCAGCTTGACCGCAACGGATTGCACCCGCCCAGCGGATAACCCGCGCGCTACTTTTGCCCACAATAGTGGCGAGACCATGAAGCCGACGACGCGGTCGAGAAAACGCCGCGCCTGTTGGGCGTTGACGCGGTCGAGGTCGAGCTCGCCGGGGTTGGCGAAGGCGGCCTCAATCGCTTTCTTGGTGATTTCGTTGAAAACCACGCGCTTGTAACGGGTGACATCGCCGCCGATCGCCTCCTGCAAATGCCAGGCAATGGCTTCACCCTCGCGGTCAAGGTCGGTGGCGAGATAGATGACATCGGCCTGGCGGGCCGCTTTGCGCAACTCACTGACAATTTTTTCCTTGCCGGGAAGTATCTGGTAGTTGGCCGCCCAATCCTGCTCCGGATCTATGCCCATCCGGTTGACCAGTTGTTGCCGCGCTTTACTGGCGAGGTGAGCGGCTTTTTTTGCTGGCGACAGCTTGCGTGTCTCTGCCCCGCGCAAGGCTCGGGCCTTGGCGTCGTCAGTGTCGGCCACGCGCCGGTCGCCACCCATCGGCAGATCGCGGATATGGCCGACGCTCGACTTGACGATAAAGTCATTGCCGAGGTACTTGTTGATCGTTTTTGCCTTGGCGGGGGACTCGACTATAACCAGTGCTTTTGCCATGCGGTCCTTGAATCAGTTCAGTCAATTGGGCCCAGGGGCTTGAGGGCGCGAGTATATACGGCCTGATTCCGGGCGGGTCAAGCGATTTTGACAGCGTATGGCTGGCGTGTGCATGCTGATTTGCGCTGTACTGCAGGAGAGCCATAAGGTCGATTAAAGTTTATTTATGCCATGCAATATATTGAAAATAATAAATAATTAACTGTTGATGCCCGTGGGTCTGGCAGGCCAAGGCTTAAGCAGACTCGTTCGGGAATGGCACCGAATCTCGCCACCGGCTGCACGGCAGTGCCTTCGGCTTGCAATAGCTGCGAAGAAATTTCCCATACGAGTCGTATCCGTTCTCTTTTCAATATCCCGGCAGCTAATCAATTATTCCTGCTCACCAGAGTGTCAGCGATTTTCAATCGCTACCATGGCGGCGGTAGTCGTAGAAAGGATAGAATCGCAGCGCGGGTTGAACGCGCTGGCAAACCGTCGGCGACACTCGAATAGGCGATGCCAGCGGAGGCCAATTCGCGGATCGGCCTTGACGCCGTTGATGAGGAAAGCACATGTCCTACTATCACCATGTTCTTGTTGGCTTGGATCTCTCCCCGGAGTCTCAGGATGTCGTTGACCGCGTGAAGGAATTATTCACCGGTCGCGACGATGTCCGTATCAGCTTGCTGCATGTTCAGGAGCCGCTGTCGTTTGCCTATGGCGGCGACATTCCGATGGATCTGAGTCAGGTCCAGGGACAGATGGAAACACGGGCGCGCGAGCAGCTTGGCCGCTTCGGGAATTTCCTGGGTGTTGCGACGGCGGATCAGCACGTGATGATCGGTTCGCCCGCCTCCGAAATGCACCGTTTCGCCAAGGAGCACGGCGTCGATCTATGCGTGGTGGGCAGTCATGGACGCCACGGGCTAGCGCTGATTTTTGGTTCCACTGCGAATGGGGTATTGCACGGTGCGGCCTGCGACGTGCTGGCCGTGCGCATCAAAAAGGACGCCAAGTAGGGCAGGTGGGGGTTGCTCGTCGCCCGGTTTGCCATCTTGTAACAGAGTGCCCAAGGATTTGCATTTGCCGCCATTTCACGCTGAGGGAAGCCGCGTGCCCCAGATCCGCAAACTCAAAGCGCCCGCCTCATGGCTGTTGGCGACGCTGCTCGCTGCGTTACCGCTCAGCATGTTCACCCCCGGCGCGAGTGCGGAGACGCTCACCCAACAGCGGAGCCTGTACGCTGAAGCGTCCAAGGCGGTAGGCAAAAAGGGTGGGCTTGCCCGCATTCAGCAATTACAGCCCCGACTGGTCAATTACCCCCTCTATCCCTACCTTGAATATGAAATCCTGTCCGCGCAGCTGACGTTGGCTCAAAAGTCGCGGATCGAGCGCTTCCTGTCCCGTTACGCCGATACCCCGATGGCAGAGAAACTGCGTCGGCGCTGGCTCAACTATCTGCGTGGCAATGACGACTGGAAGAACTTCCTGCTGGCGCACCGGGAGGATGTCGGCACCGACGTGGATCTGGCCTGTTACTACCAGTCCGCCCGTTACCGCAATGGTGCGCAGAAAGAGGCGCTCGCCGCTGCTCTCGAACTCTGGCAGCTTCCGCGGCCGAATCCCGCCAGTTGCGATGGCCTGTTCGAGATCCTGGCCTTCAAGGGCATGATTACCGAGGAGATCGCCTGGCAGAGATACACCAAGGCCATTCTGAACGGCGAATTCCGCCTCGGCGACCACCTCGATGGGTTTCTCCCCACGCCGCGCTACAAGGTGATGGCCCGGAGTTACGCCGCCCTCGCACACAACCCCCAGCTTCTGGAAAACGCTGAACTCTTTCCGGTACAGACACCGGAGACGCTGCTGGTGGTTGATCAGGCCATTTGTAAAATCGCAAAAACTGATGCGCCAAAGGCGATGGCGTACTGGAATCGCTACCGCCAACTGCACGGCTTTGCGCCGTCGAGCCAGGAGCGCGTCACCTCCTGTCTGGTCAAGGGCCTGTACGACCAGAGCCACCGCCAGGTAGCGCTCAAATATCTCGATGACAGCGCGGTGGTGGCCAGTGCGGAGTTGCTGGAGTGGCGGTTGCGCCTCGGGCTCCGGGAGCGGGATTGGACCGGCATCGCCGGCTGGATCGAACGCGTTCCGCTGAATTTGCGCGACGAACCGATGTGGCGCTATTGGCGTGCGCGGATCGGAGTGATGGCGGGTGGTAAAGCGCCGGCCGACGGTAACACCGTTGTCGCCAGCTTTGGCGAGTTGTCGATGCAGCGCAACTTCTACGGCTTTCTCGCCAGCGACTGGACCAATGCTCCCTATCATATGCAGAGGCTGCCAGATGCTCTCAGCAAGGAGCAGATCAACCGCATGGCCGCCAAGCCGGTCATGGTGCGCATCCAGGAATTGTTGCACCAGCGCGACCGCGCGGCGGCCGCCACCGAGTGGGATTTTGCTCTCAAGCGCTTCTCATTGGAGGAGATCCGGATCGCCGCGCATGTGGCACAGCGCTGGCAGTGGTATCAGCAAGCCATCATGGCCATGTCCCGGGCCAACTATCTCGACGACTTGGAAGCCCGCTTCCCGCGGCCCTACAAGGCCGAGTTCGAGAAAAACGCCCGTGCGGTGGATGTACCGCCCAATCTGTTGTTTGCTATTGCTCGGCAGGAGAGCGCGTTCAATGCGTCCATCGCCTCGCCGGCGGGCGCCCGTGGGTTGATGCAGCTGATGCCCGCCACCGCCCGCGAAGTCGCCCGCAAGAAGCGGGTACCTTTTTATGGCGTCAGCGATCTCGACCGTCCGGCAGTCAATGTCCGCCTCGGTAGCATCTACTACCGGCAGATGCTCGACCGTTTTGACGACAACCGGATTCTCGCCACCGCCGCGTATAACGCGGGTCCTGGGCGCGTGCGCAGCTGGCTCGACGACACCGATGGCAAATTGCCCTTTGATGTGTGGATCGAGACCATCCCGTTCAAGGAAACCCGCAACTACGTGCAGAACGTGCTGGCGTTCTCGGTGATCTACAATCACCATCTGGGCACGCGCCGGCGCATGCTTGACGCGGCGGAAATGCAATCGCCGCTGTGATGTCCCCGTTGGAGATAGACGTCGAACTCATCGATATCGGCCTCAATCTCGCCGATGTCCGATTTGCCGCCGATTATGTCGCGGTTTTGTACCGAGCCCGCGCCGCCGGTGTCGCCGCGGCGATCCTCACCGGCACCAGCGAATCGGGTAGCCATCGTGTGCTTGCCCTCTGCGAGGAATTAGCACCTGAATTTCCCGGTATGCTGAGCTGCACGGCTGGCGTTCACCCCCACGAGGCGCGGCATTGGCGAGCGGAAACTTACGCGCTGCTCGCTGAGCTCGCCAGCGCGGCGGAGGTAGTGGCCATCGGCGAAACCGGACTGGACTTTCATCGCGACATCTCGTCCAGGGCTTTGCAGGAGACGGCTTTTGTCGCTCAGCTCGAACTCGCGGCCGAACTCAAGCTGCCGGTATTTCTGCACGAACGCGACGCCCATCGACGCCAATTCGACATCCTGCGCGCGTACCGCGACACACTGAAAGGTGGCGTCATCCATTGCTTTACCGGCGACCGCGAGAGCCTGTTCAACTACCTCGATCTCGACCTGCACATCGGTATCACCGGTTGGGTCTGTGATGAACGACGCGGGCTCGGCCTGGCGCAACTGGTTCAGCACATCCCCCTCGACCGCATGATGCTCGAAACCGACGCCCCCTATCTGGTGCCGCGGAACATGTCGCCAAAGCCGAAAAGCAATCGCAACGAACCAGCGTATCTGCCCTGGGTTCTCCGCCAGGTTGCCGCCCACCGGCGTGAAAGTGAAAGCGTCATTGCGGAAGCCACCAGTCACACCGCACGGGCGTTCTTCAGATTGCCATCGCTATCGCCGGAGAGCCGGGGAAGCTCTGCGTAATTCCGCTGTGGTTCGACCTTCAACGAGGTTCACCACAAGCGGAATCGGCAGGTTGCCAGACATCCTCGGTCTATTGCAGGCAGCTGGCGATTCCCCGGAAACACTCAAACCGTTTTCCGGGTTGCTATCCGCAGCCATTGTTTCTACAACCAGTTCAGAGCTTGCGCACCTTGATGGAGTAGTTACCCACGCCACTCGCCCGATTGTAGTGACGGATCTGCAGGTAGTAAGTCCCCGCGATCAGGTCAGTCAGGATACGGGCATTGGTACCACTGCCGCTATCGTCGTCTTCGGCGATCACCGCGGTAGGGCTGTTGGGGCCAAAGAGCTTCATCACCACGTCGGTGGGGCCCTGAGTATTGATCAGGTAACGGCCATCGGTAACGGCGGTGAATCTGAACAAGTTCTCTTCGCCGAACTTGCCGATGGCCGCAGCGGTGCGCTGCTGCGCATTGACTTTGAGTTCAACCGCATCGTCCACGGTGGGGCCTTTCCCAGGGTACATTTTCGCGCCGGCAATAAACTGCTTGTCGATCTTGGAGAGCACTTCGTTGGCCTTGGTGCTGACGCCATTGAGGGTCCAGGACGCTGGGAAAAAATACAGCATGATCGATTCCGGATCGAACTTGGTGCCGTTGATCTGATTGGCGCTGTATTTGCGCAGCACATTGTGGTGGATGGTCGCCTCGTCCCAGGAGTTCGGCGGGCCGGCGAGTTCCCGCAGTACCACCTCCTCATTCCACTGGATGCCGCCGTCGGGATTTTGATGCTCATGGGCGAGACCGATGGCGTGGCCGAATTCGTGCGCCGCGGTGCCGCCGTCGAGAAAGCCGAGATTCATGGTGGCTTGGTTCGCCGGGATGCTGCGGCAGTCAGTGCCGACATACGACCAGGCGCCGTCATTGGAATCGAAACTGATACGAATTTCAGCGGCGGCGGCATTGTTGAAGTCGAACTTCAGATTGGCGAATTGCGACCACCAGTTGGCTTGTTCCCGCGCGACTGTCTGTTGGGCGGCAGTACCGCCGAGGAAACGCACGCGCAGTGTCGTGCCGTTCATCCAGGATTTGCCGATTGGCGCAATCGCGCGTAAGCGACCGGCGACGCGCTGGGTGGGCTGAAAGCGCATCAGTTCGTGGGGAAGAATTCGATCGATACAAACCTTGGCTCGCTGGCTCATGACATTTGCTCCCTTATTAGGTTGACAGCACGGCCATGCTGTCGCCAAGCAGGGGGGCTGTCAACTAGCAATCATCGCGCCATTCACCAGCGCCAGCGGTTTCCCCGCTGTTTTGTATTTTCACAGGAGAGCGGGTATAACGGAGCGGCTTCGCTGACCTGCGACGAGCGGTTGTCCGCAACCATCGGCGAGGCGGCGGTACTGGTGTTAACCATAACAAGCGTCCGCGTGCTGTGACGGAGCAGCCGGACACAGGGGGAACCATGAAAATTGGCATCATGCATATTCAACCGGACAGCGCCGCCGATCCGGCGGTGGTCGCTCGCCGCGCCGAGGAGCTCGGTTTCGAATCCTACTGGGTGGCCGACCACACCATCCTGCCGGTGGAATCCAGCGCGACCTATCCCGGCGTGGTTGCGGGCGTGCCGGCACCGGATTACCTCTGGCAGATTCCCGATCCCCTGATCGTGCTGGCCCGGGTATCGGGGGCGACCACGACAATCAAGCTGGGCACCGGCATCTGTTTGGTGCCCGAGCGCAATCCGCTACTGCTCGCCAAACAGATCGCGAGCCTCGACGATGCCTCCGGCGGCCGCGTTCTGTTTGGCATCGGCGCCGGCTGGAATCCGGAGGAGTGCGGCATCCTCGGCGGCGACTTCGAACACCGCTGGAGTCAGGTCAAGGATCACGTCGCCGCGATGAAAGTGCTGTGGACAGAGGATATTTCGGAATACCACGGCCGCTACGTCGATTTTCCACCGGTGCGGTGTTTTCCCAAGCCGGCGCGCAAGCCGCATCCGCCGATTCTCCTCGGCAGTGTCAACAACACCCGGGCGTTTCGGCGCATCGCCCAGTGGGGCGACGGCTGGCTGCCGCTGGTAAACAACGTCGAGGAATTTGCCAGCGGGGTGGCGGAGATCCTCGAACTGGCCCGCGCGGAGGGGCGATCCCCGGCGGAGTTTGATTTCACCGCGTTCGGCCTCGATGGCCAATGGCGGACCAAGGCGGACATTGCAGCAGTTGAGCGGGCGGGGGCGGGGCGGGTGGTGATCTGGCTGCGCGAGATGAAGCTCGCGGGCATTCTTCGCGAACTGGAAGATATCGCCAAAACCGTACTGAACTGAAAGAGATTTAACGCGAGACGAATTTAATATCTGCTACCAATTCAAGCCGCGATCGAACGCCGTGGGCGGCACACAATAAAACGCCAAAATATTCTGCAAGCGGAGGCACCATGTTGGATATCGGTATTCTGTTCATGTTTCGCAACCCGGCGTTCAATCGCCGGCCCTGGCCCGAGGTCTACGAGGCCGAATTGGAGTTGGCGGTCGAGGCGGAACGGCTCGGCTACGATCACGTCTGGCTCAGCGAGCATCACTTTGTCGATGATGGCTACTCGCCCTCACTGTTCCCGATCGCGGCGGCGATTGCCGCGCGCACCCAGCGAATTCGCATCGGCACCTACGTGTTGCTGCTGCCGCTACACAATCCGGTGCGGGTCGCCGAGGACGCCGCTACCGTGGATGTGATCTCCAATGGACGCTTTGATCTCGGCATGGGTTTGGGCTATCGGCCCGGTGAGTTCACCGGCATGGGCATTCCGTCCAGCGAGCGGGGCGCGCGTTTCGACGAGGGATTGCCGCTGGTGCAGCGCTTGCTAGCGGGCGAAACCCTCAGCCTCGATGGGCGCTTCAACCAGGTCACCGATGTCCGCATCGTGCCACCGGCGGTGCAAACGCCTCTCCCGATCTGGGTGGGCGCACGCGGGGACAAGGCGATCGACCGGGCGGCAAGGCTAGGCTGCCATTTGGCATCGGTGGGTGCGACCGAACATCGGCTGAAGTACCTCGACGCGCTCAAGCGCCACGGCCGCAATGTGGCGGACTACAACATCGCTCACTTGTTTACTGGCTACGTCGCGGAAACCATGGTGCGGGCGTGGGACGATTGCGCCCAGCCACTGCACCATGTGCTGCGTGAATATCAGGCCTGGGCGGCGGAATCAGGGGACGAAACTGGCGATGGTGTTGCGGAATTGGTCGTACCTTCTGCCGCCGATCTGAGCCGGGCTCAATCCTGTGAATTCTTCGGGCGCTCGGCTATTATTGGCGACCCCGACGCCGTGTTCGATCAGCTCTGCGCCTACCACCGGGAATCCCCCGGTAGCCACCTGACCATCATGATGTCGCTCCCCGGCGCCGATCCGGCGCGAACCCGCAACAGCATGGATCTGTTTGCCCGTGAAGTAATGCCCCGCCTGAAGGCGTGGGCATCGAGGAATTAACGCATGAGTCCAGCTGATCAACCCACCGCACAACCCCTGATCGCAATTCTTGGCGGCACCGGCGCCCTCGGTGGTGGGCTTGCGTGGCGCTGGGTGCGCGCCGGCTACGATGTCATTATCGGTTCGCGAACCCTCGACAAGGCCGCCGCTGCCGCCGCCGAACTCAATGCCCTGGATATCGCGCGCCCGGTGCGGGCGATGACCAATGTGGATGCGGCCGCCGCCGCCGCCATCGTGGTGATGACAGTGCCCTTCGCCAATCACCGCGGTACCCTGGAATCGGTTCGCGACCGGGTGCAGGGGAAAATCTTCGTCGACGTCACCGTGCCCCTGGTGCCGCCGAAAGTAGGCACCGTCCAGTTGCCAGAGGGTGGTTCCGCCGGCGTGATGGCGCAAGACTTTCTCGGCGATGGCGTCAAGGTGGTCTCGGCATTCCAGAACGTTGCCGCCGCGCACCTGACCGATCCGCATCACGATCCCGACTGCGATGTGCTGGTCTGTGGCAACGACAGCGCTGCCTGCGAGCAGGTGATGGCGCTCGCGCGTGCCGCCGGTATGAAAGCCTGGCACGCCGGTCCGATTGCCAATGCGGTGGTTGCCGAAGCCATGACCTCGGTGCTGATAACACTGAACCGGAGGTACAAAATTCCCGGCTCCGGCTTTCGGATCAGTGGAACTCCCGGCGCCTGACCCGCGCTGAGCGCCTGGTCGGACGCGCGCTTGAGCGCTCGCCTCCGTGCTAAATCCCGGGCAACACCTACAAGCAATACCTACGAGTAATGCGTACATGACAGGGTCTGCCGTGCAACTGCTGGCGCTTCCCGATTTCCCGCTGGTGCAGCCGGGGGACGATCTCGCGGCGTTGATCCGGACCGGCGTGGTGGCAGCGGGCACCGTGCTTGCCGATGGCGATGTGCTGGTGATCGCGCAGAAAATCGTCTCCAAGGCCGAGGGTCGCTATGTGCAGCTTGCCGAAGTGACGCTCTCCGCGCGCGCGCGAGAAATCGCGGCGGTAGTGGATAAGGATCCTCGCCTGGTGGAGGTCATCCTGTCCGAGTCGGCGGCGGTGCTGCGCCAGGTTCCCGGCGTATTGATTGTCGAGCACCGGCTCGGCTTCGTCATGGCTAACGCCGGTGTGGATGCGTCCAACATCGAGCACGACGACGGTGTCGCAGGCGGGCGGGTGCTGTTGCTACCGCTGGATCCGGATGCCTTCGCCGCTCGGTTGAGAGCAGATATCCGTCAGCGCGACGGTGTCGATGTGGCCGTGATCGTCAACGACAGCGTGGGGCGGGCCTGGCGCAATGGCACCACCAGCATTGCGCTGGGTGCGGCGGGTGTGCCGTCGCTGTGGGATCGGCGCGGCAACCCCGATCTGTTCGGGCGCGCGTTGCAGGTCACCGAGGTCGCGGTTGCCGATGAGTTGGCAGCGGCCGCGGCGTTGGTGCAGGGGGAGGGCAGTGAGGGTCGCCCAGTGGTCTTGATTCGTGGACTACAGCTGCCTCAGCTACACAATAACGCGAGCGCCCTGCTGCGCCCCCGCAAACAGGACCTATTCCGGTGACTGCACCCGTTGAGCGCCGGCGCGCGCAATCGCCACGCAAGGTCATGGCGCTCTGTGGCGGTGTCGGCGGCGCTAAACTAGCCCTCGGCCTCGCCCAGCTATTACCCGCTGACGAGCTGATTCTGGTAGTGAATACGGGTGACGACTTCGATCATCTCGGCCTGCGGATCTGCCCGGATCTGGATACCATCAGCTATACCCTGGCGGGGTGTGTCAATCCCGCAACCAGTTGGGGCCGCGCCAACGAAACCCGAGTGGTTATGAGCACGCTGGCCAGTCTTGGTAGCGAAGACTGGTTTTTCCTCGGCGATCGCGATATCGCGTTGCACATCGAGCGGACTCACCGCCTCGCCGCCGGACAAACCCTGAGCGAGGTTACGCGGGAGCTCGCCAGCAAACTCGGGGTAACGGTCACCCTGGTGCCGATGAGCGACGACCGGGTGGCCACCGAAGTCGAAACCGCCGACGGCCCGCTGGCTTTTCAGCACTATTTCGTCCGCGAACAGTGTCGCCCGCGGGTGACCGGCTTTCGCTTTGTTGGCGCCGAGCGCGCGCGGCCCCATCCGCAGTTGATCAACCGACTCAGTGACGACAGCCTCGATCTGGTAATCCTGTGCCCGTCCAATCCCTTTGTCAGCATCGACCCCATCCTGGCGCTGCCAGGCGTCCGTTCCGCGCTCCGGAGGACACCGACGCCGGTTATCGCGGTGTCTCCCATCGTTGGCGGCACCGCCGTCAAGGGGCCGACCGCGAAGATGATGGTGGAGCTGGGCCACGAGGTCTCGTCGCTGACGGTAGCGCGGCACTACCAGGATTTCCTCGACGGCTTCATACTGGACCAACGGGATCAGCTGGAGATCGACGAGATCGAGAAAATCATCTCCGAGGTCAGAGTCGCACAGACGCTGATGCTGAGTCTGGATGATCGTGTCGCGCTGGCTCGGGAAGCGCTTTTTTTCGGCGAAACCTGTCGCAAGCGGGAGCGCGACAACACACTATAATCAGCGTCATCATAATTAATCGTAGCACAGGGGAATTCAGCATGTGGGTAGTGGTTCCGATCAAGACCCTTGCGCGCGCCAAACAGCGTCTCGCGAGCATTCTCACCCCCGTTCAGCGCGAGCAGCTGATGGTGTGCATGGTGGAAGATGTCCTCGCTGCCAGCAGCGCGACGCCCGGACTTAGCGGTCTCGCGGTGGTATCGGCGGATACCCGGGTGCATGGTCTGGCGGCTCGGTTTGGCGCTCGCTGTCTGATCGAGACCGGGCAGGCGGGACTCTGCGCGGCGTTGCAACAGGCGGCGGCGGTGCTGACCACGGAGGGTGTTCGCGACCTGTTGATTCTGCCCGCCGACGTGCCACTGTTGACCGCCGATGTGGTGGCGCAAGTTTTTGCTGTCCACCATCAAATGACGGCGTTCACGCCCGTTGCGGTGACGCTAGTGCCAGCCTCGACAGATGGCGGCACCAATGCGCTGGCGTTGTCACCGCCGAACCTGATAGCGCCCGCCTTTGGGTTCAACAGTTTTCGGCGCCACTGCGCCAGTGCGCGGGCGCAGGGTATCTACCCCGGCATTGTGCGGATTCCCGAACTCGGTCTCGATATCGACAGCGAGGACAATCTCATCGAATTGCTCCGGCAACCGACGCGCACCCGAACCCAGTATTACCTGCGTGAGACTGGCTTGGCGGAGTCCCTACTGGCCCACCGCGAGCCACTGTTGCAAGGGGAGCAGGCAGGATGAACAGTCAACTGAAATTCAACGCTGAGCCACGCCTGGATCGTGCGCAACTACTCGCGCTCGCCGATGATCCGCTCGACCAATTGATGGGCCGCGCCGCCGCGCTGCGCGATCAACGCCGCGATGACATGCTGTCGTTCTCGCGCAAGATTTTCCTTCCGCTCACGCATCTGTGCCGCAATGTGTGCCACTACTGCACCTTCGCTCAGCCCCCGCGCAATCTGACCAGCCCCTACATGACGCCGGAGGAAATCCTCGCGGTCGCCCGTCGTGGCGCCGCCCTCGGTTGTCAGGAAGCGCTGTTTACCTTGGGCGATAAACCCGAACTGCGCTATCGGGTAGCGCGCGAGGCACTCGACACGCTCGGTTACGCGAGCACGCACGATTACCTGGTGGCGATGGCGAAGCGGGTGTTCGACGACACCGGGCTGTTGCCGCATCTCAATCCCGGCGTGATGGACGCAGCCGAACTCGCCGCTTGCCGGGAGGTATCGGTGTCCCAGGGTCTGATGCTCGAAAGCGTTTCCGAGCGCCTGCACGAGAAGGGCGGCTGTCACCACGGCTCACCGGACAAGCGCCCGGCGGTGCGGCTCGCGACCCTTGAAGCGGCGGGCAAACTGCGGATTCCGTTCACCAGCGGAATACTGATCGGCATCGGCGAAACCCGCGTCGAGCGCATCGACGCCCTGCTGGCGCTGCGCGATCTGCACGACCGTCATGGCCACATCCAGGAAGTCATCATCCAGAATTTTTGCGCCAAGGCCGGCACCCTGATGGCGAATGCGCCGGACGCGCCACTCGACGAACTGCTGTGGACCATCGCGATGGCGCGGATCATTTTCGGGTCGGCGATGAACTTGCAAACCCCGCCTAATCTCAATGAAGGCATGCTCGCCAAACTGGTGGGCGCCGGCATCAACGACTGGGGCGGGGTGTCGCCGCTAACACCGGATTTCGTCAATCCGGAAAAGCCCTGGCCGAGTCTTGAAAATCTCGCCGCGCAAACCGCGGCAACGGGCAAACTACTGGTCGAGCGGCTGGCGGTATATCCGCAGTACGCCTGCAACGGCGCGCAGTGGATGACGCCCGCCTTCACTAAGGTCGTCATGCAACGCATGGATGGCGAGGGCTACGCCCGTCGCGACAACTGGTGTCCGGGCAGCGCCGGCGAGCCACCGACGGCACCGCAACAAGAAGGCTGGCAGGCGCCGTTGCCGCCGGCATCGCCCCGCTTTGCCAGTATCATCGCGCGCGCGCTCCGCGGCGAACGGCTAGCGGAGACGGAGATCGTCACCCTGTTCCAGGCGCGCGGCAACGCCTACAGCGACGTTTGTCGCGCCGCTGATGACCTGCGTCGCGAGGTCAATGGCGACACCGTCGCCTACGTCGTCAACCGCAATATCAACTACACCAACCTGTGCACGCTGTCGTGCAAGTTCTGCGCATTTTCCAAGGGCAAGACCAGCGATGCCCTGCGCGGCAAGCCGTATATTCTGAGCATGGAGGAGATCGCCGCGCGCGCGCAGCAAGCCTGGCAACGGGGCGCCACCGAAGTCTGCCTGCAGGGCGGCATCCACCCGGACTACACCGGCGATACCTATCTGGACATCTGCCGCACCATCCGCGCAGCGCTGCCGGACATGCACATCCACGCGTTTTCGCCGCTCGAAGTCACCCAGGGCGCACGCACCCTGGGGCTGCCGGTGGCGGACTATCTCGGGCGACTCAAGGCCGCCGGCCTCAACAGCCTGCCGGGCACCGCGGCCGAGATTCTCGACGACGAGGTCAGGGCCATCATCTGCCCCGACAAAATAAACACGGCGGAATGGCTTGAGGTGGTGGCGACCGCCCACCGCCTCGGCATCCGCACCACAGCGACCATCATGTTTGGCCACGTCGATCACCCGCAACACTGGGCACGTCACTTGCTGCGCGTGCGCGATGTGCAGGCGCAAACCGGCGGCATCACAGAATTCGTGCCGCTGCCCTTCGTGCACATGGAGGCGCCGATCTACCGCCGCGGCGGCGCCCGTCAGGGCCCGACCTTCCGCGAGGCGGTGCTGATGCACGCGGTGTCGCGGCTCGTGTTGCACCCGCTGATTCCGAATATTCAGGTTTCGTGGGTGAAGATGGGCAGCCTCGGTATCGACGCCTGCCTCCATGCCGGTGTAAACGACCTCGGTGGCACGCTGATGAACGAGAGCATCTCCCGCGCCGCCGGCGCCATTCACGGTCAGGAGATGACCCCCGATGCGCTCGCCGGACTGATTCGCGCCGCTAGCCGCACGCCGATTCAACGCACTACCTTCTATGGCGTACTCGACAATCCCCGCTCCTATGTTGGACCTGATGATATTGCGTCGCCCGCCGTCGGCGGCCAGTCCGAGGTCGGGGCTGTCCGCCTGCTGATT
>JBPPNE010000288.1:0-6899 GCA_051306415.1 Porticoccaceae bacterium
GTCGAGATGGACGAGAACATCGCCCGCAACGTCACCGCCGAGCGCGTGCGGCGAGTGTGCCATGGCTACGCCCGTGCTTCGACAGGCTCAGCACGAACGGCCGCGGCGTTGGCACGAACCGCCTCCACGCAGACGCCCTCCCAGTCCGTTCGCCCTGAGCCCTTCGGCCGCGCTCAGGAGAGCCTTGTCGAAGGGCAAACATGGGTCGCGGGACTCGGCGGCGGCTTTCAATTCTGCCGTCTTTCCGCCGAACCCCTGTTCGACGCCGACGGCCAAATCCGCCGCGACGTGAGCTTCGCGCAACTGGCCGAATTCGTCTGGTTTGCCGAAACCGGCACTGGTTTTCCACCCTCTCCCCAGCCCTCTCCCATCGAGGGAGAGGGAGCCAATCTCCCCTCCCCCCTTGTGGGGGAGCACCCTGAAGGGCATAAAGGGCCGGGGGAGAGGGGGCGATCGCCCCTGCTCGGCATCCACGAAGGCCGCGCGATCTACCTGCTCTACAACGGTATCCTCAAGGACAAGTCGGTGGCAGGCGGCAATGTGCTGACCGGCCCGGTGTTCGACTTGCTACCGTGCTTCGCCGGCCCCAAGGTGATCTACGCCGCCGCCAACCGCATGGGCAGCCGCGCCGCGCGGGAGCACATCGCCTTCAAACAGACGCCCTACGCGCTGGCGGTGTGACATGGAAACTAATCCGCGCGTCATCATCATTGCCGGACCTAACGGTGCCGGCAAAACCACCTATGCGCGGGAATTTCTTCCAGTGGATGCCGCCTGTCCGGTATTCGTGAATGCCGACCTCATCGCCGCCGGGCTGGCGCCGTTCGAGCCCGCACGCGCGGCGGTGCAAGCCGGCCGTCTGATGCTGCAGGAACTACACCGCCATTTTGCCGCGCGCGAGAGCTTCGCGTTTGAAACCACGTTGTCAGGGCGCGGGTATCTGCGTCTGATCAAGCAATGGCAAGCGGCGGGCTACCGTGTCAAACTCATCTTCCTGCAACTCGAAAGTCCCGAGGAAGCCATCGCCCGCGTGGCACAACGCGTGCGCCAAGGTGGGCATGACATTCCCGAAGCCATCATCCGGCGTCGCTTCGCCGCAGGGCAGCATAATTTTAAAACGCGGTATGCGCCCAGCGTTGACGCCTGGGCGCTCTACGACAATTCTGGCAGCGAGCCGGTGCTGTTGGACTGGAGCGAAACACCATGAACCCAGAGCCCATTGAAAACGCGCGCGATACCGACCTGCGCCTGTCCCGTCAGGCATTGCAAAGAGCCGCCCGCCGTGCGTATGAACTGGCGGCACGGACCGGCACGGCGATCATCGTCAGCCGCAACGGCGTTATCGAGTACATCGAACCCAACCCCGCCGATGTGGTCCCGGTGATTCAGAAACAAGCGGCTCCTGTGGAGGGCAGCCTATAACAACGCCGCCAACCGCATGGGCAGCCGCGCCGCGCGCGCGGGCATCACCTTCAAACAGACGCCCTACGCACTGGCGGTGTAGAGCGACAAACATTTTTCGAATCGATAGCGAGGTGTTTTCATGAGCACAACCGACGTCATCGAACAGGCGCTCAAACTGCCGGCCGCCGAGCGCTATGCGCTTCTCGAACTGCTGCATCAAAGCCTCGACAAGCCTGACCCGGAAATTGACCAGGTTTGGCAACGGGAGGCATTGCGTCGCTTGCAGGCTTATGACGAAGGCCGTCTGGAGTGCGTCTCCCTGGAAGAGGTGTTCCGGGATTTGTGATGGAACTTATTTTCGCCAAGCTCGCCCAGGCTGAGATGGCCGAAGCAAGGCGCTACTACGAACGTCAACAACGTGGGCTGGGCCAGGAATTTCTCCGCGAGGCATCGTTGTGTGCCAAGCGCATTTCCGCGCAGCCGCTCGCCTGGAAAATTGAAATCGAGCCGGTCAGACGCTTACTGTTCAACCGCTTCCCGTACAAGATGTTGTATGCGGTTCGCGCAGACCGCATCGTCGTTTTGGCGGTTGCTCACCAGCATCGCGATCCCGAATACTGGATCGACAGAATCGCGCCGTGAACGTATTTCAGCCTAAAAATTACCAATCCCAGGTGCTCGACAGCATCGAGGCCTATTTCCGCGCCTGCCACGAACTGCCGTCACCGTCGATTGCCTACACCGCCACCACCGAACGGCTGTGGGGGCAAGGCATGGCCTACAATCCGCTGGCGGGGTTTCCTGCGGACATGCCGTATTTCTGCCTGCGGGTGCCGACGGGCGGCGGCAAGACCTGGCTGGCGGCCAAGAGCGTGCAGCTTGCCAATACCCATCTGCTGCGCTGCGAGCACAGCGTGATCCTCTGGCTGGTGCCGAGCAAGCCGATCCGCGAACAGACGCTGCGCGCGCTGCGCGATCGCAATCATCCCTACCACGCCGCGCTGCGCGAAGCCGGGCCGGTGGCGGTGCTGGATCTGGACGAAGCCAAGAGCCTGACCCGCGCCACGCTGGATACCACCACCACGGTGATCGTCGCCACCCGGCAGGCGTTTCAGGTGGAGGAAGAGGAGTGCCGCAAGGTGTATCAGTCGAGCGGCGCGCTGATGCACCACTTCGAGCATCTGAGCTCGATCCAGCGCTCTGAACTGCTGACCGAGGGAACGGGCGCCGATCAGACCGTGCCGTACTCGCTGGCCAACGTGCTGCGCCTGCGCCGGCCGTTCGTGATCGTCGATGAGGCGCACAACAGCCGCACCGAGCTGGCTTTCGACATGCTGGCGCGCTTTCGGCCCAGCGGGGTGATGGAGCTGACCGCGACGCCCGACCTCACACGCACGCCCAGCAATGTGCTGCACAGCGTATCCGCCGCCGAGTTGAAAGCGGAGGAGATGATCAAACTGCCGGTGGTACTGGAAACCGAACCCAATTGGCAGCAGTGTCTGGCCGACGCCATCGGCCGCCGCGAAGCGCTGCACAAATTAGCGGACGATGAACGCCGCACGGGCGCCGCCTACCTGCGGCCGATTGTGTTGATCCAGTCGGAGCCGCGTCGCGCCGGCGTGGAGACGCTGGATTTTGAGCGCGTGCGCAATGAGCTGATCGCCAATCACCGCATTCCGGCCGACGAGATCGTCGTCGCCACCAGCGATGAACGTGGCCTGGAGCAGGTTGAAACCGATTACCCGCTGGGCATTCGCGACCCGGCCTGTCCGGTGAAATTCGTCATCACCCAGCGCGCGCTGGCCGAGGGCTGGGACTGCCCCTTCGCCTACATTCTGGTCAGCATGGCGTCGCTGTCGTCGGCGACGGCGGTGGAGCAGTTGCTCGGCCGCGTGTTGCGCCAGCCGGAGGCGAGCCACCGCCAGAACCGGGCGCTGAATCAGTCCTACGCCTTTGTGGTGTCGCGCAACTTCGCCGAGACCGCCAGCACCCTGCGCGACCGCCTGGTGGCGGGCGCCGGCTTCGAGCGGCGCGAGGTAAGCGAGTTTGTGACCGCCGCCCGGTCGGAACAGGGGCGGTTCGATCTGGCAGGCCACGCCGGCCGAGTGGTCTATCAGCCGGTGGCGATTACCTTGGCCGAGAAGCCCGACCTCAAGGGCGTGCCCAAGCCGGTGCGCGACAAGGTCAGTTGGGACGGCAAGCTCAACACCTTGACCATCAGCGCGCCGCTGACCCCGGACGAAACCGACGCGCTCAAGGCATCGGTGCAGTCCGAAACCGCGGCGGCCGCCATTGTCGAAGCCGCCGAGATCAGCCGCACCACGGCCATCGAGTTCTTCCAGACGCCAGCGGAACTGGGCGAGCGTTTTCGCGTACCGCAACTCGCCTTGCGCGTGCAGGGCGAGCTGCAACTCTTTGATGACCCGGAGGTGCTGGAGTATCCGTGGGATTTGTCGCCCTTTGACGCCGCGCCGACCGCCGATGACCTGACCGCGCTGGGTGCAGGACTGAAGGTGTCGGAAGGCGGCGAGATAGATGTCGATGACGCGAGCGGCAAAGTCATTTCGCGCTTCCTGCCCGATCTGCAACGGGATTTGGGCCTGGTTTACCAACCCGAGCACTGGGACGAAGTCCGCGTCGCCACCTGGTTATGCCGCAATATCCCCGAGCCCTCGCTTACACACGCCAGCAAACAGGCCTTCGTGGCCACCTGGCTGACCGAGTTGCTGCGGCGCGAGGGCTACACGCTGGCCCGTGCGAATCTGCAGAAATTCCTGATTCGCAACCGGCTCGAAGCGCGTATCCGGGACCTGCGCAAACAAGCCGTGAGCAAGGCGTTCCAGCAGGTGCTGTTCGGCGAGGATGCTGCATCACGGGTCGCCGTCACCGACCACTACGCCTTCGAGTTCAACCCGCACGCCTACGCGCCAAGCCGCGATTACGATGGCCGCTTTGGTCACTTCGACTTCCGCAAGCACTTCCACGGCCGCATCGGCGATTTCGACAGCAAGGAAGAGTTCGAATGTGCCTGCTGGCTGGACATGCAGGCGCAGAAAGGGCGCCTCAAATTCTGGGTGCGCAACCTGGTGCGGCGCGAAGGCAGCTCGTTCTTTTTGCAGAGGGCGGATGGGCGTTTCTACCCCGACTTTCTGTGCAAACTGCCGGATGATTCCATTCTCGTCGTCGAATACAAGGGCGCGGATCGCTGGGCGGCAGCCGAAGACGATCGCCTGATCGGCGGCCTGTGGGCGGAGCTGTCGGAGGGCCGCTGCCGCTTCGTGATGGTGAATGACAAGCGCTGGGAGTGGATGGAGCGATTGCTCTGATGCCGAGGCCAAAGCCGATGCCGATGCCGATTGGGGAGACCGCATGACAAACCGAACAGCGCGCATCGGCGCGCGCTACAGTG
This sequence comes from Porticoccaceae bacterium, assembly GCA_051306415.1. GTDB lineage: Bacteria > Pseudomonadota > Gammaproteobacteria > Pseudomonadales > Porticoccaceae > CBDDRG01. The sequence goes on from JBPPNE010000288.1 coordinate 4,814, forward strand.
GCGCGCCCGGTTGTGGCAACGGCGGCTATATTGCCGGGCTGCTCGCGGGTTTCATCGATGGCGATGCCGAGGTGCGCATCAACAGCAGTTTTCCCGTTGAAACGCCGCTGGTGATAAAGGATTGCGCCAGCGGCGGCATCGACGCTTGGCTGGACGACCGCGTGCTGGGCAGCGCCCGCCCCGCCGTTTGTGAGCTGGCGGTGCCACCACCGCCCGATCTGCCAACTGCTCGTCGCGTCAGCGACAACGCGGTTTTTCTGCACGCCACGGACGTAAAGGGCTGTTACGTCTGCAGTCCGCTGCGCGCGCCCGGCGACGGCCTGCACCTAGCCATCGGCGCGCTGGATGACATTGCCGCAAAGGCCATCGGCGAAAACCTGGTGGCGGCACTCTGGAGCCCTACGCCCGACCTCGCGGACCCGGCGGGAAATGTCGCGGCCATTTACGTGTGGTCGGTGCTGGATTGCCCAGGAGTTTATGCCCTCAAACTACGCTATCCCGAACTGGGCCTGTTGGTACTGGGTAGCTGTACCGCCAGTATCAAACGCGGGCTGCCGGTCGATCAGCAGTACATCGTGACCGCATGGCAAAGCGCCGCCAACGACCAGCGGAAATTGCACACGGGTGTCGCCATCCATTCGACTCAGGGCGAGCTGATGGCTTGCGCCAAGCAGGTTTGCTTCGATGTGGGCAAGTTGGTGCCCCGGCCGCCAGCGTAGCGTTCGCCCCATAATCCGGGATTTCGACTACCGCACCCTATCCGCTCGCGCGCCGGGCGAGATGATCGCTCCAATAGCGGGCAAGGTCCTCGCGGAAATTCGGGTGCGCGATGGCGGTCAGTGCTTCGGCGCGTTCGCGCAGCGAGCGGCCGAACAGCTTGGCGATACCGTATTCAGTCACCACGTAATGCACATCGGCGCGACTGGTGACCACGCCGGAGCCCGCCGCCAAGGTCGGCACGATGCGCGAGATCGCGCCATTTTTCGCCGTCGAGGGCAACGCAATAATGGGTACGCCGCCGTGGGAACGCGCCGCGCCGCGAATGAAATCCGGTTGTCCGCCGACGCCGGAATAGATCGCGGTACCGATAGAGTCAGCGCACACCTGGCCGCTGAGATCGACGGACAGCGCGGAGTTGATGGCGACCAGCTTGTCGTTGCGCGCAATCACGAAGGGGTCGTTGACGTAGTCCGATGGATGCGATTCGATCAGCGCGTTGTTATCGATGAAGTCATAGAGGGCCGCCGAGCCCAGCGCAAAGGTGATGATGACCTTGCCCGCATGAAAGTTTTTGCGCGCGCCGGTGACAATGCCCGACTCGATCGCGCGCATGGCGCCGTCGCTGATCATCTCGGTGTGAATGCCGAGATCGCGCAGCCCATCGAGATTGGCCAACACCGCGTCGGGAATGCCGCCGATGCCCATCTGCAAGGTGGCTCCATCGGGAATCAGCGTGCGCACATGCTCGCCGATGCGACACTCGATAGCGGAAATCGCGCCGGGTTCAAGCGCAATCAACGGCTCCTCGTGCTCGACGATGTGGTGCACCTGGCCGACGTGAATAAAGGCGTCGCCGAGCACGCGCGGCATCCTGGGATTGACCTGCGCGATGACGACCTGCGCGCTTTCGCAGGCAGCCCGAGTGGCGATGGTCTCGATGCCAAAGCTCATAAAGCCGTGCTCGTCGGGCGGCGAAACCATGATCATCGCGGCATCGAGGGGGATATGGCGCTCGCGAAACAGCTTGGGTATCTGGTGCAGCATCGCCGGAATGTAATCGGAGCGACCCTCGGCCACCGCCGCGCGATCAGCACCGCCGACAAACAGCGATTTGTGGCGGAAGGCGCTCTCGGTTCCCGTGGCGCCGAGCGGGTAATCGCCGAGCAGCAACAGGTGCACGAGAGTCACATCCACCAGCTCGTGCTGGCGCGCGGCGAGCGCGCGGATCAGTGCGCCGGGCATGGCGCTATTGCCCGCGTGGTAGACCACGTCACCACTGCTGATGGCGCCCACCGCCTGGGCCGCACTGCATTGCTTGGCGCGATAGTCGTCAGACCAACTCATTGCCATCTCCCTCCTGTTGAAG
>JBPPNE010000289.1:0-15664 GCA_051306415.1 Porticoccaceae bacterium
ATTAAGGAAAACGAACCGTTCGACGTCGCCCTGCGCCGCTTCAAACGCTCCTGTGAAAAAGCCGGCGTTCTCGCCGAGATCCGGCGCCGCGAATTTTATGAAAAGCCCACCTGGAGCAGAAAACGCAAAGCCGCGGCCGCGGTTAAGCGCCATGCCAAGAAGCAGCAGCGGGAAACCCGCAAGCTGGTACGCCTTTACTAAGCCCCGACTGAACTGAGCCCCAACTGAGCATTCACCGATCCTGCGCCCTGGCGATTGCCCAAATGGCAACTGATCGGCAAGCCCATCGCAAAAGCTGCCCGAATGAGTGAAAGTACCCTGAAGATAGCGCTGATGGAGGCCATGAAGGCCGCCATGCGCGCGCGGGATACATCCCGTTTGGGCACCATCCGTCTGATTCAGGCGGACATCAAGCGTGTCGAAGTCGACGAACGGATCGCCGTGGATGACACCCGCGTGCTGGCTATTCTCGACAAGATGGGCAAGCAGCGCCGGGATTCCCTCCAGCAATTCGCCGCCGCCGGCCGCCAGGATTTGGCCGATCAGGAACAGTTCGAGCTCGATGTCATCGCTGAGTTCCTTCCCGCCACCCTCTCCGAAGCCGAGCTTGCCAGCCTGATCGAGCACGCGGTGGCGACAACGGGCGCCCAATCCATGCGCGATATGGGCAAGGTCATGGCAATCCTGAAGCCGCAGGTTCAGGGCCGCGCCGACATGACGACGGTAAGCCAACTGATCAAGGCGCGCCTGAACTGATCGCGGCCCTCAAGCGACCTTTCCCCCCTGCCCCCCTCGTGGTTCAATAGCTCGGCCAATCGCTTTCCGGAAAAGCCGCACCGTCGCATCGAGTTGATCCATGGCCGGACGCATTCCGCAGTCCTTTATCGACAACCTGCTCGATCGCCTCGATATGGTCGAGATCGTGGGCTCGCGGCTGGACTTGCGCAAAGCCGGCAAAAACTACACCGCCCGCTGCCCCTTTCACGACGAGAAGACACCCTCCTTTTCGGTGAGTCCGGAAAAACAGTTTTACTATTGCTTCGGCTGCGGCGCGGGCGGCAACGCCATTGGCTTCGTCATGGATTATGACCGGGTGGACTTCCCCACCGCGGTGACCCAACTGGCGAACCAGGCGGGGATGGCGTTGCCGCAAGAGGCGGCACGGGAAAACCCCCAGGACCAGCGGCGCAACGCTCTTTATCTGGTGTTGGAGAAAGCCGACCGCTACTACCGTGCCCAGCTGCGCGAGCATCCGGCGGCGGCCACGGCCGTGGATTACCTCCGGCAACGCGGCGTATCCGGTGAAATTGCCCGCGATTTTGGCATTGGCTTTGCGCCACCGGGTTGGAACAGCCTTACCCAATCCCTGGGTGATGACGACGGCACTCTCGCCGACCTGAAAGACTGCGGGCTGCTGGTAATTCGGGAGGAGGACAACAGAACCTACGACCGCTTCCGCTTCCGCATTCTATTCCCCATCCGCGACACCCGGGGACGCACCATTGGCTTTGGTGGGCGCGTGTTGGGAGATGACAAACCCAAGTACCTCAACTCCCCGGAAACCCCCCTTTTTCATAAAGGGCGCGAGCTCTACGGTCTTTACGAGGCTCGGCTCCGCCTGCGGGAAATTCCAAGTCTGCTGGTGGTCGAAGGCTATATGGATGTCATCGCCCTCGCCCAACACGGGGTGTACAACGCCGTTGCCACCCTTGGCACCGCCGCGACCGCGGACCACCTCACCAAGCTTTACCGCTACAGCAGTGAGGTGGTCTTCTGCTTCGATGGCGATACCGCTGGACGGCAGGCCGCCAAACGCGCGCTGGAGACCTGTCTGCCATTGATGACCGATGGCCGCAGCGCCAAGTTTCTGTTCCTCCCGGACGGCGAAGACCCCGACACACTGGTGCGCAAGATCGGCGCCGACGGCTTTCGCGCCCTCGTCCGCGATGCCATGCCGCTATCGCAATTCCTCTTTGAACAAGCCGCTGAAGGACTTAATCTGGAGACGCCCGATCACCGTGCACGCCTGTGCCAACGGATGACACCCCTGATCAAACGGATTCCGGCGGGCGTTTTCCACCAACTGATGATCGGCCAACTGGCCGAGCGCACCGGGATCGAACGCGACATCCTCTTGGGCCTGTCAACCCCGATCTCGCCAAGCGATGAAGCACCGGATTGGCAAGAGCCACCACCGCGGTCAACGCAGGTGCCAGAGTACCGCTGGCAACCAGTGCGGAGGCCACTGCAACCCTTGCGGGCAAAAAAAATCCAGCTGCCGCCCATTCACCGCCTGATCGCGCTGTTGATCCACCAGGCAGAGTGGGTAACCGAATTGGGCGATCTCGGCCCGCTCAAAGCCCTCCAATTACCCGACCTCGATATGCTGATCGCGATAGCCGATTTACTCCATCGGCACCCCGATTACACCCTCAGTCACGTCCTCGGTTACTGGCGCGGCATCCATGGCCCGGAACAGGGCGAACTGCTCGCCCGCATTGCCGCCACCGATCTCATCAATGCCCCCGACAGCACCGTGACCCACAACCTGACGGAATTGCGCGATATCATCCAGACTCTCGGCCAGCAGGCGATGCTCGCGCTGCCACCAGAGGATCAGCTCGACCAATTGTTGAGCCGCGCCACGCTGGACCCCGAGGATGGCAAGATCGCCAATGAAATCTGGATCCGCTGCGGCGAAACCCAGCCCGAGCTGCTACCCAAGATAAGAGAAGTACTGGCTCGAACCCGACACAAGGGCAGCCAAGCCTGACTTGGGGGTTGCATTTGCCGGGGTTGTATTTGCCGGACAACCCCCCATTTATCCGCTATACTATCCCGCTTAATTTTGGTATCCATTTTGACGGAATTTCTATGAGCGAAACGTCCCAGCACCAGTCTCGCATCAAGGAACTGATCGCCAAAGGCCGCGAGCAGGGTTACCTCACCTACGCCGAGGTGAACGACCATTTGCCCGAGGATATCTCCGACCCCGATCAGGTCGAAGACATCATTCAGATGATCAACGATATGGGGATCACTGTCTACGAATCGGCGCCCGACGCCGACACCCTGTTGATCACCTCCGGCGAAAACACCCTCGATGAAATTGCCGCCGCGGAAGCCGCTGCCGCCCTCGCCGCGGTGGAAACCGAACAACACCGCACTACCGATCCGGTGCGCATGTACATGCGTGAAATGGGCTCTGTCGAGCTCCTCACCCGAGAGGGTGAAATAAAGATTGCAAAACGTATTGAAGAAGGTATTCGTGAACTCATGTCCGCCATCGCCGAGTGGCCGCAGGCAGTGGATCAAGTGGTCGCCGAATACGACCTGGTGGCGACCGGCGAGCGGCGGCTGACCGATATTATCGCCGGCTATCTGGATCCGGTCGATCACGTCCCGTCAGCGCTTGAGCAAAGCAATAACCGCAAAGCCGCTTCCGACGCCGCTGGTGACGAAGAAGAAGACGATAGCGACGAAGACGAAGAGGAGGAAGGCGGCCTGGATCCGGAAGAAGCCCGCCGGCGGTTCGAGGCCATTCGCAAGCAAAATGACAAAACCAAGCGTTCCCTCGCCCGTCAGGATCGCAACAGCGGCCCCGTCCAGAAAAACCTTGAGGAACTCGGTGAACTCTTCAAATACCTCAAGCTGACCCCACGGCAGTTCGACCCGCTGATCCATGCGGTTCACTCCACGATCGACCAGATTCGCGTCCATGAGCGCGCCATTATGGGCCTGTGCCTGCGCCAAGCCCGGATGCCCCGCCAGGATTTCATTGAGAGCTTCCCGGGCAACGAGACCAACGAAAAATGGGCCGCCAATCTGGCCCGTCGCAAGAAGCCCTACGCCAATACGATCCGGGATCTGCAGGATGACATTCTGCGCTGTCAGCGCCGGCTGAAAGCCATTGAGGACAATCGCAGTCTGAATGTCGCCCAAATCAAGGATATCAACCGCCGCATGTCGATCGGCGAAGCCAAGGCCCGGCGCGCCAAGAAAGAAATGGTTGAGGCCAACCTGCGCCTGGTCATCTCCATCGCCAAGAAGTACACCAACCGCGGCCTCCAATTCCTCGATCTGATTCAGGAAGGGAATATTGGCTTGATGAAGGCGGTAGACAAGTTCGAGTACCGGCGCGGCTACAAATTTTCTACTTACGCTACCTGGTGGATCCGCCAGGCGATCACTCGCTCCATCGCCGACCAGGCGCGCACTATCCGTATCCCAGTGCACATGATCGAAACCATCAACAAGCTGAACCGCATCTCCCGGCAGATGCTCCAGGAAATGGGCCGCGAGCCCACTCCCGAGGAGCTGGGCCTGCGGATGGAGCTTCCCGAAGACAAGATTCGCAAGGTGCTCAAGATCGCCAAGGAACCCATCTCAATGGAGACCCCGATTGGTGACGACGAAGATTCACACCTCGGCGACTTTATCGAGGATACCAGCGCCGACTCCCCGATCAATGCCGCCACCCAGGAGAGCCTGACGGAGGCCACCCGGGAAGTGCTCAATAGTCTCACCGCGCGAGAGGCCAAGGTGCTGCGCATGCGCTTTGGCATCGACATGAATACCGATCACACCCTCGAAGAGGTCGGCAAGCAGTTCGACGTCACCCGCGAGCGCATCCGTCAGATCGAAGCAAAAGCCCTGCGCAAACTGCGCCACCCTAGCCGCTCCGATCATATGCGCAGCTTTCTCGATGATTGATAGCGCGCGCTGGGGCTAGCGAGACGAGTTTGACCTACGGAAGCTCCGAATAGCCTGATTCAGTTCATGACCCGACGAGCTCGCCACGAACCGAATCAGTAAGGTCACTGTTCGTCCTGGGCTTGTCGGAGGACTTGTTCAGAGTATCCCTCGCAACCGCAAGGCTATCGGGGGGCCCATAGCTCAGTTGGTTAGAGCAGTCGACTCATAATCGATTGGTCCCAGGTTCAAGTCCTGGTGGGCCCACCACCCCTTCCAAGCCAACCCCTCTCGGCAGCCAGCACTCCGGCAACACCAGTGCCATTTGGCCAAAACATAACCATGGCAACCACTGCTCTGGCTCGTCCCAGAGGGGTCAGAAAATCCGTCTTGCCACTCCGATCACTGTGCTTTAATTTGTCCGCTTGAGATGTAGTCAAGAGTTCGTCGAGTCATGGCACTCTCGGCGCTCATCAGGCTACCACCGGGCAGGTATCTTGAAACAGGCACGAAGCGAATAACTGTCTATATATACAGCTATCAGTTATTCAGCTAAGCTGGAGGCCAGCCATCACCGGTGCACTAACCGTGGTGATCGACATTCAACAGGACAGACGCGAGGAAATCTGAATGGATCCTAACAAGGAAAAAGCGCTCCAGGCGGCTCTTGGCCAGATTGAGCGCCAGTTCGGCAAGGGAACGGTGATGCGCATGGGCGACCGGGATCTGGTCGTAATTCCGAGCGTCTCCACCGGCTCCCTCGGTCTGGACATTGCGCTCGGTGTTGGCGGCCTGCCCCGCGGTCGAGTTGTCGAAATCTACGGCCCGGAGTCCTCGGGCAAAACCACTCTCGCCTTATCGGTCATCGCTGAGGCTCAAAAAGCCGGTGGATCCTGCGCCTTTATCGACGCCGAGCACGCGCTGGATCCGATCTATGCCGAGAAGCTCGGCGTCAATGTCGATGACCTGCTGCTCTCCCAACCGGATACCGGCGAGCAGGCCCTCGAAGTAACCGACATGCTGGTGCGCTCTGGCGCCATCGACGTCCTGGTCGTCGATTCCGTCGCGGCGCTGACGCCAAGGGCGGAGATTGAGGGTGAAATGGGCGACATGCACGTCGGTTTGCAGGCGCGACTGATGTCTCAAGCCCTGCGCAAACTCACCGGCAATATCAAGAACTCCAACTGCCTGGTCGTCTTCATCAACCAGATTCGCATGAAGATCGGCGTCATGTTCGGCAGTCCGGAGACCACCACCGGCGGCAACGCGCTCAAGTTTTATGCCTCCGTGCGCCTCGACATCCGCCGCATTGGCGCAGTCAAGGAAGGGGAGGAGGTGATCGGCAGCGAAACCCGGGTGAAAGTCGTCAAAAACAAAGTTGCGCCGCCGTTTCGCCAGTGCGAATTCCAGATTCTCTATGGTACCGGTATCAACCGCTTCGGGGAGATAATCGACCTGGCGGTAAAGTGCGGCATAGTCGACAAATCCGGTGCCTGGTATGCCTATAACGGCAACAAGATTGGCCAGGGTAAAAGCAACGCTTGCGACCACCTACGTAGCAACCCCGCTCTCGCCAAGGAGATTGAAGACCAGGTGCGGGCGAACTATCTGGGTGCCGCCACCGACATTGAGCCCTTGATTGAGACTGAGAGTGACGGCGCCGATGCCTGAGTGCTTCGATGCCGGGCACAAACCGTCGCAGAGCTGCCATACAGAAGTTCACCATGCGAATGGGCGAAGCCATTGCTAACCCCACCATTGGGGGGATGCCCGGCACCAAGGCATGCCCTCAGTCGTCGGTGCCTCGGCGAATCTCAATCAGATTGCCGACATAGACTTCGATGAACTCCGGCGGCAGCCGCGCCGGGCGCCCCGAGGCAATGTCGATACACACCAGTTGCCAGCGCCCGGCGAAAAGGGTTTTGCCGTCCGTATTGCGGACGATCTGAAAGCGTCGCTCAAGAGAAAGTTTACGATCCGACGCGGTCAGCCAGGTGGCCACGCTCAATTGATCGCCCGTGCGAGCTGCGACCAGATAGTCGTACTCACCACGCACGATGGCCATGGCCCGGCCCAGACGCTGACAATCGATCAGGGTCAGGCCCAACTGGGCGGAGTGGCGCCAGGCCGTAGTCTCGCACCAGACGATGTACGCTGTGTTGTTGGCGTGTCCGAGGCCGTCAATGCTCTCTTCGCCAACAGTAATGGGCTGAACAAAGGGATTGAGATAGCGCCAGCTAACGGACATGGCCCGACCGGAAAATTGAGTGATGAGGCCGCAATCTAGCAACCTCCAATGACCCTTTCAAGACAATTACCCGGGCGCGAAAGCAACGATTTCAAAGCACCAGTGGCTTCGCCATACCACTGCATGCACGGCCATAGCCCACTGTATTGCCCCTCGCTGGCAACGGCATGAACGACCATCAGCAGCCGTCAACACCGAGCCTGCGCGCCTTGGCATTGAATCGGCTTGCGCGCCGGGAACACTCCCGCGAGGAGTTGCGGCGCGCACTGGCGGAAAGCTTGGACGCCGAGGCGGCCAAAATGGATGCCGTTCTCGACCGGCTAGAAACGGAAGGGCTGCTCTCCGATGCGCGCTTTGCCGAAGCCTTCACCGCAGCCCATATACGGCGCGGCCAGGGGTCCGTGCGCATCCGCAACGAACTGCGCGAGCGGGGCATTGCGGACGAACTGATCCAGGCTACTTTCAGCGCCATGGCGGTTGACTGGGCGGAACTCGCGCGCAAGATAGCGCGCCAGCGCTTCGGCACTTCTGCTCCCACCCGCGGCGCCACGCTCGCCAAACAGATGCGCTTCCTGCGCTACCGGGGCTTTACTGGCGAAGAGATCAACTTCGCCCTCCGCCACAACGAGGATTAGGCCCACGTAGTCATGGCGCTCCACCAACCGGCTGTTACTTTGATGCAATTCCGGATTGCGCTACTGGGGTACTTGTTAGCGCACGCCTTGGCTAACCCTTGCCACGCCCTCGAAATTCAGGCGGCCTGGGAACAGGGCGCCATGGTCGTCGGCAGCGTATCCCCAGGCACCCGGGTCTGGTTCGAGGGACGCCCACTCACCCTCACTGCCGGCGGCAAATTCGTCATCGGCCTCGATCGCGACACCCCGGCAAGGGTGTCATTGAACCTCACCGCGGGCAGCGCAAAAGAGGCCTTTAGCTTTGAGGTTGTGCAGCGCCGGTACGCTGTCCAGCGTGTCGATGGGGTCCCTGAGCAAACCGTCACTCCCCCGCCCGAGGTGCTGGAGCGCATTCGCAGCGAAGCAATCCTGGTCAGCAAGGCGCGCGCAGACTCTAGCCACAGAGAGGATTTCCTCCACGGCTTTGTATTGCCACTACACGGACTCATCACCGGCGTCTACGGCAGCCGGCGGATCTATAACGGCATCCCCAAAAATCCGCATTTCGGGCTCGACATCGCCGCGCCCAAGGGTGCCTTGGTGCGCGCACCCGCGCCTGGAATCGTCAGGCTTGCCCAGCCCGATCTGTATTTTTCCGGCGGCACCCTGATTGTCGATCACGGCTACGGGATCTCTTCAACCTTCATTCACCTGAGTGAAATCCTCGTCACCCTCGGACAACGAATCGAAACTGGGGAGGCCATCGCCCGCGTCGGCGCCACCGGGAGGGCCACTGGCCCACACCTCGACTGGCGCATGAACTGGCTCGACATCCGTCTTGATCCGGCCCTCGTGCTCCGGCACTTCCCTCCAGCCGCAGACTGAGAAAAACTCGCGAGCGTGGAGTTGGCGGAGCGTTTCCCTTAAACTTGCCAGCCCGACACCAAGGTGAGCAGCATGATCGACAAGCAGTTGCTCGGCATTCTGGTTTGCCCGGTGACCAAGGCGCCGCTGGAATACTGGGCGGATCGTCAAGAGTTGGTGTGTCGTGCGAGTGGACTGGCCTACCCGATTCGCGACGGCTTGCCGGTCATGCGCGAGAGTGAGGCGCGACAGCTTTCCACCGACGAAAAACTGGATCGCCGTCGGTAGCCCCAATCACTCGGTGAGTGACGACTCACTAAAAGCATCCCCAACGGCATTCCCGCCAGCGTTCACTGACACCCGACTGAATACACTGCGTCAGATGACAGCCAGCCCGAAAACGGAGACATCACCATGACAGCGGAAACCCTGTTCACTAAAATCATCGCGCGTCAGATTCCGGCAGAGATTGTCTACGAGGACGACCTCTGCATTGCGATCAAGGATATCGCCCCCAAGGCGCCGGTGCATCTGCTGGTGATTCCGCGCCAGCCGACCCCCCGCTTGGCGGACGCCGAACCAGAGGATCAAGCGCTGCTCGGCCACCTGCTGCTGGCCGCCAATACCGTCGCCCACCAGGCCGGTATCGGCGATGCCTTTCGCGTCATCGTCAACAGTGGAGCGGGCGCCGGACAGACCGTTTTTCACCTCCACCTGCATATTCTGGGTGGCAAGACGTTCAGCGAATCCAGCCTCGGTTTTTAACCGCCGCCGACCCGATCACACTCTTACCGCAAGAAACAGGAATCCAATGCAGAGCACCACCCTCAAACAGTCTGAGCACGACGCGGAACCTTCGTGCAAAGTACTCCAATCATGAACAGCGCCGCGATCCGCCAGGCTTTTCTCGACTTCTTCTCAAGCCGCGGCCATCAGGTCGTGGCCAGTAGTAGCCTGATCCCAGGCGACGACCCAACCCTGCTGTTCACCAACGCCGGCATGGTGCAGTTCAAGGACGTGTTTCTCGGCACTGACAAGCGGCCCTACACCCGCGCAGCCTCATCGCAGCGTTGCGTACGCGCCGGCGGCAAGCACAACGATCTGGAAAACGTCGGCTACACCGCCCGCCACCACACTTTTTTCGAAATGCTGGGCAACTTCAGTTTCGGTGACTATTTCAAGCGCGAAGCAATCGGCTACGCCTGGGAATTCCTGACCCAGGTGCTGCAACTGCCGCCCGCGCGGCTGTGGGTCACGGTGCACGTCTCCGACGATGACGCGGCCAACATCTGGATCAAGGAGATCGGCATCGACCCGACGCGGTTTTCCCGCCTTGACGCGGACAACTTCTGGCAGATGGGCGATACCGGCCCCTGTGGCCCTTGCTCCGAGATTTTCTACGACCACGGCCCCGAAATTCCCGGCGGCCCGCCGGGCAGCGCCGACGATCATCTCGACCGCTACATCGAGATCTGGAATCTGGTGTTCATGCAGTACGAGCGCGGCACCGATGGCACCTTGACGCCGCTGCCCAAGCCCTCCATCGACACCGGCATGGGCTTAGAGCGCATCGCCGCCGTCATGCAGGGCGTGCACTCCAACTACGAAATCGACCTGTTCGCGAACCTGGTCCGCGCCGCGGCTACAGTGACTGCGACTACTGATCTGGCTGATCCGTCGTTGCACGTTATCGCCGACCACATTCGCTCGGCGACCTTTCTGGTGGTCGATGGCGTGCTCCCCGGCAACGAGGATCGCGGCTATGTGTTGCGGCGGATCATCCGCCGCGCGCTGCGCCACGGCCACCGCCTAGGCGCAAACGGCGTGTTCTTCCATCGCCTGGTGCCGGCGCTCGTAGCCGAGATGGGTAATGCCTACCCGGAACTCGCGCGTGAACAGGATCGGGTCGAACAGGTGCTGCGCGCCGAGGAAGAGCAGTTTGTACGCACCCTCGACAAAGGCATGGGCGTACTGGAGGCGGCACTGGCGACCTTGGAAGGTGGCGAGATTCCCGGTGAAACCGTGTTCCAGCTCTACGACACCTACGGCTTCCCGGTCGATCTGACCAACGACATCGCCCGCGAGCGTGGCTATCGCCTGGATATGGCCGGCTACGAGCGCTGCATGACGGCTCAGCGCGAGCGCGCCCGGGCGGCGAGCACTTTTCATCTCGTCAACGTTTCGAGTGTTTTGCAGGCCCACAGTTTTGTAAAAATGGACGTTATCAGGGCTAAGCAGTTCAACGGGTACGACCACGACGAGGTCAAAGCCACCGTAAAGGCGCTATTCAGAAACGGCGCGCCTGTGCCAAGCATCAAGGCTGGCGAACAGGCCACGGTGGTGCTGGACCACACGCCGTTTTATGCGGAATCCGGCGGTCAGGTCGGCGACTGCGGCCAGCTAGAAGGCCCAGCCGGCGTGTTCAAAGTCGCCGACACGCGCAAGGAAGATAACCTGCATCTCCACACTGGCGTGCTGACTACCGGTACGCTCGCTGTGGACGAGGACGTGACAGCCCACATCGACGTCGCCCGGCGCACGCGCATCCGCGCCAACCATTCGGCAACCCATTTACTGCACGCGGTCCTGCGCCAGGTACTGGGCAATCACGTTGCACAAAAGGGCTCGCTGGTCGACGCCGAGCGCCTGCGTTTCGACTTCGCCCATCCCGAGGCGATGACTTCCACCGAGATCAAAGCCATCGAGCGGCGCGTCAATACCGAAATCCGCCGCAACACCCCGGTGCAGACGGAGGAAATGGCGATTGCCGACGCCCAGCGCAAAGGCGCGATGGCGCTGTTCGGCGAGAAATACGGCGACCAGGTGCGCGTACTGACCATGGGTGACGGCTTTTCGGTGGAGCTCTGCGGTGGCACCCATGTCGTCCGCACCGGTGATATTGGCTTATTGCGCATCATCTCCGAATCCGGCATTGCCTCCGGTGTGCGCCGGATTGAAGCGGTGACCGGCGAGGGGGCGTTGGCACTGTTCGACGAGGTGGAAACCGGGCTCAATCAGGTCGCCGCGACGCTAAAAACCAGTCGCACTGCTGTGCTCGATAAAGCCATCCAGTTGATGGAACAGAACCGCCGGCTCAGCCGCGAGGTCGAAGCCTTGAAGGTGCGGCTGGCCAGTGCGGCTGGCGGCGACCCGCTCGCAGGCGCCCTCAACATCGGCGATGGCGCGCGGCTGCTGGTGCGCCAACTCGATAGCGCTGACGCCAAGACATTGCGCGAGCTGGCCGACCAGCTTAGATCCCGCCTCGGTACCGGCGTGGTCGTGCTGGCAGGGGTGGCGGATGGCAAGGTGGCCTTGATCGCCGGTGTCACCGGCGATCTGACGGCGCGGGTCAGTGCCGGCGAGTTGATGCAATTCGTCGCGCCGCAGCTCGGCGGCAAAGGCGGTGGCCGCGCGGATATGGCGCAGGGTGGCGGCACCGATGTCGCTGCGCTGCCGGCGGCGCTCGACTCCGTGTATGGTTGGCTGGAACAGCGTTTATCAGCCTGATCACTTCGATTTCAACACGAGACGACAGATGCGTTTGATTGTTAGAAAATACGGCGGCACATCGGTGGGCACCATCGAGCGCATCAACTCCGTTGCCGAAAAATTGGTGGCGGCCCACGCAAATGGCGAAGCGATAGTAGTGGTGGTCTCTGCGATGAGCGGAGAGACCAATCGCCTCCTCGCCCTTGCCCACGAACTCACCGAAAACCCCTCCCCACGGGAGCTGGATGTCATGGTGTCCACCGGCGAGCAGGTCACCATCGCCCTGCTGGCGATGGCCCTGATCGAGCGCGGCTGTGCGGCTCGCTCCTACACCGGGGCCCAGGTGCGCATTCTGACCGATAGCGCCTTCACCAAGGCGCGGATCGAGGACATCGACGCCCATCGTATCCGCGCCGATCTCGATGCCAGCCGTGTCGTCGTGGTCGCTGGCTTCCAGGGCGTCGATGGCGATGGCAATATCACCACGCTCGGCCGGGGCGGCTCCGACACCACGGCGGTGGCACTCGCCGCCGCGCTGAAAGCCGACGAATGCCAGATTTACACCGATGTCGATGGCGTCTACACCACCGATCCGCGCGTGGTCGAGCGCGCCCGCCGCCTCGACCGCATCACCTTCGAAGAGATGCTGGAGATGGCGAGCCAAGGCTCGAAGGTATTGCAGATTCGCTCCGTCGAATTCGCCGGCAAATACAAAGTTCCATTGCGAGTGCTGTCGAGCTTTGTCGACGGCCCCGGCACGTTAATTACTCTTGAGGACGACGACACCATGGAAAAACCGGTCGTATCCGGCATCGCCTTCAATCGCGACGAGGCCAAGCTGACCATTCAGGGCGTCGCCGATACTCCTGGAATCGCCTACCGCATTCTGGGACCGATTGCCGACGCCAATATCGAAGTGGACGTGATTGTCCAGAATGTCTCCGAAGACGGCACCACCGCACTGACCTTCACGGTCCATCGCAATGACATGAAAAAGGCAAAAGGCATTCTGGATCAGATAGCCGGCGAACTAGGCGCGAAATCCGTACACGCCGATGGCCGCATCGCCAAACTCGCCCTGGTGGGCGTCGGCATGCGCTCTCATGCGGGTGTCGCCGCCAAGATGTTTCAGACGCTTGCCAACGAGAACATCAATATCCAGATGATCTCCACGTCAGAAATCAAGATCACCGTGGTTATCGAGGAAAAATACCTGGAGCTCGCCGTGCGATCCCTCCACAGCTCATTCGACATGGAAGACTCCGACCGGGAAAGCTGACCAGGAATTACCCGCGAACACAGATTCAGCACCGGAACGACTCCCATACATTCAATTTAGTTGATGGAGTGGGGCTAGAGCCTGATGGCCGGTCTAACGCTCCCTGGGAATTAATTGTTACAATAAGTCGTGACACAGTGAAGGTGGAACCTTTGCTGTGTTTTTGGTATCGGCAACAAAAAAGCATCCGACAACGAAAGCAAGCCGTTTACCTCAGCAATTGGCAGGTTATAAAGGAGAGAGAGATGCTTATTCTGACCAGGCGGGTGGGAGAGACGCTAGTAATAGGTGACGACGTAACCGTAACTGTGCTCGGCGTGAGGGGCAACCAGGTGCGTCTCGGTGTCAACGCACCCAAAGACATCTCCGTTCACCGCGAAGAGATCTATCAGCGTATCCAGCAAGAAAAACTACAGGGGGAAGGGGCTGTTTGAGTCCTTCGCAACCCTGATTCCATTGGTTTGCCCGCTTGATGTGGTACTATCCTCGGCCGCAAATTTGGCCCCCTTGGCCTACGCGCAGTTGGATTCTGCTGGAGCGAATTGCGGCTGGAAGCTAGGCTTGACGTAAAGATTACACGGTAGTTGCGGTGAGGTGGCCGAGTGGCTGAAGGCGCTCCCCTGCTAAGGGAGTATACCCTAACCCGGTATCGAGGGTTCGAATCCCTCCCTCACCGCCATAATCCTCCCCACCTTCGCCATCTCAGCCATTTTCGCTGGGCTTGCACCTGAATCCCATTTAACTAACCACTAACGAGGCTGTAGAAAAAGCCTCAACAATAAATATTTCCGCATCTTGCCTGCGCCGACCGCCTGCATCAACATCGCGTCATTGATTTCGTAGTGGAACAGACTGCATGGCGCGCTACCAGCACATCGACACCAGCTCCCGTTTCATTGCCGCTGACCTGGCAACTCCTCGTACACTGTGGTGGGTCCGACAAATTTCCAGCCCAGCTTTTTCAGATCCTTCGACAAAGCAAGCGATTCCGCCGAGGTCGAGACAGTCTGCGGTTCCGCAAGTTGCTTCATGTCTGGTTCGTAACGCCAGACGAAGGCTGCCAGCGAGCCTTCGCGTTTGACGAGTTCCCGAGCCTGTTGCGCATTATTGACGACCGCCTCGATCTTGCCGCGGTGGCCGACGATCCCTTCGTCCTTGAGCAGACGATCGAGGTCGCGCTGGGTGAAGCGCGCTATCCTGTCAAAATCGAAATCATGGAAGGCGGCACGGAAATTCTCGCGCTTGGCGAGGATGGTGCGCCAGCTCAGTCCGGATTGAAAACCCTCCAGACTCAATTTCTCGAATAAGCGATGATCATCGCTGACCGGAAAGCCCCATTCGGCGTCGTGGTAGGCTAGAAACTCCGGTGCGGCACCGCACCAGCGGCAACGTGATTTGCCGTCGGGACCCGCTATTATCTCCGCGCTCACGTGCCTGCTGTCCTAGGTTTGAAAGTTACTCAGTCGAGCAAAAATTTTAGACGGTCATCGGCTTTTGATGGCGTGATTTCAAGGATTTCCGCGCTTACTACATTCTCCACCACAAACCGATCATCGTTTACCCTGCTCTGAAGATCAGACAGCGACGTATTATGTGCCACAACCCCACCGCCCAAGTTAGGCTGAAGACTGCCGACCAACAAAAATACGCCGTCATCAACCCCGCGTTTGATCCATTCTTTGTGGCCTTCCATGAATTGGCTGGCTTGGCCTTTGTTACCAGAAAATTTAAGAAGTACGATAAACATCGGATTTGTTCTCCTATCAACCTGAGTTGGACGAGTAAATTCAGCTGTCTTTAGCTCGCGGCGGTAGCCTAACGAGGCTATAGAAAAAGCCTGTCCGGAAAATTTCCGACCATTTCCGGGGGTACTTTGACCTCTCCCGACATGCTGATCGTTGATTGTAGAGCTTTTAGGAGGGTCGTTTTTTCAATCTTTGGGCTCAAATTGTTTCCGTGGGGTTTTTCTACAGCCTCAACGCAGAGCTCAGCGGCGCTGCGCAAGGAGCGAAGCCACGCCGCGCAGCGTCTGCTGGAGCGACCGGTTATGCGTCACTTGGGCGCAGACTTGCTCAGTTTCTCAGCCATCCGAGTCTGCCAACCCGGCCCAGTGGCTCGCCAACGCTGAATGATATCCTCGGTCAGCCGAATGGAGATGAGCCGCTTCGGGTTTACTGTGCGCGGACGCCCTCCCTTGTTGAGCTTCCCCCGGGCAATCATTTCATCGGTCAGCTCAGGAAGTTCTTCGTACTCCTCCGGCTGGATAACGTGGGACGCGACGCGGACTAAGTCAGAGCCCAAGGAGCGGCGAGATACGCGCTTGTTCGCGGTCATTTGCTTTCCTCATGCTAAGAACTTATCCGTAAATAATATATAATGCCTTCCCGAGCCGCCACTAACGCGGCGAGGGAGGTGGTGATGGCGACAGAGAAGCTGACAAAGAAGCGTGTGGCGTCATGGGTGGTAACCGATGATTTC
>JBPPNE010000290.1:0-4277 GCA_051306415.1 Porticoccaceae bacterium
CCCGGGATGCAGGTCTTGCCGAGATCATTGCGCAGCAGATCGACGATCATCAGGTTTTCCGCGCGGTCCTTCGCGCTGTTGCGCAGGGCAGCCGCCTGCGCGGTATCTTCCTCCAGCGTCGCTCCCCGCGGGCGGGTGCCCTTGATGGGCTTTGCCTCCACCCGATTGCCGCCGATGTGCAGCAGCCGTTCCGGCGAAAAGCTGAGCACGGCCCAGTCAGCATTGGAAAGAAACGCGGAATAGGGTGACGGCAGTACCTGCCGCAGGTGGCGATACGCCTGCCAGAGGTCGCCGTCAAAGCGGGCGGAAAAGTGCTGGGCGAAGTTCACCTGGTAGCAGTCGCCGGCACGGATGTAGTCCTGAATGCGGTTGACCTGACGCAGATAGGCGTCGCGAGCAATCGTCGGCGCGAACTGCTCCCGCAAACTGAAGTGCGCGTCCCGGCAGGGCTGCGGTCGCGCCAGGCGATGCTCGATATCAAGGCGCAGCGCAGCGGGACAGGCCGGGTGAAACACCAGCGTCGCCCGGCCACGTTGGTGATCCAATACCAAGCCCCAACCGTAGTAGCCCAGGCGCAGATCCGGAAGCTCGGCCGCGTGCGGCAGCCTTGCGCGGCCTCGGTCGAGGTCGTAGCCGCAGTATCCGGCGAGTCCGCCGACAAAGGGGGGGTAGGCGGCGTTCTGCTCAATCCTGCCCATCGTCTCGAGTAACTGCTCGGCGAGGGCGAGGGGGCTACCGGTGGAAGTGGTTACCGCGTCCATGTCGGTGAGCCTGGTGGTGAGCGTGCTGGTTCGGCCGTGGGTTTCCAGCATCGCTAGAGGAGCCGCGGTGATGATGTCGAAGGTGCCCTGGCCACAGCGGGGCCGCCCGCTGTCGAGCCAGATGGCGTCGGGCAAATCCCGGATAGCGGCGAACAGCGGTTCGGCGTCGGCGCTGTAGGGGTAGTCCCTGATGGTGGGGATTAGGATCGCGGTCTTGGGCGGGGGCGTCATAGGCCGCTAGCCTAGTCTGGGCGCGTGCCCAGCACAACGACGCTCAGTGCAACAATGCTCAGTGCAACAACGGCTCAGTACAACTGACATCGGGGTTCGCTATAATTCTGCCGCCCGCACCCGCCGTGCCGAGTTCCGTGACCGCCACCCATTTCCATCACCCATTCCGAGGATAACCGATGACCGATATCACGCCCGATCTGTGCGACAGCTACCCCGACCTGGTCCGCGTGCTGGAACCCATGCTGTCGAACTACGGTGGCCGCGAGGCCTTTGGCGGCGAAGTGGTTACCGTCAAGTGTTTCGAGGACAACTCCCTGGTCAAGGATCACCTTGGCAAACCCGGCCACGGCAAGGTGCTGGTCGTCGATGGTGGCGGTTCACTGCGCCGCGCGCTGGTGGGCGACATGATCGCCGCGAGCGCGGTCAACAACGGCTGGGAGGGCGTCATCGTCTACGGCTGCATCCGCGATGTCAGCGCCATCGGCGGACTTGATCTCGGCGTGCAGGCGCTCGCCAGCGTGCCGGTGAAAACCGACAAGCGCGGCATTGGCGATTTCAATGTGCCGGTCACCTTTGGCGGCGTCACCTTCAATCCCGGCGATCACGTCTACGCTGACAGCAATGGCGTTGTCGTCGCCGCGCAACCGCTCGACCTGCCCTGAGAAAACCGCATTCGCGTGTTCCACGCAGCTCGGAGTCATCGCCCGCCCGCCGTGCTTTTGTCGCCCGCTGTGGCCCTGTGCTATGGTTGAATCACGAGAAAACCAGGTGCGCAACCGCGCGCTGCCAGCCATTCAACGGGGGGCAACATGACCACAACCATGACCGCAAAAGACAGTCAGTTCCAAACCCTGACGCTGAGCGTGCGCGACCACATCGCCCATGTTCAGCTCAATCGCCCGGATACGCTGAATAGCCTGACGCCCGCATTCTGGCGCGAGATTCGCACCGCCTTCACGGCGATCGAGCGCGACACCGAGGTGCGCGTCGTGGTGTTGTCGTCCACCGGCAAACACTTCACAGCCGGCCTCGATTTTTCCGTGTTCGCACAATTCAAACCAGACCCCAAGCGGGAGCCGGCGCGCCAGCGCGAGCAGATTCGCGACCTGATCCGCGACATGCAGGACAGCTTCAACGCCATCGATCGCGCCCGCGTGCCGGTACTGGCGGCGGTGCAGGGCGCCTGCATCGGCGGCGGCGTGGACATGATCGCAGCCTGTGATCTGCGCTATTGCAGCCGCGATGCGCAGTTCTGCATCCAGGAGACCAACCTCGGCGTGACCGCAGACCTCGGCACGCTGCAACGGCTGCCGCTGATCATTCCGGCCGGCGTGGTGCGCGATCTCGCCTACAGCGGGCGGCGCATGCCCGCCGACGAAGCCCGCGCCGTTGGTCTGGTCAACGCTGTGTTCGACGATGCGCAGAGCCTGCTCGCCGGTGCCATGGCAATGGCGGCGGAGATCGCCAGTAAATCACCGCTCGCGATTCAGGGCAGCAAGGAAATGCTCAACTACGCGCGCGACCACTCCATTGCCGACGGCCTCAACTTCATCGCCACCTGGAATGCGAGCATGCTGATCACCCGCGATATCGAGACCGCCATCGCCGCGCAGCGCGGCAACACCAGCGCCAGCTTCGAGGATATCGCACCGCGGATTCGCCTCGGCGAGTAGGCATTCGGTGCGATTTCGGGTGTCGTCAGACAGATGCAACGCCCGTGGGCCACAACGACCATCAACCAGAACGGCGCTTCTATTAAGGATGCTCTGAATATGTCCTTCGACAGGCTCAGGACGAACGGTAAGTTTCTGATTCCGTTCATGGCTCGACCTTTCGGCAGGCTCAGGGCTCACCACGAACGGAATCAGAAACTTACCGTTCGTCCTGAGCCCTGAGCTTGTCGAATGGTCGAATGGTCGAAGGGCTTTCAAGGATTTATAGCAGTGCCCAGAAGTTATCGCCAGCGAGGTTAGCCTTGAATATCGAGCAATTGATTGAGCAGATAAAAACCGCGCCGGAGCGGGTGGAATTCGCGCAGGTGATCGCGGTCATCACGGCGCATTACCGGTACACCCCAACCCGCTTTCGCAACGGCTTGGGGGCAGATATCGTCGTGAACGAGGCCGGCACCAACGAGGGCTCCTGTCGCATTTTCGCGTTTGCCCGCCTCAACCAGTTGAGCGAGGCCGAAACCCTCGCCTGCTTCGGCCGCTACTATCGCGACGATGTGCTCGGCAATCCACACGGCAGCGACCACGCCAATATCCGTGCGTTTATCAAGCACGGGTGGGCGGGGGTTGAGTTTGATGCGGGGCCCCTTGCCAGTTAATCGGGCGTGGCGAGTCTCTTGCGCGTTTTGATGCGGATGAAGCGCTTATTGAGCTGAGAACGTACTGTTTATTTAGAGGGCGCGATAGCCCCCAAAGGACTATAAGATACCGAATTAACAGACACGACAGTCATCCTGGCACTGGGGGCAGCCGGCGAAGTGAAGCGGTGGTCGGCTGGGGGGAAGAAAGAAGTCGTGTTGTGCCTGCTGCGCAACGAGCCGGTGGATGACCTCTCCCGCGAGGTGTCGGTGCCGATATATAAACTCGAACAGTGGCGCGATCGGGCTCTGGCCAGCATCGATGCCGGTCTCAAGGAACGCGAGCGTGATCCGGTCTCGGCACAACTGGATGACGCCAACAGGCGCATCGGCGAGCTCGTCATGGAAAGCGAGATTCTGCGCAAGGAAAGGCCGGCGAGGCGCCCTTTGGTCGGCCGGCGGTCTCGCGGCTCATCGCGAGGACCGCCGGCGGAGCAGGCACGGGCGACTGCCACGGTGGCGCCGCTGTTCCTGGTGCGGCGCGGGCCGAAGCCGAAGATGGCGGATGCCGACCGCCGGGCGGCCATTCGCACGGATCTGGCGACCTCGCCCTTTACGGGCGAGGGTCATCGCAAGGTGTGGGCGCGACGGCGCATCCTGCGTGGCATTCGCGTCTCCCGAACCCGCGTGCTCCGTCTGGATGTGCGAGAACCCGTTGCTCTCGCCCCATCGACAGCTCACGGGTGTCCCCAATCTGCACGACGGCACCATCATCACGGATCGGCCGAACGACATGTGGGGTACCGACGGCATTCGGATCGAGACGGTGGGCGATGACTGGGTATGGGTCTTCTCGGCGGTGGACCATTTCGATGCCGGTTGCGTCGGCATTCATGCCGTGAAGACCGGCCATCGCTTTGCAGCCTTGCAGCCGATTGCGCAGGGACTCAAGGCGATGGTTGGCGCTACTGGCG
>JBPPNE010000291.1:0-7699 GCA_051306415.1 Porticoccaceae bacterium
GGTATTCGTGACGGGCCGTGAGGCGGTGAACAGCGAGCGCGCTGCGCTGCGGTTCGCCGTTAACAAGCCGGACGCCAGCGAGCAGAAACGCCTGTGGCAACAGGCACTCGGGTCCACTGCCGAGCGACTCAACGGCTCCCTCGATGCCGCCGCCAGCCAGTTCCGGCTCAGCGCCCAAACCATCCAGTCCCAGGGTACGCTGTTGCGCTCGGCACTCGCCGCCAGCGACGCCCCCGATGCCTTGCTGTGGAGTACCTGCCGTGGACTCGGCCGGCCCAAGCTGGACGAGCTGGCGCAGCGCATCGAACCCGATGCCGACTGGGACGACCTCCTCCTGCCGCCCGCGCAAGCCGCCACGCTGCGGCAGATCGCGGCGCATGTGCAACAGCGGCTCAAGGTTTATCAAGACTGGGGCTTCGCCGACAAAGGCGCGCGCGGCCTCGGCATCAGCGCCCTGTTTGCCGGCGAGAGCGGCACCGGTAAGACGATGGCAGCCGAAGTGCTCGCCCATGAACTGCGCCTCGACCTCTATCGCATCGACCTGTCGGCGGTGGTTAGCAAATACATCGGCGAGACCGAAAAAAATCTGCGCCGCGTGTTCGATTCCGCCGAGGATTGCGGCGCGATCCTGCTGTTCGACGAAGCCGATGCCCTGTTCGGCAAGCGCAGCGAGGTGAAAGACAGCCACGACCGCTACGCCAACATCGAGGTGAGCTACCTGCTGCAACGCATGGAAGCCTATCGCGGCCTCGCCATCCTCACCACCAACCTCAAGGCCGCGCTGGATACCGCGTTTCAGCGCCGGCTGCGCTTCGTCGTGCAATTTCCATTTCCCGACCAGGTGCAGCGCGAAGCCATCTGGCGCGGCATGTTTCCCGCCGCCACACCCCGCCACGGGCTCGATTTCGCCAAGCTCGCGCGCCTGCATGTGGCCGGCGGTAGTATCCGCAACATCGCGCTCAATGCCGCCTTCTTCGCCGCCGATGCCGGCGAGCCGGTGACCATGGCTCACGTCCTGCACGCGGCACACCACGAAGCCGGCAAACGCGAGCGCCCATTGACCGACGCGGAAATCCGGGGCTGGGCATGAAGCGCGTCGTCATTCATATCGATAGTCTGGTGCTCAAGGGTTTTCGCCATGAAGACCGCCACGCCATTGCCGAGGGATTGCAACAGGAATTGTCGCGGCTGTTGGCCAACCCGCGGGCAGTCGAAAGCTTGACGGGACTTGGAGACCAGTTGCGGTTGAAGGTGAGTGGCGTGCACATCGCGCGGGGTACAAAGCCGCAGCGTGTTGGTGCGCAAGTGGCACAGGGTATTGGTCGGGAGTTCAAGGCATGAGCGCCGCTGTATGCGCGCAAACTCAGATTGCCAAGCCGCCAGGGGTGAACAAGTCCAAACACGCGGAATTGCTGCTGCAACGCAAGTGCGCCTGCGGATCGCCGACTGCGTCGCTGACCGGCGAGTGTTCACAATGCAGCAGTAAAACATTCGTGCAGGCCAAACTCCACATCGGCGCGAGCAACGACCCGTTGGAGCAGGAAGCCGATCGCATTGCGGATCAAGCGTTGGCCACGTCCCTAAACTCAGACGTCAGCGGTATGCGGTCGCGTATTCAGCGTTTCTCGGGAGAATCGAGCCGGCGGATGGGTGCGGTGGCTGCCAGTGCAGACCACCTCCGTGCCGGCCCGGGTGGACCACTGGAGCTGGCACTACGGCAATACAGATTGTCGCGTTTTGGCCATGACTTCGGGCGAGTCCGGGTTCACACCGATTTGGCGCGTACGCCGCCGATGGCCTCGCGACGTTTTCTCGAGTTTGGCGATAGCCGGATGGACAGCGTTCCGCTGGATAATACCGGGACCAAGGTCGAGGCCAAGCCCGCCGACAAGGGCCCTGACGCGCCCGCTTGCGCGGAAGCCATCAAATGGAAACCGAATTCGCCCGTGCCGGTGGAGATCATGGCGGACAACGTGGCCGACTTTGCCGCGCGAATCGACGCCGCCCTGGCGGGTACACCGCATATGAGTGCGACCGCCTCCTGGGATTCAGTTATCGAGGCCGGCAAGGTCAGCGCGGTCAACCTGACACTCGAAACGACGATCATTCGTCCGCGTTATGGCGGCGGACGGGCGAGCGACGAGCAGAAAAAGCTGATTCAGCGCGTCGTCGAGTTCATTAAAACGCACGAAGAAAAACACCGCGACGCCAGCCGTGCGGTGTGGCAACAGGTGGTCTGCGACGCGCTGGGAAAATCGCCCGCGGAAGCAAACAAAATTCTCGAGAAGGCGCGCTGCTCGGGTGAACCCAAGGCACAGGCTGCTATCGATGCGGTCGAGGGCAAGATCGACTGGATAATGAACGCTGCGGGCACTGAGGTTATTGATTTCAAGGCGGTTGGCATCCAGCAAAACTACAAACCGGGCGACTGCAAATGAACACAACGCGCGCTGCGCCGGTTGCGGGAGTGACATCAGCTATGGGCCGCATTGAGAGCCTGTTTTCGGCGAGGTTGGCACAGTGAACACCAGATTGCAGACGGGAAAGTCGTCGTCCACGAAATCGGGATTTATGCCGCGTTCCGGTGCGGTGCTGCAACGCCAGTGCGCCTGCGGTGGATCGAGCGGCCTCACAGGTAGCTGTGCCGAGTGCGGAAAGAAAAAACTGATCGGCCAGCCATTGCAAACGCAGTTGCGCGTGAATGAACCGGGTGATGAATACGAGCAGGAAGCGGAACGGGTGGCCGAGCAGGTCATGCGCATGGCTGAGTCTGATGTCAGTCCGGGCCGGCAACCTAGTGTCGCCTTGCAGCGTCTCGATACTGACGGTCGACTCGCTCGCACGAATGCGCTCGCGATCCAGCGTCAGCAAGCCGCGGGCCTGACGCCAGTGGCGGAGGACGTTCAGCAAACCACCGACGTAGAAGCCAAAGACGAAGACAGTCGTTGTCCGAGTTGGCGCAACGATCCACAGAGCATCAGCAAGAGCGCGGCGGAAAATTACGCGCAGAATGATATGGCGCCGCCGTCGAAAGCGACGGTCGAACACATCGACTGCGAGACGCCGCGCGACAACGGCAACTATGGCTGTTACGTGCATTTCAGCGATGGTCTGGTAATTCGCGTCATCGTGCGCGCAATGGATATTGTCGTCGGCACCGGGCCGGGGCCGTTTACGACGCTAACGCCACCGCCGGGAACGCCGCTGTGCTTCTACGATTATCACTGCCCGGATGGTCTGTTGGTTTTGACCAAGCGGGAATGCAAGAGCGCCAAGCCGGTCGCATCATCGGGACCGACGTTGGTCGCGCAACGGCGCGTGGTCCCCGGCCCAACGGGTCCGGTTGACGCCGCGCCGATGGTAAGCGCCGCGTTGTCTTCTCCGGGCCAGCCGCTGGATATGGCAACACAGGGATTTTTCTCTGCCCGTTTCGGCCACGACTTTGCCGGCGTGCGCGTGCATGCGGACGCTGGCGCAGCACAGTCGGCGCGTGCGGTCAGTGCGCTGGCCTATACCGTCGGTCGTGATATTGTCTTCGGGGCCGGACAGTATGCGCCGGGCACGCGCGCCGGCCAGCGGCTGCTCGCCCATGAATTGACTCACGTCGTGCAACAAGGCGGCAGCTCGCCGCGCGTCACGCAGGCTGCTGCAGAACGTCATGCCGCTGGCGTAACCATGGCGCTTCCGAGACTCGATCAAGCTAATGATGTGAACACCGGCTTGATCCAGCGCCAACCGAACTCCGAAGCACCGACATTGCGCGATGTACCGATATTTCTCGAAAAACTCGAACTGGATATCGGGAAAAATCTTCAGGACAACGGCCATCATTTATATCAGACAGCCATTCTGCATCGGGACGAGCCGGAACTCCTGCAAAACGACTTGAGCCGCTACGCGCTAGGCCTGAACGTGCTGAAGACCAGCTACCGGTTTGCCGGTTTCAAGCCCGACACGGCGGACAAGCTGGCGGTGGGAACCGGGATTCTGTTCAAGGGTCTGACCTTCCTGCGCGAGGGTGAGTTCACGCTGGATTTTCAGGTCGATATTGGGCGCGGGGTAAAGTTCGAAGCCAATCTACAATTGGGTGTGAATCCGAAGGCTGTCACGGAGGTGCGAAAAGCCGACGTGAATTTCGGACTGGTGCACCGATTCTAACGGAGTGGAATGATCGTGACCACGTTTCCGGGTTCGCCCAAACTACTCAAGGCCGGCATCGTGCTGATCGATGCCGAGTCGGCGCAGGTGCGGCGCATCATCACGCTGCAATACAACCCCGATTCGCTGTCGCGCAGTTTTCAGGCACAGGCCTTCAGCAGCCAAAGCGGCGGCGACCGTTCCGAGGCACTGCGTCTGAAAGGACCGGCGGTGGAGTCGTACAAACTGGAAGCGGAGATCGACGCCATCGATCAACTGGAATTTCCCGAGCAGCATGCCACCACCGTCGAGCATGGCATTCAGCCACAACTGGCGGCGCTGGAATTGCTGCTGTATCCGACCAGCGCCCAGCTCAATGCCAACAACAGCCTGGCCAATGCCGGCACGCTGGAAATCCTGCCGCTGGAGACGCCGCTGGCATTGTTCGTGTGGAGCAAGACCCGCATCGTGCCGGTGCGCATCACCGATTTCAGCATCACCGAAGAGGCGTTCGACGCCGCGCTCAATCCGCTGAGAGCCAAGGTGAATCTGGGCTTGCGCGTGTTGAGCGTGGATGATCTCGGTTTCGCGCACAAGGGCGGCGGCCTGTTCATGAGCTATTTGCAAACCAAGGAGTCGCTGGCCGCAAAAGTGGGCGCCGGCAGTTTCGCCGCCCTGGGTATCGGAGGCATTTCATGATCGATCCATTGCAGGCCTTTCTCGAAGCACATTCGCTGCAAGGCCCACTGTTTCCTCCCACCAGCCGTTATCACGGCCTGCCGGCCGGGGTACACCAGACGGTGGATGGACGCAGCCTGGTGTATGTGTCGCGCCGCTTGGTGCCGGCGCCCGAGCGCTTTGCGCTGTTGCAGGAGCACGCGGTGGTGGAGGGCGACCGGCTCGACAATTTGGCGCATCGTTACATCGGGGATCCCGAGCAGTACTGGCGCTTGTGCGACGCCAACGGCGCGATGCGACCGGATGAACTGATCGAGGAAGTTGGCCGCCTGCTGCGCATCACGTTGCCCGAGGGTGTGCCGGGGCCGAACGATGCTTAAAGGCATTCATCTCACGCTGCTGATCGGGCCGGTGGTGCCGATCCCCGCGCCGCGGATCGTGGTCGATGCACTGGAGAGCGTGGAGGTGACGACGGCGGCGGGCTCAGTCAGCGGGTTTACACTGAAACTGCAAATCGACAGTCAGTCCGAATTGAATACGCTGTTCCTGATCGTGGGGGCGCAGAGCACCGGTTTGGGAAAGGTGCCGTTGCGGGTGATGCTGGTGGTGACCTTGAATGGGACGCCGCAGGTATTGTTCGACGGCGTGATGACCCAGGTGTCGGTACAGCCAGGGGAGAACGGCGCGGCCGGCAGTATCTCGGTGACCGGCGAGGATCTCACCAAGGTCATGGACATGTTCGATTTCAGCGGCCTGCCCTATCCGGCCATGCCGGTGCCGGCGCGGGTAGCGCTGATCTGCGCCAAGTACGCGGCCTTCGGCATCATTCCGCTGCCGATTCCGCCGCTGTTTCTCGACGTGCCAATTCCGGTCGATAAAATCCCGTCGCACCAGGGCACCGATCTGCATTACCTGCTGAAGCTCGCACGTGAGGCGGGTTATGTTTTCTACATTGAGCCGGGGCCGACACCGGGGGCCAACATTGCCTACTTTGGCCCTGAGATCAAAGTAGGCGTGCCGCAGCCGGCGCTGAATGTGAACATGGATGCGCATACCAATGTCGAGTCGCTGAGTTTCAGTTTTGATCCCACCAAGGGGGTATTGCCGGTGGTGTTTATCCAGAATGCGCTGACGCGAGCGCCGATCCCGATTCCCATTCCCAATGTCAATCCGCTGCAACCGCCGCTGGGTGTGCTGCCGACCATACCCTCCAACCTCCGGTTGATGAAGGATACCGCCAAGCTCAATCCAGTGCAGGCCATCGGGCGTGGCCTGGCCGAGGCAGCGCAATCACAGGATTCGGTGAGCGCCACGGGCAGTCTGAACGTGCTGCGCTATGGGCGTCTGCTGAAGGCGCGGCAATTGGTGGGTGTGCGCGGCATGGGTCTGGCGTATGACGGCCTGTATTTTGTGCAAAGCGTCACCAGCAAACTGAAGCGCGGCGAGTTCAGGCAGGAATTCAAGCTCAGCCGCAACGGCCTGATTTCGATTACCCCGACGGTGCCCGCATGAGCGAAACCGGCAAGTACTACGGCAAGTATCGCGGTGTGGTACTGAACAATATCGACCCGCTGCAGATGGGGCGGCTGATGGTGCAGGTGCCCGACGTCAGTTCGGTCGCGCCGGGCACCTGGGCGATGCCCTGCGTGCCGCTGGCCGGGATACAGAACGGCATGGTGGCGCTGCCCGTCATCGGCTCCGGCGTGTGGATTGAATACGAGCAGGGCGATCCGGATTACCCGATCTGGGTCGGCTGTTTCTGGGGCTCGGCGGCCGAGATTCCCGCGCTGGCGCGGCTAACGCCACTGGCCTTGCCCGCCATCACGTTGCAAACACCGCTGCAGAACGGCCTCACCATTTCCGATCTGCCCGGACCCACCGGCGGCATCATGCTGAAGAGCGCGAGCGGCGCCACCCTCATCGTCAACGACACCGGCATCTATATCCAGAACGGCAAGGGCGCCAGCATCGTGATGGTGGGTCCGAGCGTGACCATCAACAACGGCGCTCTGGTGGCGGTGTGACGCCGACTTGCTCAAATAACGCATAACGATTGCCCTCTTTCTCGCTAGCGGGGGGAGAGGCTGAAAGGGAGAATAGGCGATGCCCGGACCGCTGTTGCATGTCGGCGCCACCGTGCTCTGCGCGCATGGCGGCTCGGCCATGCCGACCGCGCCCAATCCGCGCGTCATGGTGAATGGCCAGCCCACGGTCGTAATGAGCGCGCCCTATGCCATCGCCGGCTGCCCCTTCAATGTCAGCGGCTCGCCGGTGCCATGTGTCACCGGGCAGTGGGTGGTCGCGGCCACCCGCGTCACCTCCAACGGCCAGCCGCTGGTGTTGATGGACAGCCAGGCGCTGTGCGTGCCCAACGGCACGCCGCTGTTGCCGGTGGCGGCGCAAACCCGCGTGGTCGGTGTGTAAGGGAATCGTGGAGGAGCCATGAATCTTGCCTATCCCTACCGTATCGACGGCCGCGGTCGCAGCGCCGAAGCCAACGAGGCAGCCTGGATCCGCGGCCTGATCGAGCAGGTCCTGTTCACTCAGCCCGGCGAGCGGGTGATGCGACCGGATTTCGGCAGCGGCGTCATGCAACTGGTGTTCGCATCCAATAGCCCCGAGCTCGCGGCCGCCACGCAGATGCTGGTGCAAAGCGCGCTGCAACAGGCGCTGTCCGGGTTGATTGTGGTGGAAGGCGTGGCGGTGGAAGCGGTGGATTCGAGCCTGCGGATCAATGTGCAATACGTCATCCTCCGCAGCCAGTCGCGCCGGCTCGACAGCTTCCAACGCGGAGGTCCGGGATGACGCGCTATAGCTGCTGCGATGAATTGCGGCGCAACGCCGTCGATGCCCATGCCACCCTCAATGGCATCGATTATCTGGA
>JBPPNE010000292.1:0-2537 GCA_051306415.1 Porticoccaceae bacterium
AAGGCCGACCTGATGGCGCGGCGCGAGGCAACCGATCTGTTTGCCCGCGAGCGCGGCGCGGCCTTTGATGCACTGCTCGGCAATCTCGACCAGAGCCTGTTCGGCGCGCCCGCCTATCCCAGCGTGGAGGCGAAGGCCGCGCATCTGCTGTATTTCGTCACCGTTCGCCGACGGCAACAAGCGCAGCGAGGCATTCCTGTTCGTGGATTTCCTCAACCGCAACGGTCGCCTGCTGGATGCCACCGGCCATCCCGTGATCAACGATATCGGCCTGGCAGCACTGGCGCTGCTGGTGGCGCCGACGAACGGGATCAACCCCGTCGGGACATTCCTGACTGGTGGCCGCGTTGCGGGCATTGACGGTGTGCATGGCGTCCGCCTGGTGATCGCGGAAGATGAGGGCGTGTGTAAAACTGCACAGCCGCGTCGGCATCGAGGCCAAGACCATCGCCGAGCTGGACCCGCCACCGCAAGGCTCCTTGCCGCTCGGCTAACCGAAGGCCAACGCATCGAATCCCTCTACCAGCGCAAACTCGCCAGCCTCGACGCACTGAAAAAACCCCTGCTGCACCAGGCTTTCAGCGGGGCGCTGTAGTGGGCCGGTTTGCTTGGCTATAATGACCCGCATGGAACGTATCCAGTCTATCAATCCGAATCGTATCGCTTGGTGTTGTGCCGACCTTGGCATAACGCCCGGCGAGCTTGCGGCCGAAATGGGCATTGCTGCGGCCACGATGGAGCATGTCATGGCAGGCACGGATGGCATGACGTTCAACCAGTTGCGCAAGGTCGCCGATCATTTCGGCAGAGGTGTCTTGTTCTTCCTTGAGGAGGGGGCGGTGGATGAAGCGCAGGTGCATTCGCCGCAGTTCCGCACCCTCGCTAATCAGAAGCCGGAGTTGTCTGCGAAGCTCAAAGCGCTGATCGAGCGGGTGGAAAAACAGCGCGAAGTGTATTTGAGTTTGCGCGAAGACCTGGACGATGCCGACCACCCACGGTTCAACCCGCCAGTTTTGCCCAACGATGATCTGCAAGAAGCGGCGCGTATCGCGCGGCTATGGCTCGGATTGAATGAGCAGAATGATTTCGATATCTACCGGGAAGCCCTGGAGTCCCGTGGCGTGCTGGTGTTTCGCAGCAACGGCTATAACGGCAAGTGGCAGATCGCCAAGGAGAACCCGATTCTTGGTTTCTCTCTGTACGACGCAACTTGCCCGGTGATCGTTGTCAAGAAGCAGGATTGGGAAACCCGGCAATCGTTTACCCTCATGCACGAGCTAGGGCACTTGCTGTTGCACAAAACCAGCTCGATTGATGACGAGCGTGATCTGCAATCTCATCGCGGACATGAGCGCGAGGTCAATGCCTTTGCTGGATACCTGTTGGTGCCGGAGGCATTTCTGGCAAGCATCAGCGATGCAGAGCGGCCCGGCGATATATCTCAATACGACTACTGGCTGGAACGCCAGCGCAAGGCATGGGGCGTGAGTGGCGAAATGATTCTGCGCAGGTTGCTGGATGCCGGGCGTTTGCCCCAAAGCCGATATGAGGCTTACCGGCAATGGAGTCGTCAAACTCCAATTGTTGTGGAGGATGGCGGTAGTCGTAAGTATCGCAACAGGGAACCAAGGCATATTTTCGGTGACACGTTTGTGCGCACGGTGCTGGATTCCCTGTACGCCCGCCACATCACGCTAGCTAGGGCGAGCAGTTATCTCGATAACCTGAAGATCAAAGATCTGCATGAGCTAGAGCGCTACTATGCGGGTGTTTGATGCGTCGTCCATGATCTATGCGTGGGACAACTATCCGATAGGTCAATTTCCTCCTTTATGGGAGTGGATGGCAAGTCAAATTGAAGCGAAAGAGTTGGTGATGTCCAGCGTGGCGTTTGATGAGGTAAACCACAAAACGCCGGACTGTGGCGAATGGCTGAAAGAAAATTATCTAGAACAACTAGCGATCAACAATGCCATTGTGCAGGAGGCCAAGCGCATCAAGGGGTTGCTGGGCATCGCGGATGACAACTACCACGCCAAGGGGGTTGGCGAAAACGACATCCTGATTATTGCGACCGCACGTTTGCATGGGGCTGAATTGGTTTCGGAGGAACGGCAACCAACCGCACCCCAAGTGACCTCCAAGAGAAGAATCCCCGCTGTGTGTGTAATGCCGACAGTTTCTGTTTCCTGTATCAATTTCCTCGATTACATCAAGGCCTCCGGGGAGGTCTTTGGCTAGGGTAAAACAAGAGGCCTCGATGTATTCACCGAGGCTTCTAACGCTTAGAGTCGGCTTGACACAAATCTTGACTTACACTTGACTCGTGACTAGCCTTTTGCCATGGCCTATGTCCCGCAATTCAGCATCACCCCGGCCCTGCTGGCCGAAGTCGAGCAGGTGGCCGCATTGCGCGAGCGCATTCAAAGCGCCATGGTGGATCTGGCCTGGATTCCCGCCCTGCAGAAGGACACCCGCACGCGCAATGTGCATGCCTCGACGGCCATCGAGGGCAATCCGCTGACCCTCGAACAGGT
>JBPPNE010000293.1:0-4162 GCA_051306415.1 Porticoccaceae bacterium
AAGCGCATCACGCGGGAGTGGCTGGAGTCCTGCCTTGTCTGCAAGGGCGACACCTATCCCGGCCTGCTCATGTATCAGGCGCTGGCCGACATCGCCTGCGGACGCATTACGGACGCCATCACCCGCGCCGAACAGGGCCGGCGCCCCATCAAGGCCGTGCTCGACCCCTACAACCCCACCGGCAGCACCTTGCATGTCAGCTTCAACACCAGCAAGACCGACCGCTGGGATACCAGCGGCCCGCCGCCCAAATGCCACCTCAACTGGGTGATCCTGGACAGCGACTGGGAGGCCGAGTTCTGCCGCGTGGCCGAGGCGCATCCGCGCGTGCTGGCCTATGTGAAGAACCACAACCTGGGCCTGGAGGTGCCCTACCGCTACGGGTCCAAAATGCGCATCTACCGCCCGGATTTCATCGTGCAGGTGGACGACGGTCGCGGCGCGGACGATCCGCTGAACCTCATCGTCGAGATCAAGGGCTACCGCCGCGAAGACGCCAAGGAAAAGAAATCCACCATGGAAACCTACTGGGTGCCCGGTGTGAACCACCTCAAGACCCACGGCCGCTGGGCGTTTGCCGAGTTCACCGACGTCTGGCAGATGCAAGTGGACTTCAAAGCCAAGGTCGAAAACGAATTCAACAGCATGATCGAATCCGCCACGGCCCAGCTGGCGACTCGGGAAACGCCATGAGCGGCAGCCCGCTCCGGCAATCGAAACCAAGCATCACAATCAGCACCACATGATGTAACATACAGCATCATTATTTTGACGGGACATCGCCCATGCGCACCACCATTAATCTGGACGAAGCCTTGCTCGAAGAGGCGCAGCGCATCACCGGCCTCACCGAGCGCAGCGCGCTGATCCGCGAGGGCCTCAAGGCCCTGATCGAGCGCGAAAGCGCCCGCCGGCTGGCGCGCCTGGGCGGGAGCGAACCGCAGGCCAAGCCGATTCCGCGGCGCCGTTCGCAACCGGCCTGATCCCGCGCGCATGGTTCTGGTGGACACCTCAGTCTGGATCGACCACCTGCGCAAGGGCGACGCGGCGCTGCGCACGGCGCTGGAAGCCGGCCAGGTGCTCATGCACCCATTCGTTATCGGCGAACTGGCCTGCGGCAACCTCGGCAACCGGGTCGAGCTGCTGGCCTTGCTGCGCGATCTGCCACCGGCGCCGGTGGCCACTGACGCCGAAGCGCTCGGCTTCATAGACCGGCATGAATTGATGGGTCGCGGCATCGGTTACCTGGATGTGCACCTGCTCGCATCGGCGGCGCTGGCCAGCCCGGCGCGGCTGTGGACGCGCGACCAGCGTCTGGCGAACGTCGCCGATCATCTGAACCTCGCATTTCACCCATAGGCGCACTGAGCATGGCCAAAAACCCCAAAGCGCCGGTGCGCAAATCACCGGTAAAAATTGAAACGCTGACCCACTCCGACGCCACCCGCAAGAACATTCCCACCGCCGAATACCAGTCGGTGATGGACGAGGCGCAGAAAAGCCCGCTGCGCGTGGCCTACGAAAGGCGCAACAAGGATCTGGACCCGCAGCTTGTCTGGCGGGGGAAAGACTTGCAGGACTGGTCCGACCTGGTCGTCCACGCCCCGCCGCTGTACATCCAGGAAAAGATCCACCCCAAGGTGCTGATCGACGACCTCAAGCGCTTTCCCCCTTCTCCCCGCGCCGGCGAGGGGCAGCGCTTTCACCCCTCTCCACGCGCCGGCGAGGGGCAGCACTTTCACCCCTCTCCCCTCGCGGGAGAGGGGTCGGGGGAGAGGGGGCTAGGCGACCAAATCGACCTCTTCGCCGACTTCAACGGCATTCCCGACAGCGCCGACAAGACCGACTTCTACCAGCACGACGCCCACTGGGCCAACCGCATGATCCTGGGCGACAGCCTGCAGGTCATGGCCAGCCTCGCCGAGCGCGAGGGCCTGCGCGGCCAGGTGCAGTGCATCTATTTCGATCCGCCCTACGGCATCAAATTCAACAGCAACTTCCAGTGGTCCACCACCAGCCGCGACGTCAAGGACGGCAACGCCGACCACATCACCCGCGAGCCGGAACAGGTCAAGGCCTTCCGCGACACCTGGCGCGACGGCATCCATTCCTACCTCACCTATCTGCGCGACCGGCTCACCGTGGCGCGGGATCTGTTGACCGACTCGGGCTCGATCTTTGTGCAGATCGGGGATGAGAACGTGCATCGGGTACGGGCGGTGATGGATGAGGTGTTTGGAGATAGCAATTTCGTTGTTCTTATCACGTTTCAAAAAACTGGTGGCATCGAGAGCAACTACCTTTCGAACACTGTCGATTATGTTCTTTGGTACGCGAAAAATCGTGAGCTGGGAAAGTTTCGGAGGCTAATGAACCAAAGGAAGGCCGGTGAGGCCTCACTTGATCGGTACGACCAATATCAAGAAGCGGAATTTCGTGTACGAGCATTAACCGGCGACGAGAAAAAGGACGATACCTCAATTGATCCCTTTCGGAGGTTCCAACTGTTCCCACTCTATTCCGATGGCGAATCGGAGGCAGCAAGCCGCGAGTTTGGATATTCAGGTGAAGTCTTTTCTATCCGCAAAGGAACACATTGGAAGACCACGCAACAGGGTTTGACGCGAATAGGTCGTTCGGACCGCATCGAAAAAACCACCAACACGATCCGTTATAAACGGTTCGTTGGCGATGTACCGATGCTGCCACTTACTGATCGTTGGGAGTCCACTCAGATAGGGACAGAACGCACTTACGTGGTGCAAACAGCATCGGAAGTTGTGAAACGCTGCATCCTTATGACCACCGACCCCGGCGACCTCGTTCTCGATCCAACCTGCGGCTCCGGCACCACCGCCTATGTCGCCGAACAATGGGGCCGCCGCTGGATCACGCTGGACACCTCCCGCGTCGCGCTCGCTTTGGCCCGCGCCCGCATCATGGGCGCGCGCTATCCGTACTACCTGCTGGCCGACAGCCCGGAAGGCAGGCTCAAGGAAGCAGAGATCACGCGCCGCGCACCGCCCTCTCCCCCGGCTCCTCTCCCGGGGGGAGAGGGGAGACAGGGCAGCGTGCGCCAGGGTTTTGTCTACGAGCGGGTGCCGCACATCACCCTCAAATCCATCGCCAACAACGCCGAGATCGACGTCATCTGGGACAAGTGGCAGCAGACCCTGGAGCCGCTGCGCGAACAGCTCAATGCCGCGCTGGGGCGCTCTTCAAGCCCCTCCCCCCTGGCGGGGGAGGGGTTGGGGAGAGGGGGCTCTTCCGACACGCACCCCTCTCCCCGGCCCTCTCCCGCCAGGGGAGAGGGAGACAAGCGGGCGTGGGAGGAATGGCAAATCCCCCGCGAACTGCCCAACTCCGTTCGTGCTGAGCCTGTCGAAGCACGCCCTTCGACGGGCTCAGGGCGAACGGCACCAGAGATACATGCCGACTGGTGGCAGGCCCGCATCGCCCGCCAGCAGGAAATCGACGCTTCCATCGCCGCCCAGGCGGATTCCGAATACCTGTACGACAAGCCCTACGCCGACAACAGGCGCGTGCGCGTCGCCGGGCCGTTCACGGTGGAGAGCCTGTCGCCCCACCGCGTGCTGGGCGTGGACGAAAACGACGAGCTGATCGACCCGGCCGCACGCATCGGCGAGCCCGGCGCCAGCTACGGCGGTCAGCCGCGCGATTTCGTGACCATCATCCTGGAAAACCTGCGCACCGCCGGCGTGCAGCAGGCGCACAAGGACGACCGCATCAGCTTCACCAGCCTGGTGCCCTGGCCCGGCGATCTGGTCTGCGCCGAGGGCCGCTATGTGGAAAGCGCCCCCTCTCCCCAACCCCTCCCCCACGCGGGGGGAGGGGCTAACGCTGCCCTCTCCCCTGGCGAAACCGGGGTAGGCGCTGAGTCCCCCCTCGCCACCAGCGGAACAGGGACAGGCGCCAAGTCTCCGCCCTCCCCCGGCGAAACAGGACCAAGCACAGAGTCTCCCGTAGCCTCCCGCGGAACAGCGGCAGGCGCTGAATCTCCCCTCTCCCCTCGCGGGAGAGGGGCCGGGGGAGAGGGGGAAAAGCGCGCCGCCATCTTCATCGGCCCCGAGTTCGGCACCGTCTCCCGCCCCGACTTGGTCGAAGCCGCCCGCGAGGCCGGCGACGCCGGCTTCGACGTGCT
>JBPPNE010000294.1:0-2778 GCA_051306415.1 Porticoccaceae bacterium
ACAAAGGGCACCCGGCCCTTGAAGTCGATGCCTTTCAAGCTTCTGTAGCGCAGGTTCGCCACCATCAAGATGCCCGCTGTGGCGGTCACCAGCGCGACCAAAAATGCAAATCCGCGACTCGGGTCGGCGTCGTGCCAAGTCCACACCATGCTGGCCACCAGCGCGGCCGCCGCCGGGCTCGCCAGACCGATAAAATAACGGCTATCCACCACATTGGCCTGGGTATTGAAGCGCGCGAGGCGCAGAGCCGCGCAGGATGCGTAGATAAAGGCAGCGGCCCAGCCGAGCTTGCCGAGCGTCGAGAGCATCCAGCTGAACGCGACTACCGCTGGCGCGACACCAAAGGACACCATGTCGGAGAGGCTGTCATATTGCACGCCGAACGCGCTCTGCGTATTGGTCATGCGCGCGACCTGGCCATCCAGACCGTCAAACACCATGGCGACAAAGATCGCCACCGCCGCCGCTTCAAACTTGCCGTCCATCGCGGCGAGCACGGCATAGAACCCGGCAAACAAAGCGCCGGTGGTCAACAGGTTGGGCAGCAGATAGATACCCTTGCGCCGGTGCGGCTTAACCGCCGCGGCTGGCTCCTGCTCAAGATCCAGGTCTTCACTCATCGACAGGTCATCCGCGAAGTCGGTTGGGGCGGAATCGGCTGGAACAGGCGTGAACGATTCCTCCGGTTGAGCCGGTAGTCGCTGGTCTGGCGTGAGATCGCGATCATTGGGCATAGAGTGGGCAGCCGATGGGGAGACGTATTGCGAGAGCCCCGGATTGCGGACTCGCGCGGGTTCAAATTAAACACCAGCGCGGCGATCGTGCAAACAGACTTCGCCGCTAGTGGGCGCAGGCATGGCATCGGTACCGGCCAGTGGCGATTCAGGCGAGTTGGCATCGGCAGGCAATCGGCACCGCCCGAATCTGTCACCGGCTGCTCTCATGCCACATGAGAGCAGCTTACGTACGATTTACAGACGACTTAGTTGCGGGTTTTATCAATCAGTTTGTTTTTGGCGATCCAAGGCATCATCCCCCGCAGCTTGGCGCCGACCGCTTCAATGGGGTGTTCCTGGGATTGCCGCCGCTTGGCTTTCAGCACCGGATTGCCCGCCTGGTTGTCGAGGATGAATTCGCGGGCGAACTTGCCGCTCTGGATGTCGGCCAGAATCCGCTGCATTTCCTTCTTGGTCTCCGCGGTGATCACCCGCGGGCCGCTGGCGTAGTCGCCATATTCGGCCGTATTCGAAATCGAATAGCGCATGTCGGCAATGCCGCCCTGATACATCAGATCGACAATCAGCTTGAGCTCATGCAGACACTCGAAGTAGGCCATTTCAGGCGCATAGCCGGCTTCGACCAACACTTCAAAACCGGCTTGCACCAGCGCGGTGGCGCCGCCGCAGAGCACGGCCTGCTCGCCGAACAGATCGGTTTCGGTCTCTTCGCGGAAATTCGTCTCGATGATGCCGGAGCGCCCGGCGCCAATCGCGGAGGCATAGGACAGCGCGATATCCCGCGCCAAGCCGGATGCGTTCTGGTAGACCGCGATCAGCGAAGGCACGCCGCCGCCTTCCTGGTAAGTACTGCGCACGGTGTGACCAGGGCCTTTGGGCGCGATCATGATGACATCCAGGTCTTTGCGCGGCTCGATCAACTGGAAGTGGATGTTGAGGCCGTGGGCGAAGGCCAGCGCGGCGCCCTCTTTCAGGTTGGGTTCAATCTGGCCGTAGTAGAGCGCTTTCTGGTGCTCGTCCGGCGCCAGAATCATGACCACGTCCGCACCCTTCACCGCGTCCTGAACCTCAGCTACCTTGACGCCGGCACCCTCCGCCTTGGCCCAGGTTGCCGAACCCTTGCGCAACCCTACAACCACGTTGGCAACGCCGGAATCGCGCAGGTTCAGCGCATGGGCGTGACCCTGGGAGCCGTAGCCAATGACGACGACCTTTTTGGCGCGGATGATGGAGGGGTCGCAATCTTTGTCGTAATACACTTGCATCGTCATCTACCTGTATTGGTGAAATTGAAATAGCACTTGCCGCCCCGATTACCCAACGCCTACCGCGAGCCTATCCCTTGGAGCACATCACTTAGAGTCCGGCTCTCAGAGTCTAAGCGCCTTCTCACCCCGGGCGATACCCGATATGCCGGAGCGCACCACTTCAAGAATCGTGACCTCGCCCAGCGCCTGGATAAAGGCGTCGAGTTTACCACTGTCGCCGATGAGCTGAACCACGAAACTGGACGGGCTCACATCGATGATCTGGCCACGAAAAATATCGACCGCACGCTTGACCTCTTCGCGCTGCGCACCCACCGCCTTGACCTTCAGCAACATCAACTCGCGCTCGATATGGGCGCCGTCGGTGAGGTCAATAACCTTGACCACATCGATCAGCTTGTTGAGCTGCTTGGTGATCTGCTCGATGACCAGATCATCGCCGGCCGTGGTCAATGTCAGTCGCGACAGCGTCTTGTCCTCGGTCGGCGCCACCGTCAGGGTGTCGATGTTGTAACCGCGCTGGGAGAACAGACCGACCACCCGCGACAGCGCACCGGGCTCGTTTTCCAGCAGGATGGATATGATGCGTCTCATCAGGTGCGCTCCGTCTTGCTCAGCCACAGGTCCCGCATGGCGCCGGGGGACACGTGCATCGGATAGACATGCTCGGCGGGATCGACACAGACGTCGAGAAACACGACCCGATCCTTGTGGCTGAAGCACTCGCGCATGCGCTCTTCGAGCTCCTCAAAGCGGGTGACGCGGATACCGAC
>JBPPNE010000295.1:0-9294 GCA_051306415.1 Porticoccaceae bacterium
CCGCTTGCAACCCCGCTCAAGACTCAACTGGATCATCGTGCGTTCTTCACAACTCAACTGGTTGTAGTTCTTTTCCATCGCAACACTTTACCTCTCGGAGAGTGTTGCACTTCAGATTTGAGGCCGGCGAGTCTTGGTTGCCGTCAATCCCGGACGATTCGTGCAGAACATCAGCTCACAAGCTCGTTTCTTCGTCGCTTAGATACTTAAATATACCGGCTCCGCCGCGACATCGAGCTTCTGCAGTGAAATACCGTGCGAGCCATCCACCAGCGTACATTTGATGATCAATTCCCTGCCAATACTCCCGCCGTCGATCTGGCTCAGATCCAACGTCCGCTCTTCGATGGGTTGTTTATCGATGTCCCGCAGCAATAACACCGTGGGCAAATGGCGGAATTTGGGCCTACTCGCCAGTACGATACCCACCATGCCATTGTATAGCTCTACCAGGGTTCCCGGCGGATAGGGGCCGAGCGCTTGAATGAAGCTCAGCGTCAGCTCGCCATCGAATTGGGTACCGCGATTGGCAAATATGATCTGCTGCGCTTCAGAGCAGTGCCGCTCTCGCGAATAGCAGCGGTTGCTGGTGATGGCATCATAGACGTCCACCAAGGAAATGATCTGCGCGAATTCAACGATCTCTCCTTGCGCCAGACCGCGCGGATAACCGCGACCATCGGGTTGCTCATGATGACTATGCGCCACTTCGATAGCCAGATGGTGCGACTGATCCAGTTGATCTTCCAGCAGCTCCTTGCCAATCGCCGCGTGCTGCTTCATCACCGCAAATTCATCCGCAGTGAGGCGGCCAGGCTTATCGAGAATCTCCGGTGGAATACGCATTTTGCCGACGTCATGAAGCAGGCCACACAGGCCGAGGAGCTGTAACTCAGCTTCCGTCTTGCCCAGCTGGCGTCCAAAGGCGAGGGCCAAAATGCAAACGTTGAGACAGTGTTCAGCGGTATATTTGCTCTGGTTCTTGATTTTGGTCATCCAGAGCAGGGCTTCCGGATCGCGCATGATGGACTTGACGCAGGCTTCAACGGTCTCCTCAGCCAGCTCCATGTCCAACAGCTGCCCCAAACGGACAGAATGGAGCAATTTTTCGATGTTGGTCCGCCCTGTATTCAGCACCTTGCGAGCAGCCTGGTGCTCCAGACGGAGAAGCCTCTGAGCGCGATCAGTGGATATCGATCCAACCGGAACACGCTTCGCCGGGGAATTCGCGAAAGCCGTCTGCGGCGGCTGGGCATTTTCCCGGGGCGTGGCTTTGACGCCGGTGGCTCGCATCCCCAGCACGCTACGATGCTCGCCGTCCCTCAGCACATAGACATGCTGACAGAGCTTCTTCAGCAGATCGATCTCGCTGCCGTCGCGGATTTCAAAGCCCTGGAGCAA
Source organism: Porticoccaceae bacterium (assembly GCA_051306415.1). Taxonomy (GTDB): domain Bacteria; phylum Pseudomonadota; class Gammaproteobacteria; order Pseudomonadales; family Porticoccaceae; genus CBDDRG01. Next base: position 1,402 of record JBPPNE010000295.1, read on the forward strand.
AAAAGGCGTTCCCAACCAGGGGCGATCCAATTCAGCAACAAACATACCGGATTTGATTTCTCCGACGGCAACTTTGACCAGATTTTCGCTGGCATGGTCATTGTCATTGTCATTGTCATTGTCATTGTCATTGTCATCCGACTCAGAAACATCCTTCATGAACCCTCCTCCTTGACTTGGGCCATCCCAGCCGGTAAAGCGATGGTGTTTTTGTCCCATCCGGTAGAGCCCAATTGATATCGGACGGATACACTGATTTCGTTAATATACCACCATCGATTCACTCGATGTGAGTGTTGAGCGGCAAATGCCAGATGCCGGATTCAACTTTTCCGCAACCATTAACCGCGGAGCTCCGAAGATATCCGTTGAGGCTGTAGAAAAACCCCACGGAAACAATTTGAGCCCAAAGATTGAAAAAAACGACCCTCCCAAAAGCTCTACAATCAACCATCAGCATGTCCGGAGAGGTCAAAGCACCACCGGAAATGGTCGGAAATTTTCCGAACAGGCTTTTTCTACAGCCTCGTTAGCAGTAGTGCGGGTACTGTCGGTTCAACATCGGGTGATCTTCTTCACGGACAGACAAATCGGAGCTTATTGGCTATACGGATTTCCCGCGGACTGAGCTCGCAGCCATAAGCGAGCACCTCGACGCCATTTTGTACGGCCTCTCGCAAACAACGGCCATAGGCAGCATCAATGGCGTCGGCGGGGCCGACGCGATCAACGCCGGTCAACTGAACACAGAATACCAATACTGCGCGGTGTCCTGCCGCGACCATCGCCATCAGTTCACGCAGATGCTTTGCGCCCCGCAGAGTCACCGCATCGGGAAACAGCGCAAGGCCGTTGCCAGCGGCAAGTGTGACGTTCTTGACCTCGATAAAGCATTTTTCAGAAGCCCCCGGTTGACCGTCGTTTTCAAGCAACAGATCGATGCGGCTCTTTTCCTGGCCGTAGCGAACCTCCCGCCGCAGGCTCCCGTAACCTTGCAGCTCGCCGATCACGTCATTGACGATGGCCTCTTCCACCAACTTATTCGGCCGACTGGTATTAACGCCGGCAAGATGACCATCCTCGGTAGTGACGATTTCGAGCGTGCCAGGCAAGCGCCGCGTCGGGTTGTCGCTACGGGAAAACCAGCAGGGTTGCCCAGGTGCCTGGCAGTTCTTCATAGAACCGGAATTCGCGCAATGAATGGTCAATGTCTGGCCATTGTCGAGTTCAACATCAGCAAAAAAACGCTGGTAGCGGCGACGAAAAAACCCCTGCTCAAGCGGTGGCGTTACCTTCAACCGAACTCCTAGGCACCGGCCTTCAATGCCACCCGTAGACGCTCCACCCCGAGCTCCAGGCGGGGAAGACTTTCCGTGTACGAAAAGCGTACATGCTGGCGCGCGAGGTGTTGACCGAAATCTGTCCCGGGCGTGAAGGCAACACCGCTGCGCTCGAGCATATCCCAACAGAAAGCTTCGCTGTCCGCCGCCAGCTGCTCAATTCCGGCGTAGATATAAAAGGCGCCCGCCGGCACTTGGGGAATGGTGAAGCCCAACTCCTGCAGCGCGGGGACGAGAAAATCGCGCCGTGCGCGCAGCTCTTCCCGCCGCGCCTCCATAATTTCCAATGTGGCGGGATCAAACGCCGCAAGAGCGGTGTACTGGGCGATACTAGGCGGGGAGATGAAAAAATTCTGTGCCATGATGTTGATGCCCGCAAGGGCGGCCTCGGGAACTACCATCCAGCCAAGGCGCCAGCCCGTCATGCCAAAATATTTGGAGAAGCTGTTAATCACAAACGCCCTGTCCGTGACTTCGAGAACTGAAGACGCCGCGCCGTCATAGACCAGTCCGTGGTAGATCTCATCGACAACAAGTGCACCACCGCGGCGCCCCACCGCCTCGACCAGCGCCCGTTGACCATCCCGCTCCAAAATCGCTCCCGTCGGATTACTGGGCGAGGCCACCATCACCGCCACCGTGTTGGCCTGCCAATGCTCCCCCACCTGCTCAGCGGTCAATTGGTAATGGTTACGCGCGGATACCGGAACCCACTGGGGTTGCCCTCCTGCCCGCCGCACAAAATTCGCATTGCAGGGATACCCCGGATCTGCGACCAAGACGCCATCTCCGGTGTCGACCAAGAGATCGCAGATCATCCCAAGAGCAGCACTACTACCCGTAGTGACCACCACCCTCTCGAAGGGAACCTCAACGCCGTACCGCAGCCGGCAAGAATCGGCAATCGCCACCCGCAACTCGGGAATTCCGAGTGCCGGGGTGTAGCGGGTTCTCTCCTCGCGCAGCGCTCGATTGGCCGCCGCTATAGATGCAGGCGTTGGGAAAGAAGGCTCCCCGGTCTCCATGCGTACGATATCTCGCCCCATGGATTGCATCCGCATCGCTGCCTCAAGGAAATCCACCACCTTGAAGGATGTCATCTCGCCCACGCGCGCCGCATAATTCACCCGCAAATCCATGACCATGCTTCCGCTGCCCGAGACACGTTGGGATTATTGTAACCGGCTGTAGTGGCTATGTCGGGTCGCGAAGTAGTTGACGAAAGCACTTGAAAAACACCACCAATGTCTCTATAAACGCGGGTTTCGCGAAACCTCAATAGGGAAGCCAACCCAGATGTCCAAAAAGAAAGTTGCCAAGATGCCGTCGCTCTCACTTCATGGCCACGAACCCTACAAAGAAAAAAAGGGTGAGGAATACATGAATGAGAAGCAGCGGGACCATTTCCGCAAGCTGCTGCAGGCTTGGAAGCGCGAATTAATGGAGGAGGTTGATCGCACGGTCTCCCACATGAAGGACGAAGCGGCCAACTTCCCCGACCCTGCCGACCGCGCTACCCAAGAAGAAGAATTCAGCCTGGAGCTCCGTGCTCGCGACCGCGAGCGTAAGCTGATCAAAAAGATCGACCACACCTTGGAAGCCATTGACACCAGTGAATACGGCTTTTGCGATCAATGTGGGGTTGACATCGGCATCCGCCGCTTGGAAGCACGCCCAACCGCGACCCTGTGCGTAGATTGTAAGACCCTTGACGAAATCAAGGAAAAGCAGCTTACCGGCGGTTAACCCTAACCGGCCATTTTGCCTGGGAAGCCCATGGCTCTTCGCTATATAGGCCGTTTCGCGCCATCTCCCAGTGGCCCACTCCACTTCGGATCCCTCCTCACCGCTACCGCCAGCTTTCTCGACGCCCGCTCACAGCAGGGCAACTGGTTGATCCGTATCGAAGATATTGACCCGCCTAGGGAGATGCCGGGCGCGGCCGACACAATTCTGCATCAGCTGGACAAGCACGGTCTGCGCTGGGACGGCCCCGTACTCTACCAACGTCACCGCGTTGATGCCTATGCGGACGCCCTCGACCAGCTACATGCCGCCGGTATCACCTATGCCTGCACCTGTAATCGCCATCGCATTCAAGCGCTCGATGGACGCTACGACGGCCACTGCAGAAGTGCTCGTGGCTCACCGGAAAGGGACACCGCATGCACTGGATCCGCAGTGCGTCTGCTAGTCAAGAAGATCGGTCCGTGTCGATTCATAGACCTGTTTAAGGGCCCGCAACTGACATGCCCCGGCGAACAGGGCGGAGATTTCATTCTACGGCGACGTGACCAGCTCTGGGGTTATCAACTGGCCGTGAGCGTCGATGACGCCTTTCAGCAGATTACTCACGTGATCCGCGGCGGCGACTTGCTTGACTCCACAGCTGACCAGATTTACCTGCTCCAATGCCTGAACCAGCCCACACCCTACTACGGGCATATCCCAGTAGTAGTCGATGCGCAGGGTAGCAAGTTAAGTAAGCAGAATGGTGCGAGGGCGATCAATCCCCAGATTGCTGCGGTTAACCTCTATAACGCCTTGGCCACGCTTGGGCAGGAACCGCCACGGAGCATGCTCGGCACCACCGTGGAAGAGCTGCTGATGTGGGGCGTAATGCACTGGCAACGGACCAAAGTACCGCCGGTGGCAACCGTTCATCCCCATCTGGTAGAAGCCGCGGGACTCCATTCCGATTAGCCGTTTTTTCCTAAAATTAACGAAAGAGTAATTCCAAAAAAGTCTTAACGTACCCTTTGCAAAGGGAGCGCTTCCCCTATAACATAAGCTCCAATTATAACAATAATGAATTGAAAGAATAGCAATAAAAAATAAACATAACAACACTAGACGGAACTAACTGAGCTGACATGCACTGAGGTTGGTGACATAAGGTGGGTTGGAGCCCGTAACCAGACGGCATATTAAATGACATTCAAAAGGGAGGCCACCGGCCTCCCTTTTTAATTCCATTCGCTTTAATTACCCGGTCTTCCGGGCTGTGTTACCATGCCCGACCGTCGCCCTACCCTCCTCCTTAAATTGAAATGCTAAAACGGCTAAGTCAGGTTTTCCGCAAGAAAAAGCCCGTTGACCAGTCAACCAGCCTTCGTGTTATTTCCGCTGCGGAACATGGTCTGTCGCCCAGATCCATCAGCAGCGGCTCCGCTGATATCGTCACCCGACTCGAAGAAGCCGGTTTTAGCGCCTACCTGGTGGGCGGTTGCGTGCGCGACTTGTTGTTGCGTCATGATCCCAAGGATTTTGACATCGCGACCAATGCCAAACCCGAAGACATTCGGAACCTGTTTCGGCGATCCCGCATCATCGGCCGTCGCTTTCAAATCGTCCACGTGCGTAGTGGCCGCGACGTTATCGAAGTCACCACCTTCCGAGCCCATCACGGCAACGGCGCTCCGCACAGCCAGAACTCTTCCCACTCGAAGAACGGCCTGCTATTACGCGACAACGTCTTCGGCACTATCGACGAGGATGCGCGCCGTCGGGATTTCACTGCCAATGCGCTCTACTATCACCCCGGCGACAACACCATTCACGACTACACCAATGGCTTCGCCGACATCAAGCAACGTATCCTCAGAGTCATTGGCGATCCGGAAACTCGCTACCGAGAAGACCCCGTACGGATGCTGCGAGCCGCGCGCTTTGCTGCCAAGCTGGGCTTCAACCTCGACCCGAGTGCGGCGGAACCGATTTCGGACCTTCGCAAGCTGCTACAGGAAATTCCCTCAGCACGCCTCTTTGATGAAACACTAAAACTATTCATGGATGGTTATGGCCTGCAAACCTTCCGCGAACTGCACAAATACCGCTTGGTCGAACCACTTTTCCCGGATACGGCGATGCTTCTCAACGGGAGCGACACCCGCGCCCTCGCCTTCATCGAACAGGCGCTACGCAATACGGATGAAAGGGTTCAGGCCGGCAAACGCGTGACCCCGGCATTTCTGTTCGCGGCCGTGCTATGGCCGGCAGTTTGCGAACGCCAGCGGGAGCTGGAAGCGATGGGACAACCACCGCTCTCCGCATTGCAGAGTGCCGCCGGCCAGGTCGTCGCCATGCAATTGACGCGGATTGCGATACCACGCCGGTTTACCTTGCCAATGCGAGAAATCTGGGAGATGCAGCTGCGCATGTCCAACCGCTCTCCGCAGAACACCGAACGCCTGCTGGCAAGCCCGAAATTCCGCGCCAGTTACGATTTCATTCTGCTGCGCGAGCAGGCGGGAGAAGATCTTGGCGGGTTGGGAGCCTGGTGGACCGAGTATCAATTCGCCGATGACGACGGCCGCGTCACCCTCGCCAAGGGCATCGAGAGTCACCGACCAGCGCCAGCTCGGCGACGACGGCGTCCGCGAAAAGCCACCGCTCCGATCTCATGATTGCTACCGCCTACATCGGCCTCGGTAGCAATCTCGACAATCCCGCGCAACAACTCCGCTCCGCGATTGCCGCCATTGCACAATTGGCGGATTGCGAACTCACCGCAACAGCACACTGGTACCAGAGCGCCGCGGTCGGCCCCGGTGTACAGCCAGACTACATCAACACCGTAATTGTCATTGCAACCAGTCTCAGTCCGCTGCATTTGTTACAGAGGCTGCAGGCGATTGAAGCAGACCACGGTCGCGAGCGCACCGTTCGCTGGGGACCGCGATCACTCGACCTCGATTTACTGCTCTATGACAACTACCGGCTTGACACCCCCGAGTTGACCCTTCCTCATCCCCGTTTGAGCGAACGCAATTTCGTCCTTTTCCCACTCGCGGACATCGCTCCAACTCTGCTACTGCCAAACGGCATCAGCGTGCTGGAGCTATTGGCAAATTGCCCATCAAACGGTATCGTCCGCCTCTCCACAGGAGCCAGCGATGGATGAAGCCCTGACTGCCGACAACCTGAACATCGACACTGCCAACCTGCCCCGGTTTGTCGCGATCGAAGGCCCGTTGGGTGTCGGCAAGACCACCCTCGCCAAGCGTCTGGCAGCCACTTTCAACTACGAAACCCTGCTGGAACAAGCCGAGGAGAATCCTTTCCTGGAGCGGTTCTACAATGATCGCCGCGCCTTCGCCCTGCCGACCCAGCTGTTCTTCCTGTTTCAGCGCGCCCGCCAATTACAGGAACTACGCCAGGGCGATATTTTTCAGCGCATGCGCATCGCCGATTTTCTGATGGAGAAAGATCCACTCTTCGCTCGCGTGACCCTTGACGACGATGAATTCAACATCTACCAGAGGGTCTACGAGCATTTGACCATCAACAGCCCAATTCCCGACCTGGTGATCTACTTGCAAGCCCCCACCGAGATCCTGTTCGAACGCATCCAGAATCGAGCGATAATTATGGAACGCTCGGTGGATCGCGCCTATCTCGGGCAACTCAACGAGGCCTATACGCAGTTCTTCCACTATTACGAAGCAGCCCCGCTGTTGATCGTCAACGCCACCGATATCGATCTCGCCGGCAATGACAGCGATTACCGCAATCTGGTTCAGTATCTGCTGGGGATCAAATCCGGGCGCCACTACTACAATCCTCAACCCCATTCCTGAGCAACTAACAACCATGAAAGCTGTATCCATCATCACGCTGCAGGGCTACAAGGCTGCGGGAAAGAAATTCCCGGTGATTACGGGCTACGATAGTTCCTTTGCCCAGCAAATCGAGCTGGCGGAGATTGATGTCGTCCTGGTGGGCGACTCCCTCGGCAACGTCGTTCTCGGCCATGACAGCACGGTACCGGTGACCATGGCGGACATGATCCACCACACCGCTGCCGTCCGCCGCGGCAACAGCAAGTCGTTGCTGATTGCCGATATGCCGTTTATGAGCTACGCCATGGCATCGCAGACCTTGGCGAACGCCGCGCTACTGATGCAGGCGGGCGCGCAGGTGGTCAAACTCGAGGGCGGTTCCTGGCTGGAACAGTCAGTGTCCATGCTCAGTGAACGGGGGATCCCCGTGTGCGGCCACCTCGGCCTGACGCCACAATCCGTTAACAAGCTCGGCGGCTACCGGGTTCAGGGCCGTGACGACAAAGCTGCGGAGCAGATTCAGACCGACGCCCGCTGTCTACAGGATGCGGGTGCCGACCTGCTCGTGCTGGAATGCGTGCCGAGTGATCTGGCTACATCCATCAGTCAGCAGTTAACCATTCCCGTCATCGGCATTGGTGCCGGGCCCGGCACCGACGCCCAGGTTTTGGTGCTCTACGATATGCTCGGGATCTCGCCCCGTGTCCCCCGCTTCACCAAGAACTTCCTCGCCGATACCCATAGTATTCAGGATGCCCTGAAAGCCTATGCGGATGCGGTGCGAACCGGTGTCTTTCCCCAGCCCGAGCACGGCTTCAAGTAATTTCCGGACGCAGTAGGTTTTTGGACAGGTGTTCTAGGAAACCTCTGAACGAATCGGCGTTGGTGCACGATTTCCTGACCGAGATTGGCGGGTCCAGTGGGATGAAGCAGGCGACGTTTGACGGGCTGGCGTTTGCGGCCAAGAAGAAGCAGGCCCGGCGCGAGAAGTT
>JBPPNE010000296.1:0-2126 GCA_051306415.1 Porticoccaceae bacterium
ATCATCTGATTTTCTGCGCCAATGAAGCGACCGTACCCAATGTGCTGAATGCCAAGGATCGGCTCAACAACCAGGGCAGCACGGAATTCGAAATCTATACCCTGATCAAGACCGGCACGCGGTGGCAGCTGAACACACAGCAATCCCTGTTCGATGAGGCCGAGATCCACCGCTGGTTTCCGGGCGAGGTCATCCCGGCGCTCAAGGACCACCTGTGAGCCGGCGGCACCGCAGCGCGGTTGCAGGGCGCAGGTACACCCGTTAAAAAACAGCCGCTTTTGACGCCGCGGTATTTGCGGCTATAGTGGCGATCCCTAAAATTACCGGGTTAACGAGGAGGTCACATGTTGGGAGTTATTGCGACGTTGAAAATCCAGGACGGCAAGCAGGCCGGTTTCGAAGCGCTGATGAAGGAACTCACCGCCGCGGTGCGCGCGAAAGAGGCGAACTGCAAGCTTTACCAACTGCACAAAACCGACGATGCCACCGTCTATGTCATGCTCGAACAGTACACCGACAAGGCGGCCTTCGACGCCCATATGGTCACCCCGCATTTCAAGGAGCTCGGTGGCAAGCTCGGGCAATTCCTCGCCGGCGCACCCGATGTCAAGGTGATGCCAGCGGTACTCTGAGTCGGCAGCGGCCCACCCAGGGGGTGCACCCTAGCGCGCCCCCTGTCTCAGCATTGAATGACCAAACAGAGGGTTTATCGTGGCTGAACTGCTGACCGCGGAAATCAAGGCCTGCATCGGCATGGCCAATCCACCCATATATATCGAAGTAACCCGACGCGATATCCGCAAATACGCCATATCCACCGGGCAAAAAGCCGCCAAATACCTGAATGGCGACGAGGCCCCACCACTATTTCATTTCGGCTATGCAATGGAACTCGTCGAACTCGGAGAACTGCGCAAGGACGGCATTGTCGAGGACAAGCTGATACCCGAACTGCCGCTGAAACGGGTGATGGCCGGCAGCTCCGACACCGAGTACACGCGTCCGATCCGCCCCGGCGACCAGCTGGTGATCACGCGCCGGCTCAAGGACATCTACGAAAAAGAGGGCAAAACCGGGTCGCTGATTTTCGTCGTCACCGAGGTTGTCATCGAAACCGCGGCCGGTCAACCCGTGCTCCGCGAAACCACATCCGTGATCGCGAGGTGAGGTGAACATGATAAAATTTGCAGATATCAAGGTCGGCGACGCCCTGCCCAGCCGCGACCATACCGCCAACATCGTGCAGCTGTTTTTGTACAACGCCGCGATCTGGAATCCCCACCGCATTCACTTCGACCTCGCCTATGCCCGCGAAGAGGAAGGCTATCCGGACATCGTCCTCGACGGCCCGTTGCAGGGTGAATGGATCGCCCAGGTGGTCACCGACTGGATCGGCGACGACGCTACCCTGGTGTCCTTCGGCTACAGCAACCGCAGGGCCGCCTTCCTCGGCGACACCATGACCGCGGGCGGGCAAGTGGAAGAAAAAGACGAAGCCACCCGGCGGGTGAAAGTCAGCCTGTTCTTGAAAAATGGCGCAGATGAAGTGACCATTCCCGGCCATGCGGTGGTCGCGTTTCGCTGACCGGAACGAATACCGAATAAAGCTTCAGCGGACCAGGACAACAGGAGTTCGTAATGACTTATTGCTTGGGCATCTGTGTCGCAGACGGCATCGTGTTTGCGTCTGACAGCCGCACCAACGCCGGTGTCGATTACGCCTCCGTCTACAGCAAGATGCACGACTTCAAGCCCGCGCCCGACCGCCAGTTCATGCTGCTGAGCTCGGGCAATCTGGCGCTCAGTCAGGAGATATTGAACCACCTCCGCCGCGACCTCGATCATCCCGGCGAGCTCGGCAACCTCGTCGGCGCGCGCTATCTGTTTGAAGCCGCCGAGTACGTCGGTCAGGTCAGCCTACAGGTGCAGGGCAATCATCGCGCGGCGCTGCTGAGCAGCGGGTTGAGCACCGATGTCACGCTGATTTTTGGCGGTCAGATCGCCGGCGAGCCCCACCAGTTGTTTCTGATCTACCCCCAGGGCAATTATGTCGCGACCTCGGCAGACACGCCCTTCCTGCAGATCGGCGAAACCAAGTATGGCAAGCCCGTGCTCGATCGCTTTGC
>JBPPNE010000297.1:0-4860 GCA_051306415.1 Porticoccaceae bacterium
GATGAGCAGGGTCAGTTCATCTACCAGAAGGACACAACTGTCAACGACAAGTCATGGCTAAATCGCCTCAGCCTTGGTCTTTATAAACCGACGGAACCGCCCACCTTCGACACTCGCGACCGCTACGATCCGATCCGTAAAATCGCGATTGACGCCGACAGCGTGGATGCTAGCGAGAGTGCCGATGCGGATACCATGGATAAACCGAAACCCCAAGGTTGGCTACATTGGTTGAGCTTCGGGCTTATCGATTAGCGGAGCGATCAGCGTCGAAGACGCCGTAACCCAACCCCCCGGATCAGTTTTCTACCCGCGACCTCAATCCCCGACGCGCCAGCCATTGGTGATCGGGTAGCGACGGTCGCGGCCGAAGCCGCGCTGGGATATGCGCAGACCCACCGGTGCCTGACGGCGCTTGTACTCGTTGAGATCGATCATCCGCAGAACTCGGTGCACGATGTCTGCATCAAAACCACGGGCGATGATGTCGTGTGCACTGACGTCCCGCTCAATATAGAGGTCGATGATCTGATCCAGTATTTCGTAGGGCGGCAGGGAGTCTTCGTCCCGCTGATCCGGTGCCAATTCCGCCGAGGGCGGCCGCGTAATCACCGACTCAGGGATCACCGGTGACAGGCTATTGCGGTATCGGGACAGCTCAAACACCGTGGTTTTTGGCACATCCTTGAGGACATCGAGACCGCCTGCCATATCGCCGTACAGCGTCGCGTAGCCGACCGCCATCTCACTCTTGTTGCCCGTGGTCAACACCAGACACCCCTTCTTGTTGGAGATCGCCATCAGCAACACACCCCTGGCGCGCGCTTGCAGATTTTCTTCGGTTTTGTCCTGTGGGGCATCGACAAACTCATCCGCAAGCGCAGCCATAAAGGCATTGTAGATACCCTCAATCCCGATGCTGCGATAACGCACGCCGAGCGCAACCGCCTCCGCCGCGGCGTCGTCCTTGCTCATCTGCGACGTGTAGCGAAACGGCATCATCACTGCCTCAACCCGGTCGGCCCCGAGGGCGTCAACCGCGATCACCAAGGTGAGTGCGGAATCGATACCACCGGACAAACCGAGAACCACGCCCTTGAAGCCGTTCTTGTTGACGTAATCGCGCACACCCAGAACCAGCGCCTGATACACCGACGCCAGCGGCTCGCTGGCTGGCGTCACTTCCTGAGGCGGAATCGTCACCGTATCGCCATCGACATCCAGCGTGACCAAAAAGGTTCCCGCCACAAACATCGGCGCCTGCCGCTGCACCACGCCCAAGGCATCCACCACGATGGAACCACCATCAAACACCAGCTCATCCTGACCGCCGACCTGATTGACGTAGACGATGGGCATAGCACCCTCTTGGGCGCGCCGGGCCAGCAATTCACGTCGGGTCTGCTGTTTGTTGCGGTGGAATGGCGACGCATTGATATTGAGCATCAATCGCGCGCTGGCGGCGGCGGCGGCGCGAACCGGCTGCGGCTGCCAGATATCCTCGCAAATGGTAATGGCGACCGCAACGCCGTGTAAATTCAGTACTAATGGTTTATCGCCGGCTTCGAAATAGCGCTTCTCGTCAAACACCTGATAGTTGGGCAGGCAGTTCTTCGCATACTGGCCCAGCAGCTTGCCGTCGCTCAATACCCCGGCCATGTTGTACAGGCGGCCATGCTCCTGCCAAGGATATCCAATCACCGCAGTGACGCCGGTGCATACGGCCGCCACTTCAGCGACAGCTCGCTCGATACGGCGTTGCAGACTGGGCCGCAGCAGTAAGTCTTCCGGTGGATAGCCGCAGAGAACCAGCTCAGGGAAGACGACGATATCGGCGCCATCCCGATCGCGCGCCGCAATGAGCGTATCGATGATCAACCGCGTGTTGCCGGGGATATCGCCGACCAGGGGATTTATCTGCGCCATTGCAACAATCAAACGGGGCATGAAAGAGTTCGTCGACGTGGTGATTTCGCCGCATAGTTTCAGCTAAAATTGATCCAATAGCAAAGCGACCACACCATGGAAGACAGCCAGTCAACGTTAACGGAGCGCCGATTGCCAGGCGTCCTGGTAAAGGTCTATGCCTGTTATCGCTTCCTGTTGGCCACCGTGTTTCTCACCCTATTTTTACTCCGGGTCGCCCCGGATATCCTCGGCACCACGGATCCGCGCCTCTACCTACTCGTCGCCGCCGCATACGCCCTGGCGACCGTACTGACTCTGGGTTACCTCATCGCCAGGCAGTTTCAAACCGCTGCGTCAGCACTATTCGCTCACCTGTTCCTGGACATGGTGGCACTCACGCTATTGATGCACAGCAGCGGCGGGTTTGGCAGCGGTATCGGATTTTTGATTTTGGTAACCGTAGCCACCGGCTCCGTCATGTTTACCGGTCAGCTCGCAATGTTACTGGCGGCGATGGCCAGTATCTGCATTACGCTTGAAAGTGTCGTTTCAGTCATGCTCAACGACACCGAGACGCGGGCAATTTTTCCGGCCGGTTTGCTCGGCATCCTGCTGTTTGTCACCGCGCTGATTTTCCAGGTGCTGAATCGTCGGTTGCGCGACGCCGAGGCCATCGCGCTGCGCGAAGCCGATCAGGCGGCCCACCTGCAACAATTGAACGAAATGATCGTCCATCGCATGCTGACGGGCATCATCGTCGTCGATGTCCACAACCGCATCGAACTGATCAACAATGCCGCCATTGAGCATCTCGGCGGCCATCGTCCGGGCGCATCGCTCGCTTCAGGCCAGCTGCTGCGAATCATCCCCGCGCTCTGGCAGCAAATCGAGGCGTGGCGCATCCATCCCTGGCTGCGCAGCCCGTCCTTCAACACCAAGGAAGGCGGCAGTGACATTCAAGCCAACTTTGCCGCCCTCGACCAGGGCAAGGAAAAGCGCACCATCATTTTCCTTGAGGACATTCGAGCGATCGCGCAGCACGCCCAGCAAATGAAGCTGGCGTCCCTGGGTAAACTGACCGGCAGTATCGCCCATGAGATACGCAATCCCCTCGGCGCGATCAGCCATGCCGCCCAACTCCTCGCCGAACTCGCTGTCGATCACTCGGAGTTGGCTCGCCTCACTGAAATCATCGGCAAGCACGCCCTGCGGGTGAATCAGATTGTCGAGAATGTGCTACAGCTATCGCGCCAACGAGCACCAGCCTTTCAGAAGATCCCGCTGCAACTGTGGCTCGCACGATTTATCCAGGACTACCGCGATAGCTGTCGGCAATCGCCTGAAATCGAGACCACAATGGCGGACCCCAGCCAGCAGGTGATGTTCGACCCATCCCATCTACACCAGGTCATCACCAACCTGATAGACAATTCACTCCGCCACGGCACGATGGAAGGCGACAACCCCTGGGTCGCCATCGAAACGGGCACTGACGAGCGCACAGGCCTGCCGTGCCTGGATGTCCGCGATCATGGCCCCGGTATCAGCGAAGCCAATCTGCCGCACATTTTCGATCCGTTTTTTACGACATCTCATGCCGGTTCCGGACTCGGTCTCTACCTCGCCCGGGAATTGTGCGAAACTAACTACGCGACTCTTGATTACTTGGCGACGCCGACATCCGGTGGCGGTTTTTTTCGGGTCGGTTTCGCTCACCCCCAACGACTTTTGCCTCGGTAGCGCATGCCAGCGCAGACGGAATGACTCCATGGCCAACCGCACGGCTCTGATCGTCGATGATGAACCGGATATCCGCGAGCTGCTGTCCATCACGCTGGTCAAGCTTGATCTCGACGTCACCGAGGCAGCCAATCTTGCCGAGGCCATTCAACACCTCAAGAAAGGTGACTTTTCTTTCTGCCTCACCGATATGCGGTTACCCGATGGTGACGGCCTCAATCTGATCGATCACGTCCAGGACAACTATCCCGACATTCCCATCGCCGTTATTACCGCCCACGGCAGCACCGACCTCGCCGTCGAGGCACTCAAGCGTGGCGCCTTCGATTTCGTCACCAAGCCGGTGCAACTGCCGCGCTTGCGGTCCATGGTAAAGGCAGCCCTCTCGTTGCGCGGGGCCCACGAGCGGGCTCCAGACCGACAGCGATTGCTCGGAAGTTCTTCCGCCATGGCGACGCTACGCCAGCAGATCAGCCGTGTGGCGCGCAGTCAGGCCCCTATCTTCATCAGCGGCGAATCCGGTAGTGGCAAGGAGGTGGTAGCACGCGCCATCCACTACGAAAGTGCACGTGCCAGTGGTTCGTTTATTCCGGTCAACTGTGGCGCGATTCCATCGGAGCTTATGGAGAGCGAGTTTTTTGGCCATCGCAAAGGCAGTTTTACCGGCGCCCATCAGGATAAGCAGGGCCTGTTTCAGGCCGCTGATGGCGGCACCCTGTTTCTAGATGAGGTGGCCGATTTACCGCTTCCGATGCAGGTGAAACTGTTGCGGGGGATTCAGGAAAAAGCCATTCGGCCGGTCGGTGCGGAGCAGGAAATACCGGTGGATATCCGTATTCTGAGCGCGACCCACAAAAACCTGAGCGCCGAAGTCACCGCCGGAAGCTTTCGCCAGGATCTTTACTACCGGATCAATGTCATCGAGATTCCGGTTCCCGCGCTACGTGAACGGCGAGAGGATATACCTGAACTCGCGCGATTTTTCCTTCAGCGTTTTGCTCAGGACACTGGCGATCCAGAGCCTGAACTGACCGCGGAGGCACTGGCGGCGCTGAAATCTTACCCATTCCCTGGCAATGTCCGCGAGTTGGAAAACACGCTGGAAAGAGCCTTTACCCTGTGCGACCAGCAACGGATTACGGCTTCAGACTTGCACCTTAACGGTGAGAAAGCATCCGCCATCGATCAGGAATCTCTGACCACGCACATCGG